>CAYNGO010000023.1:0-22087 GCA_964397025.1 uncultured Weeksellaceae bacterium
CCTCATTTGAGCACTGGACTGCTTTAATACCTGTTGTTTTTGGGTTTGTTTTATTGTTATGTCATAAGGGTGTTAAAAATAACAGTAAATTAGTTGCTCATATTGCTGTTGTCGTGACTTTATTAATTTTCATTGCATTAGTAGGAAAAAGACTTCCTATTTCTATTGAGCAAGGAGGGACTGGATTATTTAGAGTTATCGCAATGAGCTTTACTTCTTTGATGGCTTTAATTGTATTTATTAGAAGTTTTATTTCAAATAGAAAAAAATCATAAATTTTTTAATATTTAAATTATGAAGGAGAAAGCAATTTTAATTGGCTTAATAACTCCTGATCTAAAAGCAGAACAAGTTTATGAATATCTTGATGAATTGTCATTCCTTGCAAAAACTGCTGGAGCAATACCGATTAGAAATTTTACTCAAAAATTAAAACATCCTGATAATAAAACTTTTTTAGGTAAAGGTAAAATAGAGGAGGTTAGGAAATATGTTGAGGAAGAATGTATTGATATAATAATTTTTGATGATGAACTTACTCCATCACAAATTAGAAATATTGAAAAGATTTTTTTAGAATGTAAAATACTAGATAGAAGTAATTTAATCTTAGATATTTTTGCCTCACGAGCACAGACTGCACAAGCTAGAACTCAAGTAGAGCTTGCTCAATATGAATATTTATTGCCTAGATTAACAAGAATGTGGACACATTTAGAAAGACAAAAGGGCGGTATAGGTATGAGAGGTCCAGGAGAAACTCAAATAGAAACAGACAGGCGAATTATTAAAGATAAAATAGCACTATTAAAGAATAAATTAGATAAAATTGATAAACAAAGCCTAACTAGAAGGAAGGGTAGAGCTGATATGATTCGTGTTGCTCTTGTTGGATATACTAATGCTGGAAAGTCAACATTAATGAATAAACTCTCTAAGTCTGAAATATTTGCTGAGAATAAGCTTTTCGCGACACTTGATACTACTGTAAGGAAAGTCGTAATTCAAAACTTACCTTTTTTACTTTCTGATACTGTTGGTTTTATTAGAAAACTCCCCCATCAATTAGTTGAATCTTTTAAATCTACTCTTGATGAGGTAAGAGAATCTGACTTATTAATACATATTGTTGATATTTCTAATCCAAGTTTTGAGGACCAAATTGATATTGTAAACAAGACAATTGCAGAAATTGGAGCTGAAAATAAACCAACTATTTTAGTTTTTAATAAGATTGACGCTTATAGCTTCATTCTAAAAGATGAAGATGATCTTACAGAATTTAAAAAAGAAAATAGATCTTTAGAGTATTTAAAAAATACATGGATGAATAATTTAGAAGTTGAGAGTATATTTATATCAGCTCTAGATAAAACAAATTTTGATAGCTTAAAAGATATACTGTATGATAGAATTAAAGATCTACATGTAAAGCGTTATCCTTATAATAATTTTCTGTATTAATTATTAATACTTTGTAAATCATAGAGTTTTTTGTAGTCACCGTTTTTATTAATTAACTCTTTATGACTTCCTTTTTCAGTAATTACCCCATTATTTAATACGATGATTGAATCAGCATTTTCTATTGTTGATAATCTATGAGCAATAACCAAAGTCGTTCTAGATTGCATCAGATTTGCAAGTGCATTCTGAACAAGTTTTTCAGATTCAGAATCTAATGAAGATGTAGCCTCATCTAATATTAAGATTTGTGGATTTTTTAAAATTGCTCTAGCAATACTTATTCTTTGTTTTTCTCCACCTGAGAGTTTTTCTCCAGAATTTCCAATATTAGTATTATAACCATCCTCACAATTTAAAATAAACTCATGTGCATAGGCTGCCTTTGCTGCATTAATAATATCTTTTTCAGTTGCTTCTAAATTCCCAATTTTAATGTTATTATAAATAGTGTCATTAAATAAAATAGACTCTTGACTAACAATTCCCATTAAGCTTCTTAAATTGTCGAGTTCAAGATCTTTAATATTAATTCCATCTATTGTGATTTGACCATCGTTAACATCATAGAATCTTGCCAATAGATCGGTAATTGTTGATTTTCCACCTCCAGATTGACCAACAAGTGCTATTTTTTTACCTTTATTAATATTAAAATTTATATTTTTTAAGACATCGTTGTTTTCATATTTAAAAGATTTAATATTAAAAGAAATAGTGTCATTAATTTTAAAAATATTCCGTGGATTATTACTGTTCTTTATTGTGTTCTCTGTATTAAGTATTTCATATACTCTTTCTGCAGCTGCGCTACCTTTTTGTATAAAATAATATGAAGTAGTAAGTGATTTGACAGGTGGGATGATTTGTGAGAATATTAGTATATATCCAATAAACTCTTGAGGTGAAAGAGTTGCAGTTTCTGCTAATACAAGTTGGCCGCCAAACCACATCACTATAACCATAACAATTGTGCTCAGAAGCTCGCTCATAGGAGATGATAAATCTTTCTTTCTAAGAACGCCAGTCATGATTTTCTTATATTCCTCACTTGTTTTTCTGAATTTAGAATTAATAAACTTCTCAGCGTTAAATGCTTTTATAATCCTGATGCCAAATATATTTTCATCAATAATTGACATTATGAGCGCTAACTTATCTTGACCTTTTTTAGAAGAACTTTTTAAATTTTTACCAATATATCCAATTAGAATACCTGCTAATGGAAATAAAATAATTACAAATACAGTTAATGAAGGACTAATAAATATTAAAGTTGAGAGAAACACTAATATATTTATGGGGTCTTTAAAAACCATTTCTAAAGTCCCCATTATAGACCATTCAATTTCAACTAAATCTGAAGTCATTCTAGAAGTTAAATCTCCTCTTCTTTTTGTTCCAATAAATGATAATGGGAGAGAAATAATTTTTTTTTGTAAATCCATCCTAATATCATGTATAATTCCATTTCTAATTGGAGTGAGAAAAAATAGTGCTAAATATCTAAATAGATTTTTAAAAAAAAACATAGCTAATACTAAAATACAGATAAACATTAACGCCTCAGTTTCACCCTTACTATTAATGGTTTTACTTATTATAAAATAGAAATTATCTTTAATTGAGCTTGCATTAAAAGCTAACGCTTGAGCTTGAGATACCTTTTCTTGTGTTCCAAATAAAATTCCAAGAAATGGAATAACCATCGTTATTGAAAACAATGAAAATAGAACGCTAAGGATGTTTGAAAGTATATTAAAACATACATATACACTATAAGGTTTTATATATTTCAATATTTTTAGAAAGAAATGCATAGCACAAAGATATGAAAGGATTGCTTATTTTTGCTAATATGGAATCAACAAGACAAAAAAAGGTATCTCGCTTAGTTTTAAAAGAATTATCACAAATCCTGAATAAGGAGTCAAACAATATTTTAGGACCAATAATGATAAGCGTGACAGCTGTAAGGATATCGCCCGATTTAGCATATGCAAATATCTATGTGAGTATTTTCCCTGTCAAAGAACCTCTTGATGCATTAGATAAAGTAAAAAAGCAACGTTCATTTATTAGAAAAAAATTAGGAGAGAGAGTAAAAAACCAATTAAGAATTGTTCCTGAATTAAATTTTTTTATTGATGACTCTGCTGACTATGCTGAAGAGATAAATGTGTTATTAAAAAAATAGATGTAGATGATAAATCTACCTTTTTTTATTGCTAAACGTTATTTTATTTCTAAGAAAGAAAAGGGTTATGTTCACTTAGTATCATTAATCTCTCAATTTGGTATTGCTGTAGGTACAGCAGCTCTAATTTTAGTTTTATCAGTTTTTAATGGATTTGAAGATCTGGTACTGTCTATGTATAATGTATTTGACCCTCATTTAAAGGTAACAACTGTAGAAGGAAGGAATTTTGATCAAAAAAAACCCTTAGATATTGTGTCTGGTCAAGAAGGTCTCAATGTTATTTCATTAATGCTAGAAGAAAAGGTATTAGTTGAATATAATAACAAACAATATATAGCAACAATTAAAGGTGTTGATGATAATTTCCAGAAGTTAACAAATTTTGATTCTCTTTTAATAAGTGGTAATTATTTAAGTGACTACAAAAATGATCATGTAGCAATTGTGGGTCGTGGTATTGCTTATTATTTATCTATGAACATTGGTTCTGTTTTTGACAATATTAGTATATATCTTCCTAATAGAGAAAATAAAAATCTACTACAAATGGAGCGAGCTTTTAAAAAGTCTTCCTTAACTCCTGTAGGTGTTTTTGGAGTTCAGCAAGAGGCAGACTCGAAGTATATAATTTCACCAATCACATTTGTTCAAAGTTTAATAAATAAGAAAAATACTGTATCTTCTATAGATATTAAATTAATTAACTCAAACGACATGATCAAGATTCAAGATCAATTGCAGAAAAAATTGGGAGATAAATATCTTGTTAGCAATAGATTTGAGCAGCAGGGTTTTTTATATAAAATTCTTAATACAGAAAAATTAGCAGTCTTCTTAATTATGCTTTTTATTATGATTATTTCTTCTTTTAATATTATTGGTTCTCTGACTATGCTAATTATTGATAAGAAAAACGATATATCAGCTTTAATTCGATTAGGTTTAAATAAAAATAAAATTAAGTACATTTTTTTTTACAAAAGTATGTTTGGAATAATCTCTGGAAGTTTTATAGGAATGTTTGTTGGTGTTTTTCTAGCATTAATTCAGCAAAAATATGGATTAATTACAATGGGAGAGGGGAGTTTTGTAATTGATTCTTATCCTGTTGTTGTTTTATTTAAAGATGTAATAAGAGTGCAGCTAGTAGTATTTTGTATTGGGGTTATTGCTTCTTGGCTACCATCACGGATAATAGTTGATAGACAGCTAAGATCTAGTATAATATAAATTTATTTTGAACTTCATTTAGAATTTCTAAAACCTCAGCCTCAGAATTAGAGGTTACCATCCTTGTCCTAAATTGTTTGAAATCTGGAATTGCTTTAAAGTAACTACTATAATGTCTTTTCATCTCAGCTATACCAACTCTTTCACCCTTCCATGTAATAGAATGTTTTAGATGTTGTTTACATACATCTACTCTTTCTTGAATATTAGGTTTTTCTAAAAATGTATTTGTTTTTAAATAATTTTTAATCTCTTTAAATATCCAAGGATTACCTATTGCACCTCGTCCAATCATAACCCCATCAATACCATACCTTTCTTTTACACTTTTTACTTTTTCTGGAGTATCAACATCTCCATTTCCAAATACTGGTATTATCATTTTTGGATTATTTTTTACCTCGCCTATTAATGTCCAATCAGCCTCACCCTTGTACATTTGCTTTCTAGTTCTACCATGTATTGATATTGCTTTTATACCAACATCTTGTAGTCTCTCGGCAACTTCCACGATATATTTTGAATTTTCATCCCAGCCAAGTCTTGTTTTTACTGTTACAGGAAGGTTTGTTGATCGTACAATCTCTTTAGTCATGGATATCATTTTAGGGATATCCCTTAAGATTCCTGCGCCAGCACCTTTATTGGCAACCTTCTTTACCGGACAACCATAATTAATATCAATGAATTCTGGTTTTTCTTTTGCACAGATTTCAGTTGCTTGTCGCATTGATGATATTTCATTTCCAAATATTTGAATTCCAATTGGTCTCTCAAAATCATAAATATCCAATTTTTGAGTGCTTTTAAATGCATCTCTTATTAAACCTTCTGAAGAAATGAATTCTGTATACATAACATCTGCACCATTTTGCTTGCAGAGAGCTCTAAATGGAGGGTCGCTTACATCTTCCATTGGAGCTAGTAGAAGAGGGAACTCTCCTATATCAATATTTCCTATCTTTACACCCATAATTATTCGCTAAAATAATAATATTGAATTTAAAGGGCTCTTTTTCTAATACACATCTATATTCAAAAATCTCAATATTATTTATATTGATTTTTTCTTCTTTTATTTTACATAATTTACTTGCTTTATTAATTGTTTCTTTATCTATTCACGATGGGTTTAATATGTTTTTTTCATATGACCTTTCTTCAAGTTTATCTATTAATATTATGAAATTTGTTCAGTTTTTCAATGCTATTGGAACATTCATAACTCCAATACTCATTTATGGATATATAATAGGCTTTGATTTTAATTTTAAAAGATCAGTTAATAGACAATCTGCTTTAATAGTTGTTGCTATCATGATTTTAGTTACACCAATAGTGTCATTTTTATTAGAATGGAATATGTCAATTAATTTTCCTGCATGGATGTCAAAGTATGATATGAATTCTGAAGAAATTATTTTAGCATTTTTAAATATGAATACATACTGGGACTTATTGTTTAATATTATAGTTATGGCAATTATTCCGGCTTTTGGAGAAGAACTTTTGTTTAGAGGGTTACTTCAAAAATCGTTATTTAAGAAAATTGGCGAAATACATATTTCGATATTTATAACAGCTTTATTATTTAGCGCGATACATTTCCATCTTGATGGGCTTTTACCTAGATTTTTTTTAGGTGTCATTCTTGGTTATCTTTTTTATTGGAGTCAATCATTATGGATTCCTATTATTGCTCATTTTATTAATAATACTATGGCTATTATTTTTTCATATCCATTTTTTAAATCATCTAATACATTACAGCAACTTGGTTTTTCTAGTGCAAATGAGACTACCAATATAAGTTTTTCAACTGCTATTTTTAGTTTTTTCGCTGTAATGATGTTGATGTTTATTTTCTATAAAAATTCACTAATAAAAAAAGATTAACAGTAATTGTTAATCTTTGAATTTATGCACAAGATGGTAAATTGTTAGTAAGCCCCCTTTCGAGTTGAATAATTAATTTTTAATGCATTGGCTTTTCTTAATTCTTGTTTTACATCAGTAATAATTCCCATTTTTACTGTTTCATCAGCTTTTATTGATGTTGTCATATAAGGAACTTCTTTTTCATCTTTAGCTTCTCTTTCAGTTGCAATAAATTCTTGAATTTCACCAACATCAGCAAAAGCATCATTTAATTGAATTCTTGCAGAAGTTCCATATGAATTTTGCATTCTTTTAACTGGTGATCCAATGTAGATATAGCTAACAAGTGATTTTTTCTCCATCTTTTTTATCTCAGTAGCCTTAGGAGTAACAACTGTTACAAATAATGTTGTTTCTCTCATGACTGTTGTAACCATAAAAAAGAATAAAAGCATAAAAACAATATCTGGTAATGATGCAGTTGATATGGCTGGCATACCTTTCCCCCCGTTTTTTTTAAATTTACTCATTATGAATTTCCTCCAATATTTTTTGGTTCTGCCTCAGATATTTTCTGTGGATACATCTTTCTAATTTCTTTTTGCTCAGTTTTATTAAGATCAATATATCTTTCTCCAAATTTATTAAGTGCTGAGATATTTCTTAATTCATTATAAGCAGCTGCTAATTCGTTTTGTACTCTTATATACATCATATAAGAAGTGCCTCTATCATTCTGTAATGAAATAATAGCTTTTTCTGGATTTTCAGAAAGATCTTGTCTGACTCCATTATTATCAATAAATTTTTTGGCTCCATCTTTCAACTGTGATATATCCATTAATTCCCCCTCAACTAATAATTGATTGTTAGAATTAATTAAAACTACATATATATTTCTAGCATTTATTTGAGAATCATCTTCAGGCTGATCCTCTTCAGGCATTGGCGGAAGCTTTCTAGCTATTCCAGTATCTATATCCATTGTTGTTGTTACTAGAAAGAAGATTAAAAGTAAGAAGGCAATATCAGCCATGGAACCAGCATTAATCTCGGGTAATCCTCTCCTCTTACTAGCCATTATTTACTAAATACTTTTGAAAGCTCAGCGTACAAAATTGATGCAATAGCTAAAGAACCTAAAATGTAAAACATTAATAATCCCATACCTACATTTTTTGACTGTGAGGTGCTTATTTTATATTTTTCATATGACTGAAGTACTTCGTCCGATGCTATTAAGTATGATACTAGACATACAAGTACTAATCCTAGAATTGTATAAAGAGTTTTTTTAGCATTCTTAGTATTTGAAAGCATTTTTTTAACTCCAAATATTAAAGTGGTAGCTGTTGCAAAACCTATCATTACATATGTAATGATAATACCTATATTGATTAAATTATCCATACTTATTTGTTTTTAACTAATAAATCAATTAGTGAGATTGAAGCATCTTCCATAGAATTAGTTATTGAGTCAACTTTTGCAATTAAATAGTTATAGAAGATCTGTAAAATCATAGCAACTATTAGTCCAAAGACAGTTGTAAGTAGCGCAACCTTAATACCTCCGGCAACTAATGATGGGGAAATATCTCCAGCAGCCTCAATAGCATCAAAAGCTCCAATCATTCCTATCACAGTACCCATAAATCCAAGCATCGGTGCAAGAGCAATAAATAACGAAATCCAAGATAACCCTTTTTCAAGTAATCCTAATTGAACACTTCCGTAAGAGATAATAGATTTTTCAACCATATCTATTCCTTCATTTGATCTATCTAAACCTTGGTAAAATATAGAAGCAACAGGACCTTTTGTATTTCTACAAACTTCTTTAGCTGCATCTACACCTCCATTTTTCATAGCATTTTCTACCCCATTTAAAAGTTTTTCTGTGTCAGTAGTTGCAAGATTTAAATATATTATTCTTTCAATAGCAAGTGCTAATCCTAGAATTAAACATAGCAATACAATTCCCATAAAACCAGGACCTCCCTCAATAAATTTTTGTTTTATAATTTGGTGGAATGATGCTGACTCAGTTACAGTTTCTACATTTGTAGAGTAGTCTTCTGAGCTTTCCATTGATTCAACTTGTTCTATACTTGTTGTGTCCCCAAGACTATCTGACTGTGCTTGTATAGAATAGTTTCCTATTAATAAAAAACTAAATAAAGTGATTAGTGTAATTATATTTTTCATGTTTTTGATTGTTTAATTTAAGATGCGCAAATTTATAAAAATATTATAAAGCCTCTAAATATAGCTTATTAACTTTCTCCCAGTTTATCACATTAAAAAAAGAGTTAATATAGTCAGGACGTCTATTTTGGTAATTTAAGTAGTAAGCATGTTCCCATACATCAAGGCATAGAACAGGAGTTCCTCCACATCCTTCTTGCATTAATGGATTATCTTGATTTGGTGTTGAGCAAATTGATAACTCTCCATTTTTCAGGCATAACCACGCCCATCCCGAACCAAATCTTGTTGCAGCAGCTTTTGAGAATTCTGATTTAAAATTGTCAAATCCTCCATACTTAGTTGCTATTGCATTTCCCACTTCATTTGTAGGTTCTCCACCACCATTAGGAGTCATAATTTGCCAGAAAAGTCTATGGTTAAAAAAACCTCCGCCATTATTTCTAACTGCACCACTAAGATTATCAGATTTACATATCTCTTCAATAGTTTTACCTTCTAGATCTGTTCCTTCTACAGCATTATTTAGATTATTTGTATACCCATTATGATGTTTTGAATGATGAATTTCCATTGTTTTAGCATCTATATTAGGTTCTAATGCATCATATGCATATTCAAGTTTTGGTAATTCAAATTTCATAGTCTTATTTTTTTATTAAATTAATATCTGCCAAGCTTCAATTGCTTTTCCTTCTGAAAGCAATTTTTTTGCTAAAATATGTTTTTCTTCTCTTTTTAATGGTGAAGTTATATTGTTTTTTTCGTTTGGAATAGATTCAATTGATGCAAGTATAGCTAGCTCACTTCCAGAAAGTATTTTGCTGGTTAAAATATCTTCAGGTAAATTATCTATACCAATACCAATTCTTGATATGGGCTTAGTTATTTCGTAAAGGCTTTTCTCAATAGTTTTTCCATACCAATTAGAGCCTAATCTTGAAACAATATCTAATTTTAAGGGGTCTATATTCCCTTGTTCATCTAAAATATTTTCTTTAATGTGTATCTTTAGTACTTCACATATAACTAAGTTCCCAGCACCACCTTCATCACCTAATTTAGTTATCTTATTTACTTTACACTCAAAATTAATAGGAGATTCTTTTATGAGATATGGTTTTACACATTTTGCGTTAATTTTACTAAAACCTGCTTTTGTAAATTCATCTTCATCGGGAGAATAACCACTTGATGCTAAAGAGACTTGTTGTGCAATTTTTTGATTTACTAGCGCTATTACACATTCTTTTACTTGGCTAATATTGTTAAGAGTGTCTTTTTTAGTATTATCTTTTACTCTATTAACCGGAGAAAAGATTAAAATTGGGGGCTTAATAGAAAAAACATTAAAAAATGAAAAAGGACTTAAATTACTATTACCTTCACTGTCAATAGAGCTAACTAGCGCAATTGGTCTAGGGGTAATTGAAGAAGTTAAATATTTATAAAGCTCGTTAGTGCTAATTGCATTTACATCTATTTCTTTCATATTTAAATAATTGAATAGTTAGAATTATGTGCGATAATTTTATTTGAAATTTTTCCAAGACCATCAACTTCCATTTCGATAACATCTCCTTCTTTTAACCATTTTTCTTTATAATTAGGATTGGCAAGTTTCTGGCTTCCATTTATTTCTAGAAGACATCCAGTACCAACAGTGCCAGAGCCTATGATATCTCCTGGATATAATGTGACACCATACGAAGCTCTTTCGATAATTTGTCCAAATGTCCAATTCATATCTTTGCTGTTGCCTTCTGAAAACAACTCTCCATTTACATAGCAAGACATTTTAAGATTATATCTATTTCCTTTATTTTCTGTGTTTGGAATCAGATAACTTGAAATTTCATCAGGAGTAACTAAATATGGTCCAAGTACTGATGCAAAATCCTTTCCTTTAGCTGGGCCTAAGTTTAATTTCATTTCTTGCATCTGAATATCTCTTGAGCTTAAATCATTTAGAATCATAAATCCCGCAATATATTTTTCAGCATCTTTTGCAAGTATATTAGATCCTTTTAATCCTATAAGAATAGCAATTTCTAATTCATAATCTAATTTATTAAAATGACTAGGCATACAACAAACATCTTCACTGGGCCCATGTATTGAATTATGGTTGCTGAAATAAAAAACTGGAAATTGATCAAATTCTTTAATCATTTTAGCTCCCCTGTTTCGTCTAGATGTTTCTACATGTTGCCTAAAGGCATATGCATCTCTAAAAGAGTTAGGTTTGGGAATAGGCGATAAAATAGTAACTTCATTTAATTGTTGAGTTTTTAATTTACCTTTTTTAAATTCTTTTTTAACTACTTCTTTCCATTTGGGAATTTGAATAAGCTCAATTAAAGAAATATTACCAAAAGCACTATTTAAATTTACAATTAGATCCTTATCTAAAAAACCAATTAACTCTTGTTGGCTATTAGCTATTTTATATGTACTTAATATCATCTACTTGCAAAGCTAATATTTTTAATTTTGTGTAATAAAATTACTTTGCTTTTGTTTGTCTACAGATATATTATATTTGTATAAATAAAAATATTATGCCTAGATATCATACATTAGGAAAAATACCTCATAAAAGACATACAGTTTTTCGAAAAAAAGATGGAAATATTCATCATGAAGAATTATTTGGAACGATAGGTTTTGATGGTATGTCATCACTACTATATCATTTGCATCCCCCAACTCAGGTTAAATCAATTAAACCTGCTTATTCGGTTGAGCCGGAAATTGCAGTAGATAAAAATTTAAAAGCATATTTAATCAAAGGGTTTGATGTTCCTAAAGTTGCAGATCATCTTAAAAGTAGAATATCTTTAATGCTTAATAACGATCTTAACATATCTCTATCTTCACCAACGAATCTTGAAGAAAACTATTTTTATAAAAACACTGATGGTGATGAAGTAATTTTTGTTCATAAAGGGTCTGGTGTTTTAAGAAGTTTTGTAGGAAATATAAAGTTTTCTCCAGGAGATTATTTAGTAATTCCTCGAGGTATGATTTATGCGTTAAAATTTAATAAAGGAGAGAATAGATTATTTATTGTTGAGTCTTATACGCCTGTTTATACTCCAAAAAGATATAGAAATTATTTTGGTCAGATGCTTGAAAATTCTCCTTATTGTGAAAGAGATATTAGAGTGCCTGAAGCATTAGAGACTCATGACGAATTAGGTGAATTTATTATTAAAATTAAGAAAGAACATATGATTCATGAATATACATATGCTTCTCACCCTTTTGATGTAGTTGGTTTTGATGGTTATAACTATCCATATGCTTTTTCTATTCATGATTTTGAGCCTATTACTGGAAGAATTCATCAACCCCCTCCTGTTCATCAGACTTTTGAGACCTCAAGATTTGTAATTTGCTCATTCTGTCCAAGGATGTATGATTATCATCCCGAATCAATACCAGCTCCTTATAATCATTCTAATATCGATTCAGATGAGGTTTTATATTATGTAGCTGGAGATTTTATGAGTAGAAATCATGTTGATCAAGGGTTCATTTCATTACATCCAGCAGGAATTCCACATGGCCCTCACCCTGGAGCTGCAGAAAGAAGTATAGGGAAAAAACAAACTGATGAGTTAGCTGTAATGGTTGATACCTTTGCTCCACTAAAGCTAACTAAGGCAGCAATTGAATTATCAGATGGTAAATATCATAAATCTTGGATATAATAAAATGAGAGAAGATCTAAATAAAATTAATGAAACTAAGTATAATCTGGAAAAAATCTTTCCAGATGCTAAGGATTTCCTTCCGCTACTTGGAACAGATTACATAGAATTTTACGTTGGAAATGCTAAACAAGCTGCAATGTATTATAAAACAGCATTGGGGTTTCAGTCATTAGCGTATTCTGGACTAGAAACAGGTGTTAAAGATAAAACCTCATATGTAGTAATCCAAGACAAGATACGTTTAGTATTCACCTCTCCTTTGAATAATGATGATTCTGATATTACAGACCATATAGTTAAACATGGTGATGGTGTTAAAGTAATTGCATTATGGGTTGATGATGCCAGAAGTGCTTGGGAAGAAACAACAAGTAGAGGTGCAGAGTCATATTTAGAGCCTATTGAAACTGAAGATAAATTTGGTAAGGTTGTGAAATCAGGAATAAAAATATATGGAGACACAGTACATGTTTTTGTAGAGCGTAAAAATTATAATGGTGTTTTCTTACCAGGATTTCAAAAATGGGAGTCGCAGTATAGCCCTAAAGATTGTGGCTTAAGGTATATAGACCATATGGTAGCTAATGTAGATTGGGGAGAGATGAACAAGTGGGAAAAATTCTATAATGAAACTATGGGGTTTGCTAACCTTATAACCTTTGATGACAAAGATATATCTACTCAATATACTGCTCTGATGAGTAAAGTGATGACTAATGGAAATGGTCGAGTAAAGTTTCCAATTAATGAACCTGCTGAGGGTTTAAAAAAATCTCAAATCGAAGAATATCTAGATTTCTATAATGGTCCTGGATGCCAACATATTGCTGTAGCTACTAATGATATTGTTAAAACAGTTACTCAGATGAAAGCAAGAGGAGTTGAGTTTTTAATTATCCCAAATTCGTATTATGATACTGTTGGAGATAGAGTAGGGGAAATCATCGAAGACATGAAAGTCTTAAAAGAACACGGTATACTTGTTGATAGAGATGATGAAGGGTATTTGCTTCAAATTTTCACTAAACCTTTTACAGATAGACCAACATTGTTTTTTGAGATAATTCAAAGAAGAGGAGCTCAGTCTTTTGGGAAAGGAAACTTTAAGGCATTGTTTGAATGTATTGAAGCAGAACAGGCAAGAAGAGGAACTTTATAAATAAAATAAAATGACACATTTAAAAAAAGGAGATATTGCACCATTGATTAATTCTATAAATCAAAATGGAAAAGCTATTAGCTTAAAACATTTTAAAGGAAAGAAAATTGTACTTTATTTTTACCCTAAAGACATGACTCCCGGCTGCACTGTGCAATCATGTGATTTGAGAGATAATTATAATAGATTAATTGAAGCAGGTTATGTTGTTTTAGGTTGTTCAGCAGATAGCCCTGAAAGGCATTTGAAATTTATAGAAAAGCATAAACTTCCATTTGATTTGATATCTGATGAGTCAAAAGAAGTTTTAAAGAGCTATGGTGTTTGGGGGTTAAAGAAATTTATGGGCAAAGAATACTATGGCATTAACAGAACAACATTTATTATTGACGAAGATGGAGTTATTGAAGATATTATTATAAAGGTTAAGACAAAAGAACACACAGCACAAATATTGATATAATGTTAAAAAAGAATTCTAAATAGCTCTTCTATTTTCCCAAATTTCTGAACCTCTATATTAAATTTTGCTCCTCCTAATTTATTATATTTAGAAATTATAATTTTTTTATAACCTAATTTTTCAGCTTCCTTGATTCTATTTTCAATTCTATTAACAGCTCTAATTTCTCCAGAAAGTCCAATTTCACCTGCAAAGCATACAAGTGTATCTAGCGATATGTCTTGATCGGAAGAAAGTATAGAGCAAACCACAGCTAAATCGATAGCGGTATCATTAATTTTTATACCACCTGTTATATTTAAAAAAACATCTTTAGCCCCAAGTTTAAATCCACATCTTTTTTCTAATACAGCAAGCAGCATATTCATTCTTTTAGTGTCAAAACCTGTAGCTGATCGTTGAGGGTTTCCGTAAACCGCAGTACTAACGAGTGATTGTATCTCTACTAATAATGGTCTTGCTCCTTCTATAGTTGCTGCAATTCCAACACCACTAGTAGGAGAGTCTCTTTCAGAAATTAATATTTCTGAAGGGTTGCTGACTTCTCTTAATCCATCTTGAGTCATTTCATAGACCCCTAATTCTGATGCAGATCCAAATCTATTCTTCACTGTTCTTAGTATTCGATATATATAATTTCGATCACCCTCAAATTGCAATACAGTGTCAACCATATGTTCTAATACTTTAGGTCCTGCAATAGCACCATCTTTATTAATATGTCCAATTAGAAACACAGCTGTACCAGTTTCTTTAGCAAACTTTATTAACTCTGAGGTACATTCTCTAATTTGAGATACACTCCCCGGTGTAGATTCTAAGCTGGAGGTGTGAATTGTTTGTATAGAATCAATTACCAGAATATCAGGCTGAAGCTTTTCTATTTCTTTGAAAATATTATTAGTTGAGGTTTCAGTTAATATGAAACAATGATTAGAATCTTGATTAATCCTTTCTGCTCTCATCTTTATTTGTTTCTCACTTTCCTCACCTGAAACATAAAGGATTTTCTTTGCTTTTGAGCTTAAGGCAAATTGTAGTAAAAGGGTAGATTTGCCTATCCCTGGATCTCCCCCAAGAAGTATTAAAGAACCAGGAACAATACCTCCTCCAAGCACTCTATTTAGCTCTTTATCATTTGTAACGATTCTTTTTTCATTACTATAATCAATTTCGCTTATTAATTTTGGATGATTAATCTTAGAGCTTATATATCCTTCTTTAAGATTAGTTTTTTTTGTGACATGTTCTTCAACGAATGAATTCCATTCATTGCAAGAGGGACATTTGCCAAGCCATTTACTCGATTGGCTTCCACAGTTTTGGCAATAGAATATTGAATGCTTCTTACTCATTTTCTATTTTATTTAGAATACTAGTTGTAGAAAACCCTTTTGTTAAAGGTAGTATAATAACCGATCCATCATACTTTGATATAAAATTTTTACCTACAACATCATCTTCATCGTAATCTCCACCTTTAACAATAATTTCTGGCTGAATTTTTTTAATAATTTCTAAAGGAGTTAACTCTTCAAATACCACAACTGCATCAACAAAATTTAAAGCGGCAATTATCATTGATCTAGATTTTACATCTAAGACTGGTCTTTCTTCCCCCTTTAGCGATTTAATAGATAAATCAGAATTAATGCCAATAATCAATTTATCACCTAAATCACCAGCTTTAGCTAAAAGCTCAATATGTCCAAGATGAATTATATCAAAACATCCATTAGTAAAAACTATTTTTTGATTATTTTTTTTCCAGGCTTTGACTTTATTTAAAATTAATTCTGATGAAATTATTTTATTGTTTAATAGTTTTAGGTTCGTCATTTTTTTACTGAAAATATAATTATTAAGAAAGACAATAAACCAAAACATATTGTCATTAAGGTTTGAGCTGTATGAACAGTGAAGGCAAACATAAGAGCTGGTTGAGCACTTATTCCTAAAGTTATTAGACCTATTTTTGCGGCCATATGATAAGAGCCAATTCCCCCTTGAGTTGGAACAATCATTCCAAGACCACCAATTACCAGCATATAAAAACCATCACCAATATCGAGGTGTTTTGTTTCTTCAATTGCAAAAAAACATACATATGTCATTAGAATATACATTAACCAAATAATAACTGTGTGTATCCAAAAGGCTGATTTGTTTGATATACTATTGTAGCTTGTTAGCCCTTCTTTTAATCCATCTAATGCTTTAGCTAATTTGAGAAATAAAGCGGATTTTTTTATCTGATCTTTAAAAAGATATGATATGATTATGGATGATAGGATAATACTTAAAATAACTATAAGAATAGAATTACTTTCTTTAGATGAAAGTACGTTATTAAAAAAGTTGCTTATATTATTAAATTGAAAAACAAATGTTAAACCAATCATTAAGCAAAGTATTAGTAAATCGATAATCCTTTCTAAAATAATTGTTCCAAATAATTTATCAAATGGTGTTTTCTCTACTTTAGTTATCGTTGTACATCTTGTTATCTCTCCTGCTCTAGGAACAATAATATTAGATAAATAGCCAATTGCAACTGCGCTAACACTATTTATAGCCGAGCTTTTGTATCCTAAAGATTGAATCATAAAGGTCCATCTTAGACCTCTACTTATTATTGCAATTGCGCCAAAAATCATTGATACAAAAACCCATTTAAGCTCTACATTTTTTAGCCTTTCAATTAATTCTAAAATATTTTGATTTTTAAAAGCATAGAACATTAATAGCATTCCAATACTCAAAAAAAATAAAGGTTTAATTATTTTCATCTTTAAATTTCTATAAATGTAAAGTTATAAAATTATGTTATCAATTAGTCTTACTCCAGATATTTTAACGGCGATACAAGCAGCGTATTTTGTTTCTTTGTTTATTACTGTTATAGCTTTAAGAGTTACTAATTCAATAAATTCAAAGTAATCTATTTCAATCTTTTTTGATTTAGTTAAATTCTTTGTAATATTATTTTTCAATTCTATTATCGAGGTGTTTAAATAGTTTTTTTTACATAATAATAATTGTTTGTATATAATTGAACTGTATAATAAATCTTCTTTTGATAATTGTGAGTTTCTTGAACTTAAGGCGAGTCCATTTTTATCTCTTTTAGTTGGACACCCAGTAATCACAACACTCATCCCGATGTTCTTTACAAGTGACTTGATTATCATAAGTTGTTGCAGGTCTTTCTCTCCAAAAAAAGCATAATTTGGTTTAACTATTCTGAAAAGTTTTTCAACAATTGTTGCAACCCCATTAAAATGCCCAGGCCTATGCCTGCCTTCAAGATGATTTTCTAGACCATTGAATTCATAATTTTTAGCTTTTTCATTTTCTTTATACAGGTCATCATATGAAGGAGTGTAAACAATATCACAGTTAGCAGTTTTTAGCAACTTTAAATCAATAGCAGTATTCTTTGGGTATCTTTTAAAATCATCAAAATCGTTAAATTGAGTTGGATTTATAAATATGCTACAAACTGTAATGTTACATTTTTTTTTACTCTGTGTGATTAAAGAGATATGACCCTGGTGTAGAGAGCCCATTGTAGGAACAAAACCAATTGAGTGATTTTTTTGGGATAAAAGATAATCTGCTAATTCTTCTTTTTTCTTAAAGACTATCATACTAATATGCCTGTTTTATAGGATGTTTTTCATTACAAAACTAATTCAAAATGCCTTATTTACCATATTTTTTTTTATATTTTTGTAAACTAATTATTTGCATAATGGAAAAGAAAAAAATATTATATATTTCTCAGGAGATATTCCCATATATGGATCAATCAAGTATGGGAGATTTAAGTAGCGCATTACCACAGTTAATGCAGGAGGATGGGAAAGATATAAGAATATTTTTACCAAGGTTTGGAACCGTAAATGAGAGAAGACATCAGCTACATGAGGTTATTAGACTTTCAGGAATGAATCTTATTATTGATGATTTTGATCATCAGCTTATAATTAAGGTTGCGTCAATTCAGCAGCAGAGAATGCAGGTATATTTTATTGATAATGAAGAATTCTTTCCTAGAAGGCAAATGTTTCATGACTCTAATGGAGATTTGCTTACAAATAATGATGAGAGAATGATTTTTTATTGTAAAGGTGTAATAGAAACTGTTAGGAAATTAGGATGGTCACCTGATGTTATTCATTGCCAAGGATGGTTCACCTCATTAGTGCCTATGTATATTAAAAAGTTATATTCTGAAGATCCATTATTTGAAAATACAAAAGTTATTTATTCTGTCTTTGATAATGGTTATAAAGGAAAATTAAGTGATACAATTATTGATAAATTATTATTTGAAAACTTAGAATCTAGTGATCTTGCTCCTTTAAAGGGTTTAGATGCAGAAACCTTATATAAATTTGCAATCTCTTATTCTGATGCTGTTATTCAAGCAAGCTCTAATATTAATAAAGATCTTATTAATTGTATTGAGAAGTCTAGAAAACCTTTTTTAAAGTATCCCGGCGATGAAGATTACGAAAAATCTTACTTAAAGTTTTATGATGATTTTATAAATGAAGAAGAAGAAGTTGAAGCTTAATATGATAAAAATCAGAGATATATCAATTCTAATCTTAATATCATTTCTTATGTTTTCTTGTAAAGAGACAGATGTTGTTGGTTTGGAAGTTCAACCTTCTTCAGATAGAATTGAAATACTAAGTGATAGTTTCGGTCAAAACGACTCGCTTTCTAGTTTTACTTTATTTACAGAATCTGTTGACTCGCTAAGGTCAGATGAAACTTCTTCTTTGATTTTAGGAACTATAAATGACCCAGTATTTGGTTTAAATTCAGGGCGTTTTCAGACTCAGATATCTCTTTCTGAAAGTAATATAGATTTAGGTAATAACCCTATTGTTGATTCTGTTGTTTTTTCTTATTCATACTCTGGATATTATGGTGATTTTAGCTCGTTTCATGATATAAATGTCACATATTGTCAGTCCAAAATTTATAAGGATTCAATATATTATTCTAACCATTGGTCAACGTCTAGTGATTTTTGTGAATCTAGTACAATTGATTTGCTAAATTCCTTCACCCTTTCTAGCGACACATCTTCAAATCCAACTTTAAAAATGATTTTAGATAATAGCATTGGCCAGCAAATTATAGATATGGGTAATGATGGATTATTATTAGATAATGAGATATTCCAAGAAAATTTTGGTTCTTTTTTAATAGGTCAGTCTTCTACAATGTTAAACTCAATAATTTATCTTAATCCTTCTGGATCAAATTCAAATTTCTCTATCTACTATCATAATGATTCTAATGACTCACTATCCCTAGATTTTCTTTTAGATGGAGAAACAGCGCGAATTAATCTTTTTAATGATAAGCCACTTACTAGCCTGTCTGTAAATACAGATTTTTCTTATGTTCAGTCTATGGCTGGATTTAAAAGTAAGCTTGTCTTACAAAACACTCATCTTTTAGCAAATGCACTAGAGGGTAAGGCAATTAATAAGGTTACATTATCTTTTGATATTGAAAATGATGAAAACTATCCTGCACATGAAAACCTTTCTTTAGTAAGAGTTGATAGCGCAGGTAATAATATTTTTCTTTCTGACTACATAACAGAAGGCATAACACATTTTGGTGGAGCTTTAGATGATGATCAGTACACTTTTAACATCACTAGATATTTTTATAATTTATTATACGACCCTACTTTTACTGAAGATTTATATTTGTTGTCATCTGGAGGAGCAATAAACGCTAACAGAACTTTGATTAATAATAATTCAGTGATGATAACAATATTGTATTCAGAATTGTAAGTATAAATACTTAGCTGAACTAAAGAAATAATTTAATTAATTTATTGTTAAATTAAAATAAAAAATTAATGTGTGGAATTGTTGCATATGTCGGAAACAGAAGAGCTTACCCAATTTTAATCAAAGGGCTGCAGCGTTTAGAATATAGAGGGTATGACAGTGCTGGAGTTGGATTGATTAACGATAAGAAAATCATAACCTATAAACAAGCTGGAAAAGTAAATGATCTTTTAGAACTTGTGGGAGATAGTGATACAAGTGGGTCAATTGGTATTGGACATACACGCTGGGCAACTCATGGCCCTCCTAATCAAATAAACTCTCATCCTCATTCATCTTCAAATTCTAAATTTTCTTTAATTCACAACGGTATTATTGAGAACTATTCTTCGCTTAAGAAAGTTTTAGAAGAAAAGGGACATGTTTTTGTAAGTGATACAGATTCAGAGGTACTTATGCATTTAATTGAAGATGTATATAATAATGGAAATAGTAGAATAGATAATGACCCTAAATGGGACAGTGATGATAATAACTCATTATTTAAAGCAATTAGAATCGCTTTAAATGAAGTAGTAGGTGCTTATGCTATTGTAGTGTTAGAGGAAGGTAATCCAGATCAATTCTATGCTGCCAGAAAAGGATCTCCTTTAGTGATTGGTATAGGTAATAATGAATATTTTGTTGCCTCTGATGCCTCTCCAATAATAGAATACACTGATAAAGTCATATATCTAAATGATGGAGAGGTTGCTAAATTAAATAAGAATGATGATGTTGTAATAAAGACTATTTCAAACAAAAAAAAGAGTCCATATATTCAAAAACTTGAACAGAGTTTAGAGTCTATTGAAAAAGGAGGTTTTGATCATTTCATGTTAAAAGAAATTTATGAACAACCAAAAAGTATTATTGATACTATGCGGGGTAGAATTCACCCTAAAACAAATGATATTGTTTTAGGCGGACTCAAAGAACATGAATCTCGTATTTTGGTAGCTGATAGGATAATTATTATTGCTTGTGGAACCTCTTGGCACGCAGGATTAATAGGAGAATATCTTATAGAAGATTTAGCAAGAATAAATGTTGAAGTTGAGTATGCTTCTGAATTCAGATATAAAAATCCTATTGTAACAAATAAAGATATTGTAATAGCAATTTCTCAATCTGGAGAAACTGCAGATACCTTAGCGGCTTTAGATATAGCTAAAAAACATGGGGCATTAACTTTAGGTATATGTAATGTTGTGGGTTCATCAATAACAAGAGTGACATCTGGAGGAACTTACACTCATGCTGGTCCGGAAATTGGTGTTGCATCTACAAAAGCTTTTACAACTCAGGTTACTGTTTTGATCATGTTAGCACTAAGGTTGTCTCAATTGAAAAAGACAGTAGATAGAGAAAATTATAATTTTTTAATTAAAGAGCTTTTGGGAGTTCCTAAAAAGATTGAAAAACTATTAAATCTTAATGATAGTATTAAGGACATTGCAAATGTATTTAAAGATGCTACTAATTTTCTTTATTTAGGAAGAGGTTCTAATTTTCCAGTTGCTTTAGAGGGAGCCTTAAAGCTAAAAGAAATATCATATATCCACGCTGAAGGGTATCCAGCTGCAGAAATGAAGCATGGTCCTATTGCCTTAATTGATGAGGAAATGCCGATTGTTGTAATTGCAACTCGTAAAGATAATTACGAGAAGGTTGTAAGTAATATTCAAGAGGTTAAAGCTAGAGGAGGTAGGTTAATAGCAATAGTGACTGAGGGTGATACTGAAGTTAAAGAAATAGCTGATTATTGTATTGAAATTCCAAAATGTTTTAGAGAGGTTGCTCCATTGCTGACAATTATTCCTCTTCAACTTCTTTCATATCATATTGCTTTAATGAGAAATTGTAATGTAGATCAACCAAGAAATTTAGCAAAAAG
>CAYNGO010000024.1:0-21168 GCA_964397025.1 uncultured Weeksellaceae bacterium
TTACTTCATATCGTTCTTGGTGGACTCCTCCAATGTTTTGGACTCAACCAACAATTAGACTTGGTGGTGGAACATCAATATCTCATTTAAATGTTTATCCTAATCCTTCAAGAGATGTATTTAATATTTCATTTAATAGTAACGAGATTCAAACTATTAATTTAAGTATAATAAATCTTTTAGGTGGGGTTGTTTATAATGAAAATTTAATTGAATATATAGGCGAGTACACCAAACAAATTAATCTTTCTAATTTTGAGAAATCTATTTACTTCTTAGAAATAGAAACACAAAATGGTATAATTAATAAGAAACTAATTTTATATTAGGTTGGTTACTTGTTTCTACAATCTAATGTTTTAATTCATTTAAGAAAATGTTAAAGCTGATAATTAATATCATTACTATATTTGTATAAAATAATAATATGTACTTAATAAGAATATTTTTCATTTTTTCAATTTTATTTGTATCATGTGAAAAGGAACCTAACTCTATTAATTTCCCTAATAATTATGGAAAGGGAACATATGTTTTAACTGATAACGGTTTAAGTTTTATAAAAAAGAATACTTCAGAAATAGAGAATCAAGCTTTTAAAACAGTTAATGGTTCAATGATTCAAACTCCTAAAAGCCTTTTAGTTTATGGAAATAAATTATATATCATTGGAACAGATTTTTATGCAACTGATATAAATACATTAGAAATTTTAGGTCAGGTTGGAGGTTTTACTAATGCTTCAGGATGTGCTGTAATTCCAAAAAATCGTGCATTAGTTTGTGATAAGGATGAATCTCTTGTTAAATTGATAGATTTAAATATTTACAAGATCACTTCTGAGATTGAAACTGGCATCAATACATCTCCAAGTTTTATAATTAATAAAATTGATAAATCATTTATACTCAACGGTGGTAATGATCAACTATACGATAGTACTTTAGTTACAGTTACCTATGAAGATGATTTAATTTCTTTAGCAGATTTTTCTGGAAACCTTACAATTGGAAAGAATCCTAATTCTGCAGTTTCTTCTGGAAATGTTACAGTTTTATGTTCAGGAGTCTATGACCCTAATAATCCAAATGCTAATACTGAATCTTCATTTTATAGTATATATCCTAGTGATTTAACCATTAGTTTTTCTAAAGACTTGCCATCTATCTATAACGCTAAAAATCTTCTTGAAAATTATTCTGGAAATAATTATTATTTTTCTGCAGAAAGTGGAGTTTATAGAACTAATACTTCAATTACCAATATTAATTCTATTATATCAATAGATACTGATGTTTTAGCTATAAATTCTGAGCAATATATTGTAAATGATTCAACAAATGCATATTCAGATATTCTTTATATGAATGATTTAAATAATTTAGGTAAAGTCTATAAATACAATACTACTTTGTCATCTTTTGTTGATACACTAACTTTTAATGGTAGCGTATTAGATATTGTTTTTAAATAATACTAAAGCCTTTCCATTAAAAGCTTATATAAGCTCACCATTGCTTTAATATCTTTTTTATGTACTTTTTCATCTGGACTGTGTACATTTTGCTCTGCAGCTCCAATAAAACACCAATCAATAGGATAGGGGCTATTCTGAATTTCATTTCCATCACTTCCTCCTGAAGATTCAACCTCTAATTGATATGGAATATCTGAGTTCTTAGCAATAGAAATAATTTCATTAACATAACTTCTGCGAGGAATACCACTATCTCTTAATGATATAACTACTCCCTTTCCCTCTTTTACTCCCTCAGTAATCCAAGTAATATCTGATATTAAAGCTTTGTAAATTTTATATTTATTAAAAATAAAATTAGTTAAAAATCCAACTGATCCTCCACCATGTTCTTCCCATGAAGAAAATACAATTATTCCATCATCTAATGTTTCTGCAACTTTTAAAGCATTCCAAACTCCTAATCTATTGTCTAGGTAAGAAGATTGAATATAATTCTCAGTTTCTCTAAAGTTTGTTTTAAATGTTAAAGAAGTTCCTCTATCAATAGTCCTTTCAAAATCAATAAATATCTTTTTATCTTTTTTAATTAATTTTCCTTCAATCTTTCCAAGATTATCTTGGCCAATTAAAACAATGTCTTCATTTGTAACAGGGCCGCCAATTTTAACTATTTCATTATTATATTTTACAGTGAAACCAATACTATCCATATGTGCATAAATAGCTACTCTTGGATTACCAAAGCTTAAAACAATAGAATCTTGAAAACCTTCACCATAATGAATCATAGGTTGTGTTTTCCATGAATGCATATTGGTATTTATATATTCTAATATGTATTTACTAATACTATATTCTTCTCCTGATGGAGAATGTATACTACATAATTTTTTTAAAATTTTCATTTAATTGTTTTTATAAATTCTACTTTAATTTTATGATTATCAATAAATATCTTTTTTAATATATCTGCTCTATCCATTGAAATTGAATATGTTATTTCACAACTTAGATTATTATCTTGAGAAATTATTTTTGCTTCATATTTTTTAATATTTCTCATGATAAAGTCTATTTCACTATAGTTGTATTTTACTTTATAAATTTCCATAATTTCTAATGAAACTATTTTATTATTCTCAATGCAGGAAATAGCAGCATTTTTATATGATCTAATAAGACCACTTATGCCTAGTTTTATTCCACCAAAATATCTCACAACAACAATCAGGACATTTGTTAAGTTATTTGAATTAATTTGACCTAGAATAGGTCTTCCGGCTGTGCTACCTGGTTCGCCATCATCATTTATCTTGACAATTGATTTATCTGGATTTAGAACATAGGCATAGCAAAAATGTCTTGCCCCATGTTCTTTCTTTTTAATTTGAGTTAAATGATTTTTAATATCATCTTCATTTTTTACTGTAAAGGCATATGAAATAAATTTTGAGCCTTTCTCCTTATATATTCCAATAGATGAAGATTTTAATTGATTATATGAGTTGTCAAAAAGCATTAAAGAGATATAATAAGTATTGACATTATAGCTATTAATATTCCAAAAATATTTCTAATTGATAATGATTCTTTATAAATTAGAACTCCAACTATTGATGTTGTAACAACAATTCCAACGCTAGTTAAAGGAAATATTAAATAAGATTTATTAATAAATTCACTTGATTGTAATGCTTTTAAAAAATATAAAATTGAGTAGAAATTAGGAATTCCAAATACTAATCCCCAGATGAAGTTTTTAAATTGAATGTTTACTTTTCCAGAAAAATATTGAAATATTAACATTATTAATCCTGTGAAACTAGCGCAGATAAATAATATTAGAAAAAATAACATTGTTTCATTGTCATTAATATGAAATTTTGAGTCATTTAGTATTATATCTACGATCCCTTGTCCAAAGAAAATAATAGCTATTAACCAAAGATATTTTTTATTAAATTTAAATGAAGACGAACTTGTAGAGGATAAGTAAATTCCTATTAATGCTAATGTTATTCCTATTAATATATAAAATGAAAAAAATTCATTTTTATAAAGTATTGTAGATGCAATTACTGGTATTATAAAAGACATCTTATTAATTACTGATGTTATTGTAATTCCAACTTTTTGTATGCAAAATGCATATATATTAAAAATAGTGATAAATAATATTCCAATTAAAACTGCATGTATAAGCCAATCTGATTTTATAATATTTTTAATATTTATGTTATCTTCTATAAAATAGAATGCTAGACATGCAGAAATAAAATAATTTGCTACTAAAGCTTGTAAATTATTAATATTATATTTTTCAAATAGCTTAAAAAAAACAACTAAAATATTAAAGAGAAATATTGTTATTGCAATATATATCATTTTTTATATACATCTAGTAAGTCGCCATCATCATTATTTGAATATATTTTTTTTATTTTAGGTGTAATTGGAGATTTAACTCCATTTTTTAAAATTTTTGTTGTTGTGAATATTCTAATCTCATCATAAGCATTCTCATTAATAAATTGATTTATGGTAAATGCACCACCTTCAACAATAATAGATATGATATTTAATTCATATAATTTATCTAATAATTGATTAATTAAATCGTTAAAGTCAATCTTCACATAGTCATTTTTTTCAGATGAAAATGATTTAATCTCATTAAGAATAATTGTTTTTATATCATTATTAAAAACTTCTAATTCTTTGGATAAATTTAATTTTCTATCAATAACTATTCTTATTGGATTTTTGCCACTTACTAGTCGGACATTTAATCTTGGATTATCAATAATTACTGTTTGAGTACCAACTAATATTGCATCTTCCTGAGATCTCCATTTATGAACAGTTTTTTTTGATTTTTTAGAAGTCATCCAAAATGGTTCGTTTTGATTGTGGGGAGCAATAAAATTATCTGAGCTCTTAGCCCATTTTAAAATTATATATGGTCTTTTAAGTTTATTAAATGTGAAAAATCTCTTATTAAGCTCTTGACATTCATTATCTAGAACTCCATAGGTTACATCTACCGAGTTATCTTTAAGTTTCTTGATTCCTTTGCCAGATACTTTAGAATTTGGGTCTATGCAACCTATAACAACCTTAGGAATTTTATTTTTAATAATAAGATCTGCACATGGTGGAGTTTTTCCAAAATGAGAACAAGGCTCAAGATTAACATAAAGTATAGATTTACTTAATAATGTTTTATCTTTAACATTATTTATTGCATTCACTTCTGCATGATCATGACCATAAGATTTATGATAACCTGATCCTATAATTTTATTATCAAAAACAATAATAGAACCAACCATAGGATTTGGAGAAACATCGCCATTTCCTATTTTAGCTAATTCTATACACTTAGTCATAAAATACTCATGATTTTTCATAAATCAAAAATAGCTATTTATATATTTGTACAATGCAAATTTTAGGTAATATAATACCTTATTTTATTAGTAGTTTAGATGGTTTTTCTAGAAGAGAAATTATTTCAATTGCATATATTTCTATTGAACATATGCTTGGATTTAATAAATCTGACTGTATTCTTAATAATGATTTTGTTTTAAATAACAAACAAATAAATTTTTTAAAGAAGATTGTTATTGAGTTAAAAAATCATATGCCAATACAATATATTCTAGGAGAAACATATTTTTATGATCTTAAAATTAAAGTCGATAAATCAACCTTAATTCCAAGAGGTGAGACTGAAGAGTTAGTTAAATGGATACTAGAACATAAATTTGCATCAGTATTAGATATTGGAACGGGATCTGGATGTATTGCGATATCACTTGGATACAATTCAGATGCTTTTATTTCTGCTTTAGATGTTTCAAAAGACGCTCTAGATATTGCTCAATTTAATGCTGACTTACATAATGTTAATATTGATTTCATTTGTGATGATATTTTTAAATATAATCCACAAATGAAATATAATATTATAGTTAGTAACCCCCCTTATGTTTTAAATAATGAAAAAAAACATATGTCTAAAAATGTTTTAGACTATGAACCGCATTTAGCATTGTTTGTTGATGATACTGAGCCATTAATTTATTATAAAAGAATTATTTATTTAGCTAATAAATTTCTAACTAATTCAGGGTACTTATTTTTTGAAATTAACGAATGTTTTGCTAAAGAAATTATTAATATTTTAAAAGAATTTCAATTTGTTAATATAGAGTTGAAAAAAGATATAAATGGTAAGGAAAGAATGATAAAAGCAATTAAGAAATAATTATTTTTGATAAATCTTAATATTCTTTAAAATATGATAAAAAAAGAAGAAGTTGAAAGAATTCAAAATAATTGGTCTGAAGGTTTATTATTAATAGTATCAAAGTATCAAAATAATAAAGATTATATAAGTTGTGCCAATGATTTTATTGATGACCTTTATTCTTACAATTTATGTGATGTTTTATTTAAACCTACATTAGTTAGTGATATTCAATTTCGTAATACTAAAGAATCAGCTCTTTCATATTTTATTGGAAATAATGATAATTTCTCAGAGGACAGTGGTTTTGCTTTGAAACCATGGACTAAAATAAGATGGGAAAATTCAGGTATTCAACTCTTTCAAAATATTGCTACTGCTATGGGTAATTATTATTTCACAAAAGACGATGTTGAATTAAAAGTTGAGTTTTCTTTTGTTTTTAAAAAGGATGACGATGGAATATTAAGAATCATTTTACATGATTCTCACCTACCTTATCAAAAATAAATGAATGAATATCAAAGCATAGCTTTACTTAGAAAAGAATTAGAGCATCATAATCATGCTTATTATGTACTTGATAATCCACTAATATCTGACTATGAATTTGATGCCTTATTACTTAAACTTAAAGATTTAGAAACTAAAAACCCAGAATATTTTGATGCTAATTCTCCTTCTCAAAGGGTTGGGGGTAGTTTAATTGAAGGCTTTGAATCTGTTAAGCATTCATACCCAATGTTATCTCTAGGAAATACCTATTCTAATGAAGATTTATTTGATTTTGATAAAAGAGTTAAAAAGTTTATTAATCACGATTATGAATATATATGTGAACTTAAATATGATGGTGTTTCAATTAGTTTAATTTATGAAAATGGATCATTAAAAAAAGCAATAACTAGAGGTGATGGGTCAAGTGGTGATAATGTGATTTCTAATGTTAGAACTATAAAGAGTATTCCATTAGAACTTTTTGGAAATTATCCAAATAAATTTGAAATTAGAGGAGAAATTTTTTTGCCTATTGCTGGATTTAATAAACTTAATAAACAAAGACTTGAAAATAATTTTGAGCCTTTTTCTAATCCTAGAAACACAGCATCTGGATCATTAAAAATGCTTAATTCTTTGGAAGTATCTAAAAGACCTTTAGATTGTTATTTATATCATTTACTTGGTGAGAATTTGCCTTCAGATAATCACTATGATAATTTACAGATTGCTAAGGATTGGGGATTTAAAATTCCTAATGAGACTACTAAATGTAATAATATTAATGAGGTAACTAATTATATTCAGAAATGGGAAATAGAAAGACATAATCTCCCTTATGAAATTGATGGAATAGTTATTAAGATTAATAATTTAAATACTCAAGATAAACTTGGATTTACTGCAAAATCTCCTAGATGGGCAATTTCTTATAAATTTAAGGCTGAACAAGCTAAGACAAAATTGATTAGTATAGATTATCAAGTTGGAAGAACTGGTGCAATTACTCCGGTTGCAAATTTAAAACCTATTCAGCTTGCGGGAACTATTGTTAAGAGAGCTTCTTTACACAATGCTGATCAGATTAATAGACTTGATATTAGAATAAATGATAGTGTTTTTATTGAAAAAGGTGGTGAGATTATACCCAAAATAACTTCAGTTTTTTTAAAGGATAGGGACTTGTTTTCAATTCCAATTAACTTTATAGCATACTGTCCTGAGTGTAATGATCCGCTTCAAAGAATTGATGATGATGCTAAACATTATTGCTTAAACCAATTAAAGTGTCCTCCTCAGATAAAGGGGAGATTTGAACATTTTATTTCTAAGAAAGCTCTTAATATAGATGGATTAGGTCCAGAAACTATTGATTTACTTTTTAATAGTAATAAAATAAAGATAATATCTGATTTATACCTGCTTAAATATGATGATTTATTGCCTTTAAAAAAAGATGGAAAAAAATGGTCATCAAATATCATTACTGGTCTTGAAAATTCAAAGAAAATTCCTTTTGAAAAGGTTTTATTTGGATTAGGAATTAGACATGTTGGTGAAACAGTATCAATCATATTATGTAAAAATTTTAAAAATATTAATAATCTAATAAATGCAACTTATGATGATTTAATTGATGTTGATGAAATAGGTGAAAGGATTGCCCATAGTATTATTAATTTTTTTGGTAGTATATCTAATGTTAATTTAATTAATGACTTAGTTAATTTTGGCCTTCAATTTTCTTATATTAATCAATCAAAATCTAGTAAGTTAGAATCAATGAATATTGTAATTTCTGGTAAATTTATTGAATATAGTCGTGAAGAGTTAAAAAGTATTGTTGAAGAACATAATGGAAAAAACATATCTAGTATTTCTAAAAAGACTACTTTTGTTTTAGCTGGTGAAAACGTTGGTCCTAGTAAACTGAAAAAAGCAATTACCTTAGGTATAAAAGTTATAGATATTAATCAATTTCTAGATATTATAAATTAATGAGTTATATTGAAGATTTTAAAATAAAAATTGGTCAAATTGTCTTTCAAAATCAATTAAAATCTAATAAACGCACAAAAGAAGTATGTAATCTTGAAAATGCTAAATCAATAGGTATTCTTTACGATGCAACAACTGAATCTCAAATCAAAGAAATTCAACCTTTTGTATCTTATTTTTTTGATCTTAAAAAAGATGTAAAAGCGCTAGGATATGTTAATTCTAAAAAATTATCTTATTGTCATACACCAAAACTTCAGTATGATTTTTTTTACCTCAAAGATCTTAACTGGTATAATAAACCACAGAATTATATAATAGATAATTTCATAAAAAAAGAATATGATATTTTAATAAACTTATGTAACAGTGAGTGTATACCTATAAAATATCTTGTTGCTAGTTCAATAGCTCGTTTTAAGATCGGTCAACATGAAGATGGCTATGAGATTTATGATCTTATGATATCTTTAAAAAAGGATAGATCTTTAATAAAGCTTATGTCTGAAATTAAACATTATTTAAAACTCATAAATAAATAGTATGTCAAATATTACTGGTACGGGTGTTGCACTTATTACTCCATTTAATAATGATTCTTCAATTGACTATAATTCTCTACAGAAGCTTATTGAACACGTTATTGAAGGTGGAATTGATTTTTTAGTTCTGTTAGGTACTACTGCTGAAGTTACTAGCATATCAAATATAGAAAAAAAAGAAATTATAGATTTTGTAGTAAAGATTAATTCAAAAAGAGTGCCTTTGGTGATAGGTATTGGTGGTAATAATACTCTCAATGTTAAGAACGAAATTTTAAATACTGATCTTTCAAATTTTTGTGCTATTTTATCTGTAACTCCATATTATAATAAGCCCTCTCAGGATGGTTTGTATAACCATTACAAAGAAATCTCTAAAATATCACCTTTGCCTATTATTTTATATAATGTTCCTTCAAGAACAGGTGTAAATATGTCTAGTGATACTACTTTAAGATTAGCTCATGATTTTAATAATATTATTGCTGTTAAAGAAGCCTCAGGTGATATTGATCAAATAACAAAAATTATAAAAGATAAACCTATTAATTTTAATGTTTTATCAGGAGATGATGCTCTAACATTAAAAATGATTTATTTGGGAGCAAAAGGAGTTATCTCAGTTATTGGACAATCTAATCCTAAGGAGTTTTCTAAAATGGTAAATTTTGGTTTGGCCAATAATAAAGCCGAAGCAAATAAAATACATGATAATTTATTTAAATATTATCATTTTCTTTATTCTGAGGGTAATCCTTCAGGAATTAAAGCACTATTATTTTTGTTAAAAATATGTAAAAATAATTTACGTTTACCATTAACATCTATCAGCAGCAATTTGCTTAATCAACTTAAATTAAATTTAAATAAATGAATTATTTTAAAATACTACAAATCATGATTTTTTTTTCTTCAATAAATTTAACAGCTCAAGAATCATTTTATGATTTAAAAATTAATTCAATTAATGGTGATTTAATTGATTTTAATGAGTTTAAAGGCAAATATGTTCTCATTGTTAATGTTGCTTCAAATTGCGGGTTTACACCGCAGTATAAAGCTTTAGAAGAGCTATATCAATTATATAAAGACGATTTAGTTTTAATCGGAGTCCCATGTAATCAATTTGGTGGTCAAGAACCTAAAAATGAGTCAGAAATTAAGAACTTTTGTGAAAAAAATTATGGTATATCTTTTTTACTTTCCGAAAAAGTTAATGTTAAGGGAAAAAATCAACATTCTATATTTAAATGGTTAACGTCTAAAAAACTAAATGGAAATTCTAATTCATCAGTAAAATGGAATTTTCAAAAATATCTTGTTGGCAAAGACGGTAAGTTAATAAACTACTTTTATTCAACTACTTCTCCAACATCAACTAAAATAACAAATAGTATTCAACAATAATTAAGTATTTTTTTAGTTTTCTAGATATAAAAATAATTTAGGAATATCCAATTATTGAATTTACCTTTGTCAAAAATCATTATCTATGAAACACTTTTTTATTTATCTCTTATTATTAACTACTTTATTCTCTTGTAGTAATTATCAAAAAATATTAAAAAGTGATGATGTTAATTTTAAATACAATCAAGCAGTAAAATATTATAATAATACTGATTTTAACAGAGCTCTTCCTTTATTTACTGAATTGAGACCTGTATTTAGAGGAACTAAACGTGCTGAAGAACTTGCATACTACTATGCATATACTCACTATTCTATTGGAGATTTCCTTATGGCTTCATATTTATTTAATCAATATATTATTAATTACCCCAGAAGTTCACATTCTGAAGAGAGTAAATTTATGATTGCATACTGTCATTATCAAGAGGCTCCTGAATACTCATTAGACGCTACAAATACTATAAAAGCTATTTCAATGTTTCAAGAATTTATTGATAAATATCCTCAAAGTGACAGTATTAATAGTTGTAATAAGCTAATGGATGAATTAAGAATTAATTTATCTAATAAATCTTTTGCAAATGCAAAACAGTATTATACTACAGAAAATTATAGAGCAGCAATAATAGCTTTGGATAATGTTTTAATTGATTATCCTAGTATTAAAAATAGAGAGGAAATATATTTTATAATACTTGAATCATCATATTTTTTAGCAATTAATAGCATATTCTCTAAAAAAGAAGATAGATTATACAAAACCATTGAATCCTATAAACAGTTTATTGATAACTATCCAAAAAGTATTTATGATAATAGTGTTAAAGAAATTTATAGTAATACATTAAAAACAATTGAAGAATTAAAACTAACAAAAAATGAAATTTAAAAAGACAGGAGCAGAAAAATCTACTATTACAAGAGAAGTTAATGACTTAACTGATAAAACAGGAAACATATTTAAAGCTGTTTCTGTTCTAGCTAATAGAAGTAAACAAATTAATGAGAAGATGAAAGAAGAACTACTTTCAAAATTAGAAGAATTTGCACTCGATCAAGAACAGCTTGATGAAGTTTTTGAAAATCAAGAGCAAATAGCTGTTTCTAAATTTTATGAAAGTCTTCCAAAGCCTTGGGCTATTGCTATGCAAGAATTACTTAAAGATGAAATCTATATGCGAGAAATAGAAAAGGAAGAAGATAATAAAGATGAATAACTAGCATATCATGCTAAATAATAAGAATGTTATTTTAGGTATTTCAGCAAGTATTGCTGCATATAAATCAGCAAATCTTGTTAGATTACTAAAAAAATCTGGAGCTAATGTTCAGGTTATTCAAACACCAAGTTCTATAGATTTTGTTACTCCTTTAACATTATCAACTTTATCTGATAATCCAGTATATTCTGAAATGATTAATGAGGATAATACCTGGAATAGTCATGTTGATTTAGCATTATGGGCAGATATAATGATTATTGCACCTGCTACAGCTAAAACATTATCTAAAATGGTTAATGGGGATTGTAGTAATATCTTGCTAGCAACTTATTTATCAATTGAATGTCCAGTGTATTTCGCTCCAGCTATGGATTTAGATATGTATAAACATCAATCTACATTAACAAATATTAATAAACTTCAATCTTATTCTAATATTTTAATTCCACCAGATTTTGGTGAATTAGCAAGTGGTTTAATAGGGGAGGGAAGAATGAAAAACCCTGAAGATATCATAAGTTTTATAAATGAAGATATTATAAATAAATCACCTTTTAAAGGTGTTTCAATATTAATTACTGCTGGACCCACTTACGAGCATATTGATAAAGTAAGATATTTAACTAATCATTCTACAGGAAAAATGGGTGTTTCGCTTGCTAATTGTGCCGCAAGTTTAGGAGCAAATGTTGTATTAGTAATTGGTCCTTGTAATTATGAAATTAAACATTCTAATATTGAAATTGTTGATATTATATCTGCAGCTGATATGCTTTCAGTTGTAATAGATAAATTTAATGAGATGGATATTGGGATTTTTGCGGCAGCAGTTTCAGATTTTAAGCCTACTATTACTGCTAAAAATAAAGTTAAAAAAAGTCAAGTTAATATTGATTTAAAATTAGAACCAACAATTGATATTCTGTCTCAAATATCTTTAAATAAAAAAAAATCTCAGTACATTGTAGGCTTTGCATTAGAAACTAATAATGAAATTGAAAATGCTAAAACTAAATTAAAAAATAAAAAATTGGATTTAATAGTTTTAAATTCTCTTAATGATAAAGGAGCTGGGTTTTCTTTTAACACTAATAAAATCACTATAATTGATTCTAAAAATAATATTGAATTATATGAAACTAAGAGTAAAGATGATGTGGCAAAAGATATCTTTGATAAAATATTAAAATTAAGAAAATGAAAATAAATTTATTATTATTTTTTTTATTTATATCTACATATTCGTTTTCTCAAGAATTAATCTGTAACGTTATTGTAAACTCTAATCAAATTCAGACTAGCGATAAGCAAATATTTAATTCTCTTCAAAAATCTCTTTATGAGTTTGTTAACAATACAAAATGGTCCGATACTAAAATTGAAAATGAAGAGAGAATTGAATGTTCAATAATGATTAATATTAGTAAAATGATTTCTAATGATGTTTTTGAAGGTACACTTCAAATTCAAAGTAAGAGGCCTATTTTTGGAACTTCATACCAATCTACATTATTTAATTATCAAGATCAAAATTTTAAATTTAACTATCAAGAATTCCAACCTTTAGAATTTACAGTTAATACTCATTTATCTAATTTAACATCAGTTATTGCATTTTATGTTAATATAATTTTAGGATTAGATTTCTCAACATTTTCTGAAGATGGTGGGATGCAATATTTTGGAGTATCACAGAAAATTGTTAATAATGCACAAAATGTTTCAGAAAAGGGATGGAGGGCTTTTGAAAGTGATAGAAATAGATATTGGCTAGCATACGATCTTGCAGATCCACGTTATACAGCATTTCAAAGGTGTTTATATGCTTATCATCGATTGGGTCTTGACAAGCTAGCTGAAGAGCCAGATGATGCTAGATTTGAGATAACAGAGGCTCTAGAATCATTAAAGGATATTTATAGAGAGAATCCCTCATCATTTTTATTGAAATTATTTTTTGATGCTAAATCTGATGAGATTGTAAAGATTTATTCTGAAGCTTTTCCAAATGAACAGGCAAGAATTGTTAAAACTCTAGTCGAGATTGATCCAACAAATTCAAGTAAATATCAAAAAATCCTCAATTCTAATCAAGAAAAATAAATGCTTCACAATTTAAAAATTAATAATTATGCTTTAATTAATAATTTAAATATTAATTTTTCTAAAGGATTTACAGTTATTTCTGGAGATACAGGTTCAGGAAAATCAATTATTTTAGATGCCATTTCAATTTTACTTGGTAAGCGACTTGATAAATCAAATTTTAATAACAAGAAATGTGTTATTGAAGCAGAATTTATAATTTCAAAAAATATAGAATCTTATTTTATTGATAATAATTTAGATTTCGACGAAAACACCATTCTTAGAAGAGAAATCAATATAAATGGGAAAAATCGAGCTTTTATTAATGATACTCCAGTTTCAATATCATTATTATCAGAATTTAGTGCCCTAATAATTGAAATACATGCTCAACATGAAAATTTACTTATTAAAACTCCAGATAAGCAATTATTAATAATTGATAAGATAGCAAATAATACTGACCTTAGGTTAAATCATAATAATTTATTTGATTCGTATATGTCAATTTTAAATGATCAAAAGAATTTTAATAAACAAAATGTTTTAAATACAGATGACTATAATCTACTTAAGTTTCATTATGAGGAAATTAATAATGCTGATATTCAAATAAATGAATTAGAAGATTTAGAAAATAAGATAAACACACTTCAAAATATACATGAGATATCTGAGATTTCTCATACCTCATATTCATTACTATCTGATGAAAATTTAATTATAGATAATTTAAATCAAGTAAAAAAAATCTTATCAAAATTTGAGAAATTTAAAGATCTTAATTCAAGAATTAATGCAAATCTTATTGATTTAATTGATATCTCTTCAGACTTAAAAAATATAATTGATAATTTAAGTGAAAATAATAATGATTTAGATAGCTTGTCTAATAGACTAAATATCATTAATAATATTTTAAGTAAACATAAAGTTAATACTATTGAAAATCTGTTTGAATTTAGGAACTCTATTAAAAAAAATATAAATTTATATGAGAATTTTGAAATTGAGAAAACAAAAATTTTAGATAAGATTGATAAAAGCTATAATTTATTAAAGATTTCTGCTAAAGCACTTACTAATTCTAGACTTGAAGTTGTTCCTAAATTTGAAAAAGAAATTAAAATCCTTTTAAATTCTCTAGCAATGCCCCACGCAGAATTTAAAATTTGTATTACAGAAAGTGATACTATTAGTAAAAATGGTATTGATAATATTAAATTTCAATTTAGTTCTAATCATGGTATTACTGTTCAAGACATTGATAAAGTTGCATCGGGTGGAGAAATTTCAAGATTAATGCTAGCATTAAAATATAAAGTATCAACTTATGATGGAATTGAAACACTAATTTTTGATGAAATTGATACAGGTGTATCTGGAAAAATAGCAAGTTATATGGGAGATTTGATGTTAGAAATAAGTAAGAAAACTCAATTAATTTCTGTTACTCATCTTCCTCAAATTGCATCTAAATCTAATGATCATCTAAAGGTTTCTAAAATTATAGATAATGACGAAACTAATACAGAAATTAAATTATTAAATAAAAGTGAAAGAATACTTGAAATTGCAAAATTATTAAGTGGTAAAACAATTTCTGAAGCTGCAATTACTAATGCAAAGGAATTGTTAAATCAATAATTATATATTTGTAAAAAATTGATATATGAATAATAATTTATTAAAAGGGAAAAGAGGGATAATTTTTGGAGCACTTGATAATAAATCAATTGCATGGAAAGTTGCAGAACATGCTCATAATGAAGGTGCTAAATTTGTTTTAACTAATGCGCCGATTGCATTAAGAATGGGTACTATTGATGTATTGGCAAAACAGACAAATTCTAAAGTCATTGCTGCTGATGCAACTAACATGGATGATTTAAATAATTTGTTTACTGAAGCAATGAAAGAACTTGGTGGTAAAATTGATTTTGTTCTTCATTCTATTGGAATGTCAGTAAATGTAAGAAAGGGTAATCCTTATTTTGAACAAAATTATGACTACACAATGAAAGGTTTTGATGTTTCAGCATTATCATTTCATAAGGTAATGCAATCTGCATGGAATTTAGATGCTATGAATGAATGGGGGTCTATTGTTGGATTATCTTATATAGCTGCGCAAAGAGTTTTTCATACATATAACGATATGGCAGATAATAAAGCTGTTTTAGAATCCATAGCTAGAAGTTTTGGTTATCATTATGGAGTTAGAAGAAAAGTTAGGGTAAATACAATATCACAATCTCCAACAGATACTACTGCTGGAAGTGGAGTTAAGGGCTTTGACGTGTTTTATAGATTTTCTGATGATTTAGCTCCATTAGGTAATGCTACAGCAGATGAGTGTGCATCATATACCATATCATTATTTTCTGATTATACTAAGAAAGTTACTATGCAAAATTTATTTCATGATGGTGGATTTTCTTATATGGGTATGAGTGAAGAGTCAATGGCTAATTATCTTAAATCTCCCGAATAAATATTTTGTTTTATAAAATTCTATTTTTTATAATCAATTTATTTCCTAGACTTAAAAAATACTCTTGGAAAATTTGGTATAATTTTATATCAAGTAAATTTAAAAATGATGATTTTAAATTTATGAATTATGGGTATTTTAAAAAAGACTTCAATCCTGATTTAAATTCTTTAGATGAAAAAGAAAGATTTCCAATACATTTATATCATCATGTTTCTACACAAATATCTTTAAAAGGATTAAAAGTTTTAGAAGTTGGTTCAGGTAGAGGAGGAGGAGCTTCGTATATTGCACGTTATCTAATGCCTAATAGTATTACTGGAATTGATATATCTTCTAAAGCTATTAACTTATGTAATGATTCTTATAATATTGAAAATTTAAATTTTGTAATTGGTGATTCTGAAAACATTCCATTTAAAGATAATTATTTTGACGCTGTTATTAATATTGAGTCATCTCATTGTTATCCATCATTATCTAATTTTATTAATGAAGTTTCTAGAGTTTTAAAGCCTGGCGGTCATTTTCTTTATTGTGATTTAATTATTGCTAAGAATTTAGAGATTCAACTTAAAGAGCTTTCTAATAATTCTCTTAAATTAATTAATCATACAGATATTACTCAAAATATTATTAAAGCTTCAGAACTAATGACTAATGATAGATTAAGTATAATAGGATCAATTAAATCTCCCTTTTTAAAAAGGGTATTAGGTTCGTTTGCCTCAGTAAAGGGAAGTAAAATTTATAATTCTTTTGTAAATAGACATTATTTATATATAAGTGCGCTAAGTCAAAAAAACATTAACTAATCTTATTTCTTTTTATTAAACTTTAGAGATTTTTTATCTTTTGAAAGTCTAACATTAATAGTTTCACCTTTTTCAATTAATGAATCAATAATTAGTTGTGAGATAGGATCTTCAAATAATCTCTGAATTGCTCTTTTAAGAGGTCTTACACCATTTTTTTTATCATATCCTTCGTCTGCTATAAAAACTCTTGCATCTTTAGAAATTTTAGCTGTATATCCAAGTTTACCGATTCTATCAATAATATGATTAACTTCTAAGTCAACAATTTTTAAAATATTATCCTTATTTAATGTTTTAAAAAGTATAGTTTCATCAATTCTATTTAAAAATTCAGGACTAAATTGTTTCTTAAGAGCTTTTTCAATTATAGTTTTAGTCTCATTATCAAAGTTGTCTTTTTTAGCATTAGTATTAAATCCTATACCATTACCAAAATCTTTAAGTTGTCTAGATCCAATATTTGATGTCATTATTATAATGGTATTTCTAAAATCAATATTTCTTCCTAAACTATCAGTAATGTGACCTTCATCTAAAATTTGTAATAATAAATTAGAAATATCTGGATGTGCCTTCTCAATTTCATCTAATAATACTACAGAATATGGTTTTCTTCTTACTCTTTCAGTCAGTTGGCCTCCTTCTTCATAGCCTATGTATCCAGGAGGGGCACCTATAAGTCTTGATATTGCAAATTTTTCCATGTATTCACTCATGTCTATTCTAATTAAAGCATCTTCAGAATCAAACATCTCTAGTGAAAGAGACTTGGTTAATTGAGTTTTACCAACACCAGTTGGACCAATAAAAATAAATGATCCAATTGGTTTATTTGGATCTTTTAGTCCCGCTCTATTTCTTCTAATAGAATTAACAACCTTTTCAACTGCTTCATTTTGTCCAATAATCGTTTTATTAATTTTATCAGACATTTTTGATAAAACCTTTTTCTCTTTTGAGGCTATAGTTTGTACTTTTATTCCGGTCATAATACTTACTACGTCTTCAATATTGTTTGTATCAACAATTTCTCTTTTGGTGCTAATACTTTTTTCCCATTTTCTTTTTTCTTTATCTAATGTTTGAATGAGTAATTTTTCCTCGTCTCTAAGGTTTGCTGCTAATTCAAATTTCTGTTGTTTAATAGCATTGATTTTACTAGATGAAGCTATAGATATTTTATCTTCCAGATCAGTAATTTTTTTAGAAACCTTTATATTAGTAATATGAACTCTAGAACCTGCCTCATCTAAAGCGTCAATTGCCTTATCAGGAAAAAACCTATCACTAATATATCTATTTGTTAAATAAACACAAGCTTTAATTGCTTCATCTGTATATGTAACATTATGATGATCTTCATACTTATGCTTAATATTTCTAAGTATTTCAATAGTTTCATTATAACTAGCTGGTTCAATGATTATTTTTTGAAATCTTCTTTCTAAAGCTCCATCCTTTTCAATATGTTGTCTATATTCATTTAAAGTAGTTGCCCCTATACATTGAACTTCTCCTCGAGCTAAAGCAGGTTTAAACATATTTGAAGCATCTAATGATCCTGAAGCTCCTCCAGCTCCTACTAATGTATGAATTTCATCAATAAATAATATTATATCTTTATTATTTTCAAGTTCAGTAATAATACTTTTTAATCTTTCCTCAAATTGACCACGATATTTTGTTCCAGCTACAATAGCAGCTAAATCTAGCATAATAATACGTTTATTAAATAAGTTTCTTGAGACTTTTCTATCAATAATTCTTAATGCCAATCCCTCTGCAATTGCGGATTTACCTACTCCAGGTTCACCAACTAATATTGGATTATTTTTTTTTCTTCTACTTAATATTTGTGAAACTCTTTCGATTTCTTTATTTCTACCAATAATAGGATCTAATTTTCCTTGCTTAGCATATAATGTTAAGTCTCTTCCAAAGTTATCTAAAACTGGAGTGCTAGATTTGGGTGATTTTTCTTTGGTTGTAGGAGGGGTATTTGAAGGTCCAAAAATATCATCATCATTAATATCTTCTTCACTATATGAGTCATTGTCTTCTGATGTAATATTAATATTTAAAGATTGATACTCTTCAAGTATTAATTCGTAATCAATATGCAAATGTTTTAGTGTAGTAGTAATAATATTATTGTCATCAAGAAGAATAGATAATAAAACATGAATAGTTTTAATTTCATCTTCAATTAAATTTTTTCTTTCAAGAATAGATTTCTTTAGTATTCTTTCTGCTTGTTTGCTGAAAGAAATCTCACTGCTTTTTAAATTATTTGGGTCTAAATTAATTTTAATTGTATTCTCAATTATAGTTTTTAAATCTACAGGGTCAACATCAAGATTTTTTAAAACCTCAATTGCAGAACCACCACCATCTCTAAGAATTCCTAAAAAAAGATGTTCAACTCTTATTGAACTATGTCCAAGTCTTATAACTTCTTCACGAACAAAAGTAAAGACATCTTTCATTCTATTTGAGAATCCAGTTTTCATTTTTTGTCTATTTATTTAATAATCTAATTTCTGTCTGCAAGATATTAGAATTAATCATATAATTCACGACTAAATACTTACTATTTTCTTAACAGATATTGTTCATAACTTGAGAACGAAAAATCAATGAAAATAGTACATTAAATTTAGTAAATTTCTTTAATTTGTTTATCTAATCAAAATATATTTTTTATGTCAACTGGAGAAAAAATAATTTCAATTAATATTGAGGAAGAAATGAAATCAAAATACATTGATTATTCAATGTCTGTAATTGTTTCTAGAGCACTTCCTGATGTCAGAGACGGTTTTAAACCTGTTCATAGAAGAGTTTTGTTTGGTATGCACGAATTAGGTATTAAATCAAATACTGCATACAAAAAATCAGCTAGAATTGTTGGGGAGGTTTTAGGAAAATTTCATCCTCATGGTGATACTTCTGTATATGATGCTATGGTTAGAATGGCTCAAGAGTGGAGTTTAAGATATATGATGGTTGATGGTCAAGGTAATTTTGGTTCTGTAGATGGTGATAACCCAGCAGCTATGAGATATACTGAAGCAAGAATGAAAAAGACTGCTGAGGATATGTTAATGGATATAGACAAGGACACTATAGATTGGAATGATAATTTTGATGATACATTAAAAGAACCTTCAGTTCTACCAGCAAGATTGCCTAATTTACTTTTAAATGGAACTACAGGAATTGCTGTTGGTATGGCAACTAATATGCCTCCTCATAATTTAACTGAAGTTATTGATGGTATTATTTCCTATATCGATAAAAGAGGAGAAATAGAAGTTTCTGATTTAATGGAGTTTATTAAGGCACCAGATTTTCCAACTGGTGGAACAATTTATGGTTATGATGGTGTTAGATCTGCTTTTGAAACTGGTAGGGGTAGAATAGTAGTAAGAGGAAAAGTTAGATTTGATGAAAATAAAGGTAGAGAAAGAATCATTGTTGAAGAAATACCTTACATGGTTAATAAATCTAATCTTATTAAACAGACAGCAGATCTTGTTAATAGTAAAAAATTAGATGGAATATCTGATATTAGAGATGAATCAGATAGAAATGGAATGAGAATTGTTTATGATTTAAAGAGGGATGCAATTCCTAATATTGTTTTAAATAAACTTTATAAGTATACATCACTTCAATCTTCATTTAGTGTTAATAATATTGCTCTTGTTGCTGGAAGACCAAGATTATTAAATCTTAAGGAATTAATAAAATATTTTGTTGAACACAGACATACAGTATTAATTAGAAAAACAACATTTGAATTAAATCAAGCTGAAAAAAGAGCTCATATTTTAGAAGGTTTATTAATTGCATTAGATAATCTTGATGCAATTATTAAATTAATAAGATCATCTAGAACACCTGAAGACGCTAGAAATGGATTAATAAATAATTTTGATCTTTCAGAAATACAATCTAAAGCAATTCTTGAACTAAGACTTCAGAAACTTACTGGTCTTGAAATGGATAAAATTAAAGCAGAACATGCTGAAATAATGAAAAGAATTGAAAGATTTAAAGAGATTTTATCTGATGAAGATTTAAGATTTACATTATTAACAGATGATCTTAAAGAGGTTAAAGAAAAGTATGGTGATGAAAGAAGATCAAATATTGAGTTTTCTTCATCTGAAGTTAGTATCGAAGATATGATTCCTAATGATGAAGTGCTTATAACAATTTCACATTTAGGGTATATTAAACGAACAACTTTGAGTGAATATAGATCTCAAGGTAGAGGTGGGGTTGGATCAAAAGGAGCAACTACTAGAGATGAAGATTTTGTAGAAGAAATGGTTATGGCAAATAATCATGATT
>CAYNGO010000025.1:0-21102 GCA_964397025.1 uncultured Weeksellaceae bacterium
AATAAAACAAACCCAAAAACAACAGGTATTAAAGCAGTCCAGTGCTCAAATGAGGAAATAATAGATAAATTATAATCACTAACGTCAAAATAACCCCATAACCCAATGGTTATTAATGTTAAACTATTTAGCAAATTAGATTGTTCAGTTTTCATAAAAAATATTTAAATTAATATCATTTCTTACTGCAAAGAAACAAATAAAACTAATAAAAAATTGGTATTTTCACGACTTTATATGCTTTATGAAAAACTTAACTAATATTTTATTTTTATTGATCTTTAGCTATGGTCATAGTTTTAGTCAAAAGACATTTCCCGTTAATGGAGTTGCTGATAATTTTAAACCAATTTATGTATTTACAAATGCTCACATTATAGTCTCAAGTAGCAAAGAGATAAAAAATGGCACACTAATAATACAAAATGGTGTAATTTTAAGTGTTGACAGCACATTAGAAATCCCAACTGGAGCAATAGTATATGATTTAGATGGAGATTATATATATCCCTCTTTTATAGATTTATATTCAGATTATGGATTGCAAAATCCCAAAACAACAGTTTCAGATTATCGACCACAGTATGAAAGTAATAAAAAAGGTGCTTACAATTGGAATCAAGCCATACATCCAGAAAAAAATGCTGTCTATGCTTTTCAACATAATAATAAAAGACTTTTAGAATATCTTAAAATGGGCTTTGGATCATTAGCCTCTCATTCTCAAGATGGTATTTTTAGAGGCACTGGCTTATTTACTTTATTATCTAATTCTAAAGAAAATAAAGATATTCTAAAAGACAATATAGCTACATTCTACTCCTTTAAAAAAGGATCATCAAAACAAAGATATCCAACTTCTCTTATGGGTAGTATTGCATTAATTAAACAAACACTGCTAGATGCAGAATGGCACGAAAATACAAATGGAAATTCTAACATTTCACTCTCTGCATATAACTCAACTAAAAAGCTCCCTAAGATTTTTGCGCTAAATACTCATTTAGATTACTCAAGACTATTTAAGATTTCAGATGAATTTGAAATTGATTTTATTGCTAAAGGAAATGGAAATGAATTTTTAAAAATTAAAGAAATTAAAAAAACTGGATTTCCAATTATTGTTCCAATAAATTTTCCAAAGGCATATGATGTTACAAATCCTGAAGAAGCAATGGGAATTAATCTTAGTAACTTGAAAAATTGGGAAACTGCTCCATTTAATCTTAAAATTTTAGAGGAAAATAATATCACTTTTTCAATCACAGCATCTGAAATTAAAAATAACTCTGATTTTATCAAAAATTTAAGATTAGCGGTTAGCAAGGGTCTTTCCCAATCTAATGCGCTAGACGCATTAACTATAACTCCTGCAAAATTAATTGGGGTAAGTAATAAATTAGGAACTTTAGAAAAAAATAAAATTGCAAATTTTATAATTTGTTCTTCAAATATTTTTGTTGATGGCAAGATATATGAAAACTGGAGCGCAGGTAAAAAAAATGTTATAATAAAAAAAGCTAATCATGATTTTAGAGGATATTATTCATTCAACTCTCAAAAATTAAAAAATTTATATGTTGAAATAAAAGGGGCCAAAAAAAAACCTACAGCTAAAATACCAAAAATTGACTCTTTGATATCTACAATAATTAAAGATGAAAAAATTATATTTTCTAACGAAAGTGGGTCTTTTAAATCAGTTGGAAAAATGAATAATGATAAAATTGAAGGTAGCTATCAAGATAGTTTAGGTATTTTCTATCATTTTACAATGACTAGAGATTCTGTATTAAGTAATGATAAAAAAAGTGTTGATTTAGTAACTGATACTATAACTCCTTCTATTTGGCAACCAAACAAATCAAATGGACTCATTCAAAAAATAACTAAAAAAACTATCTTATTTAAGAATGCAACCTTATGGACTAACGAAGAAATAGGAATTGTTAATTCTGCAGATATCGTTATAAGTAATGGTAAAATTGTAGCTATTGGGAAAAATTTAGATACAACACAAATTCCCAACTTCGAAAATTTAAATATTGATATCGTTGATGCAAGCGGTAAACATATTACGTCAGGAATTATTGATGAACATTCACATATTGCAATAAGTAAGGGTGTTAACGAAAGTAGTCAAGCGGTAACTGCAGAGGTAAGTATTGCTGATGTTATTAATCCAGATGATCACAATATTTACAGACAAATAGCAGGTGGAGTGACCTGTTCCCAACTTTTACATGGATCTGCCAATCCTATAGGTGGACAATCTGCATTAATAAAGCTCAGGTGGGGAAGCTCAGCAGAGGATATGAAGATTAAAAATTGTGATGGTTTTATAAAATTTGCTCTTGGAGAGAATGTTAAACAAAGTAATTGGGGGAGCTTTAATACAACAAGATTCCCTCAAACAAGAATGGGTGTAGAACAGGTTTTCTTCGATGCTTTTTATAGAGCTAAGAACTATAAAAAAGAATGGTCCAACTATAATAACTTAAGTATTAAACAAAAAAGAGAAAGACTACCTCCTCGTGAGGATTTAGAATTAAATACTTTAGTTGAAATTCTTGATGGAAAAAGACATATTACTTGCCATTCATATATTGAATCAGAAATTAACATGCTAATGCATGTTGCTGATTCTATGGGGTTTAATATCAATACATTTACTCATATTTTAGAGGGGTATAAAATTGCTGATAAATTAAAAAACCATGGTGCAGGAGCATCTACTTTTTCTGATTGGTGGGCTTATAAATTTGAAGTTAACGATGCAATACCTTATAATGCAGCAATTCTTAATCAAAAAGGCGTAATAACAGCTATTAACTCTGATGATGCTGAAATGGGTAGAAGATTAAATCATGAAGCAGCTAAAGCTGTAAAGTACGGAGGTACTTCAGAAGAAGATGCATGGAAAATGATAACGTTAAATCCAGCTAAACTTCTACATCTTGATAATAGAATGGGTTCACTAAAAGTCGGTAAAGATGCAGATATAGTTGTATGGTCAGAAAACCCTTTGTCTATTTATGCACAAGTTGAACAAACTTATATTGATGGAAATTGTTATTTTGACTTAACACAGAACCTCTTAAATAAAGAAAGGGATAATAGAGAAAAAATTAGAATTATTAAAAAACTTAGCAAAACAAAAGAAAAAAGTAAAACTAAATATAAACCAGCAAAAGAAAAGTTATATCACTGTGATTCAATTGAACATGAATAAAATTATTATACGCTCAATAATATTAACACTAATGTTTTGTAGCCATCTTGTTAGTGGGCAGCAATCAATACTATTTATGGGGGGTATTGCACATTTAGGTAATGGCGAAAAAATTAACAACTCAATCATTAGTATTAAAAATGGTGAAATTGATTTAGTTGCTGATCTCTCTAAAGTACGTATTGATCCTGAAGCATTTGACACAATATATAAAATCTATGGCCAGCATATTTATCCTGGCTTTATAGTACCTAATACAACCTTAGGTATTACAGAAATTGATGCAGTAAGAGCTACACATGACTATGATGAGGTTGGGTCTATTAATCCAAATGTACGATCACAAATAGCATATAACCCCAAATCAAAAATTTCTGAAACTGTTGTTACAAATGGTGTTTTGTTAGCTCAATCAACACCTAGAGGAGGATTAGTTTCTGGTCAATCTTCATTAATGTATTTACATGGATGGAATTGGGAAGATGCCACGTGTAAAGCTGATGATGGAATTCATCTGAACTGGCCTTCATCATATTATAAAACTGGATGGTGGGCGGAACAAGGTGAAACAAAAAAAAATGATCAACATACTGAGCAGATTAATAAAATAAAAAATTTGTTAGAAAAATCTCTCTCATATTACAAATCTAAAAATACTATAGATTTAAAGATGGAGAGTATGAAAGGTCTATTTAATGGAACTAAAAACTTATATATACATGCAAATTATGCTAATGATATCATCGATGCTATAGATATTAGCAAAAAATACAAAGTAAAAAAAATAGTGATTATTGGAGGAGAAGATGCTGTGAAGGTTATGAATAAATTAAAAGAAAATGACATTCCTGTTATACTTAATAGAGTACATCGCCTACCCAAAAATGAAGATAGTCAAATTCACGAACCATATCAACAACCTGCAATATTAGAGAAAAACGGGATACTCTTTGCTTTTAGTTACGAAGGAGACATGGAGGCTATGGGAGCAAGAAATCTTCCTTTTTCAGCTGGTACTGCTGTGGCGTATGGTTTAGACTATGAAAAAGCTGTAAGTGCACTAACACTAAATACAGCAAAAATATTAGGTGTTGACAATAAAATTGGAACTCTTGAAAAAGGTAAAGAAGCTACATTATTCATCTCAGAGGGAGATGCACTTGATGTTAGATCTAATAATGTTACACATATTTTTATAAAAGGAAAGAATGTTGATACAGACAATCATCAACGTAGATTATATAAAAAATATAGAGATCACTAATCGTCTCTCCATACAATCTTCTTGCCAAAACCTAAACTATTATCAGTCATCTTAATGAAATTCAATTTTAAGCCCCATAACTTTAATGGAAAATCCTTAGCATATGGAAACCTCTCTAAATATATTCTAAGAGATATCTTTAATTTTTCTTTATTTAAAGGGTAAACTATTCCTAATATTTGTACACCTTGAATTTTCATAATATCATCTGTCTCAACTGCAATAGTTGCAGATACTTTTGGGTTTTCTACAAATTGTTTAGCGTGGGTAGTTTTTAAGTCAGATGAAAATATTAAAGAGTTCTCAATGTGGTTGTAAGCATAATAGCAACTTGCTGAATACGAATTATTATCTTTAGATGTAGCTAGAGAAAAAACATGATGATCTAATAAAAAATCTATTATTCTTTGATCAACTAATGGCATTAGTATCCAATATTTTCTCTTACTCTACACAAAACACTATTTGCAATCACTTTTGCTTTAACTGCTCCGCTTATTAATTCTTTTTCTATAATATCAGTATTACTCATTAAAAAAGTGAATTTTTCTCTTTCTGTAGAAAATTTAGAGCATATTAAATCAAATAATTCTTGTTTTGCATGTCCATATCCAAAATTTCCAGCTCTATATTTATTTGCTAATCTCTCACTTTGATCTTTGCTTGCAAGCAAATTGTAAATTTGATAAACATTACATGCTTCAGGATCTTTGGGATCTTCAAGCGCTAAACTATCGGTTTGAATAGACATAATTTGTTTTCGTAACTTATTATCTGGAAGAAAAATATTAATGATATTATTATAGGATTTACTCATTTTTTGACCATCAGTTCCTGGAACTGTCATTACTCTTTTATCAATTTTAACATCAGGAATAATAAAAGAATCCTTGTAGACATGATTAAAAGCACCTGCTATATCCCTGGTGATTTCTAAATGTTGAAGCTGATCTTTTCCAACAGGAACAATATCAGCATCATATAACAATATATCTGCAGCCATAAGTACAGGATAGGTAAATAGACCAGAATTTACCGCTGATAGTCTATTAGATTTATCTTTAAATGAATGTGCATTTGCAAGCATTGGAAATGGTGTGAAGCAGTTTAAATACCAACTTAACTCACATACTTGTGTTACATCTGATTGTCGGTAAAATATGTTTTTTGCTGTATCAAATCCAAAAGCTAGCCAGGCAGCTGCAGTAGCATATGTATTACTTTTTAATAATTTCTTTTCACGAACTGTTGTAAAAGAATGAAGATCAGCAATAAAGAATAAACTTTCGTTTCCTAACTCTTTAGACATCTTAATGGCAGGGATTATTGCTCCAAGTAAATTACCTAAATGTGGCAAGCCAGTACTCTGTATTCCAGTTAATATTCTAGACATATCTATTTAAATTCGTATTTGTAAAAATAGGATTTTTATCTTTGTAAAATGAAATGGCATAATATTAATATTAAAGCTTTAAGTACAATCCTTAGTTCTCTTTGGAGGCTATGGTTTTTTATAGTCTTTGTTTGTGTATTTATCTTTTTTATTCCTGCTTTGTTCTTTTTTACCAAAATTCATAAAAATCAAAAGATTGTTTGTTATATAACTCAATATTGGTCAAGATGTACTTTGTTTTTTTCAGGAGTTTTTTTGAGAGTTGAAATTGAAGAGGGTTTAGATAAAAATGAAAGTTATATAATCTGTCCAAATCATGTTTCAACTATTGACATACCTGTAATACTAGCTGCATTTCCTATACCTATTTTATTTATGGCTAAAAAAGAATATTCTAAGATTCCTGTTTTTGGTTGGTTTTATAAGCATAATACTATAATTGTTAATAGAGAAAATAAAAGAGATGCTTATGGAGCCTTTGTAGATTCTATTACAAAATTAAATGAAGGACTAAATATTTGTATATTTCCTGAAGGTGGCGTCCCACCTTCTTCAATTAAATTAAAAAGATTTAAAAATGGACCTTTTAAATTAGCTATTGAGGAGAATAGGAAAATTATTCCTGTAACAATGCCTGATAATAAAAAATGTTTTCCATGGAGTTATTTTAAAGGAAGGCCTGGATTTCTAAATATTAAAATTCATAAACCAATTAATTTAGATAATTCAGAAAATAATGATGTGAAAAACTTGAATAATAAGGCATACAATATTATTTTTGATGAATTAACTAATTATGAAAATAGACAATAAATTAATTTCAGATCTTTCTCAACTAGCCAAACTTGATTTTGACGAAAAATCTTCTTTAAATATGCAAGAAGATTTAAAGAAAATAATCGGATTCATTGAAAAGCTTTCAGAAATAAATACTGATACAGTTGAACCTCTTATATATTTAAGTGAAGAGTTAAATGTTCTAAGAGATGATGATGAAATCAAAAACCTTTCACAAGAGCGTGCATTGCAAAATGCTCCTGTTAAAGATTCTGATTACATACTTGTACCTAAAGTTCTGAAGAAGTAATTATTAAATCCACTGATCCTTAGTAATTGTCAAATCTACAACCTTATCACCTGTATTTATAACTCCCCTTGGCTCAATAACTAAAATTTTACATTCATTATCAGCACAAGGCTTATGATCTACGCCTTTTGGGACAACACATAACTCTCCTGAAGATAATCTAATCTCACTATCTCTAAATTTAAGAGTCATTTCCCCTTCAATAACTATGAAGGTTTCGTCCGTATCTTTATGATTATGCCAAATAAACTCACCTTTAATTTTTGCAATTTTAAATTGATAATCATTCATCTCTGCAATAATTCGTGGAGACCAGTGCTTATTAAATTTTGAATACTTGTCTTTAAAATTAACTTTATCTACAGGCATGCTATTCTATTTAATTAAATCTTAAATTAACTCTTTAGTAAACCAAGAATCACCTCTTTTTTTATTATATAAAGCAAACTTATTGTTCTTGTAAACAAACTCATTACTTGTCTTACTATAAATATAATCTCCACTCCATAATTGATGGTTTTTAGCTAATTCTTCAATCGCGCTTACAATAAAGTCAACATCTTTATTTCTCATTGTTGGATGAGTAGACATTCTTATCCATCCAGGTTTCAATGAAAGATCTCCCTTATCTATTGTATTTGTAATGTTATTTGATTGCTCTATATCAACATTTAATAAGATGTGTCCATAAGTACCCGCACACGAACAGCCACCTCTTACTTGTATACCAAATTTATCATTCAAGAGCTGGACACCTAAATTAAAATGTAAATCATCGATATAAAAAGAATAAATACCTAGTCTATTTGGAATGTTATCTGCTAAAACATGTAAGTTAGGTAGGGCAGATAATCTATTCCAAACAATATTATGAAGTTCATCTTCTCTTTTAAGAATATTGTCGACGCCCATCTGCTCTTTTAGTTGAATACATAATGCTGTCTTAATAGTTTGTAAAAAACCTGGAGTACCACCATCTTCTCTTAATTGAATATCATCAATATATTTATGCTCTCCCCAAGGATTAGTCCAATCTACAGTTCCTCCACCTGGTGAATCTGGAACACGATTTTTATATAGGCTTTTATTAAATATTAAAATACCCGAAGATCCAGGTCCCCCTAAAAATTTATGAGGAGAAAAATAAATAGCATCTAAGCGTTGTAAAGGGTTTTTTGGATGCATATTAATATTAACATAAGGTGCAGAACAAGCAAAATCTACAAAACAAAAACCATTATGATTATGCATAATCTCAGAAATTTCATAATACGGGGCGTATACTCCAGTAACATTTGAGGCAGAAGTTACAGCGGCAATTTTCAAATCTCTATCGTCATAAGATTTAATTAAAACTCTAAAAGCTTCTAAGTCAACATTTCCATTTTGTGTATATGGAATCATTTTTACTTCTGCTATAGTTTCAAGCCATGAGGTTTGATTAGAGTGATGTTCCATGTGAGTAACAAACACTATAGGTTTATTTTTAATATTAACCTCTTTTTGAAATTTTTCATGTATTTTCAAACCTAAAATCCTTTGAAATTTACAGACTAATGTTGTCATTCCAGCTCCTGCAGAAATTACAACATCGTCTGAATTTCCACCAACATGTTTCTTAATTAGATCTAACGCCTTTTCTAGTGCAAAGCTCATCGAAGCTCCAGTTGTTGATGTCTCAGTGTGAGTATTTGCTACAAAAGGAAATATTTCCTTTCTTAATAAATTTTCAATCGGAGAATATAATCTTCCGCTAGCAATCCAATCTGCATAAATAATTTTCTTTTGTCCAAATGGAGAGTCAAAAGTTTGGTCTTTTCCAATTATATTATCTCTATATTTTTCAAAGTATTTCTCTAATGACATCCTTTAAATTTTATTGATGCAAATTTACATTATTATTATTTATTTCTAGCTCTGAATTTTTACCCAAAATTAAAGAAGTATTGTTACTAATATGACCAGCTGGAAAATTAAAACAAGTTGGAAAATTATAATCTTTAGTATGCTCATGAATGATTTCATTTGCAGATTTCCCAAATGAAATGGTATTATCGTGCATATCATGCATTGCTCCTACTATTAAACCTTTTAATTGCGAAAATTTATTATTTCTTTTTAAATTTAAAACCATCCTATCTATATGATATAAATACTCATCTAAATCTTCAAGAAAAAGGATTTTACCAACAGTGTCAATTTCGGACTTAGAACCCAACAAACTATAAATTACAGAAAGATTTCCCCCAACTATTTCAGCATTTACATTTCCATTTTTATTTAAATGATAAGTGGGACTTGTAATTTTTTGATGTTGTTTAAACAAGCAGTTATGCATACTTTGTAATGAATTAGATGTGTTTGTGTTAAAATTTATTGGCATAGTAGCATGTAATGATGCTAATCCTAATTTGTTAATATGTGTGTGTAGTACGGTAATATCGCTATAACCAATTATCCATTTAGGATGTGTAAATAAGTTAGTAAAATCTATTAAATCAATAATCCGCGCTGTTCCGTAGCCACCCCTAGTGCAGAGAATAGCTTTTATACTATTATCATTAACCATCATTTGTAGATCAGAAGCTCTCTCGATATCAGTACCAGCAAATTGCTCGTTTTTACAAAAAATATTTAATCCCAAAATAACATTAAGCCCCCACTCTTCAAGTACCTCAATAGCAGCCTTCAACTCTTTGGAAGAAATATATCTAGCTGTCGAAACTAGGCCTATTTTATCACCCTTATTTAAATTATTTGGAAGAATCATTTTGCTTTATTATAACTTATATTTGCTAAAATATATTTTTTAATATAGAACGAATGAAGAAAAGGTTTACAATAACATCTGCCCTTTTATATGCTAATGGCCCAATTCACCTAGGACACCTAGCTGGAGCATATCTGCCTGCTGATATATTTTCGAGATATCAAAAATTAAAAGGGCATGATGTAGCTTTTATTTGTGGATCTGATGAACATGGAGCTGCTATAACATTACAAGCCAAAAAACAAGGAGTAAGTCCAAAAGAAATAATTGATAAATACCATAATTTAAACAAAGAGTCATTTAAAAAATTCGGTATTAACTTTAGTGTTTTTGATAGAACCTCATCTAAGGATCATCATAAAACTGCTCAAGAAGTTTTTAAAATATTAGAAAAGAAAAATAGTTTTATTAAAAAAACCTCTGAACAATTCTTTGATACAGATCATAATCAATTTTTAGCTGATCGATATATTGTAGGTGATTGCCCAAGATGTTCTGCTAAAGATGCATATGGAGATCAATGTGAAAAATGTGGTACAGCATTAAGCCCTGATGAACTAATAAATCCTAAATCTAGCTTAAGTGGTAAACAACCAATATTAAAAGAAACAACTCATTGGTATCTTCCAATGCAAGATCATGAAGAATGGTTGAAAAAATGGATAAACATTGGTGAATTAAATAATACTAAGCACCATGACCCAAAGCTGTGGAAAAATCAAGTTATCGGACAATGTAACTCATGGCTTGAAAGCGGGCTTAAAGAACGTTCGATGACTAGAGATCTTGAATGGGGAGTTAAGGTTCCAATTGAAAATAGTGATGGTAAAGTATTATATGTTTGGTTAGATGCCCCAATTGGATATATTTCTGCAACAAAAAAACTAGCTCTAAATAGCGGAGTGGAGTGGCAGGATTATTGGAAGGGAGATAAGAGTGAGTTAATTCATTTTATTGGAAAAGATAATATTGTTTTTCATTGTATTATTTTCCCTATTATTTTAAAGGAACTAGGAGGTTATAATTTACCAGTAAATGTACCTGCAAATGAATTCTTAAATTTAGAAGGTGAAAAACTCTCTACTTCAAAGAACTGGGCTATTTGGCTTCACGAATATCTTCAGGATTTTAAAGATCAGCAAGACTCCTTGAGATATGTCTTATGCGCAACAGCACCTGAAGGAAAAGATACAGATTTCACTTGGAAAGATTTTCAAGCTAGAAATAATAATGAATTAGTAGCCATTTTTGGAAACTTTATAAACAGAGTAGTTGTTTTAACAAATAAATATTGGAACGGCATAGTTCCTGAAAGGTATGAGCTTACTGAATATGATCAAAAAATTCTTGAGTCTATTAAAGAATATCCTCAAAAAATTGGAGATAGTATTGAAAAATATAGATTCCGTGAAGCTCTCAATGAACTTATGAATCTCTCAAGAGTTGGGAATAAATATCTTGCCGAAACAGAACCTTGGAAATGCAAGAAAACTGATGAGCAAAAAACCAAGACCATAATAAATATTGCAATTCAGATATCAGGTGCATTAGCAGTATTATGCGAGCCTTTTCTTCCTCATACCTCTAAAAAATTATTGAATCTTTTAAATGCCAAACAAATAAAATGGGACAATGTAGGTGCTTTTTTTATTGAAGATGGACATAAGATCAATCAGAATGAGCATTTATTTCGTAAAATCGAAGATGAAGAAATCGCATTCCAACTTGAAAAATTAAATAGTTAACTATGAAAAAACATTTACTCATAATAGTGCTAAGTATTTTCACTAATTATATAATGATCGCTCAATGCAATGATCGCTACCAAGCAGATATATTTTCTTCTGTTAATGTCACAACAACTAATTATTCAGATGTATATTCAGATAATTTTCACAAAATGGATATTTATTCAGGTGATGGAGATACATCTACCAATAGGCCTTTAATTATTTTTCACCATGGGGGGTCATACTATCAAGGTACAAAAGAAAATCAAGGAGCTGTTGATTTTTGTACAGCATTTGCAAAAAAAGGCTATGTTGCTGTATCAGCAAATTATCGTTTAGTTTCATTACTAAATATTGCCAGTTTCTTAATAAATAATTCTGAACAATATGAAGAGGTGTTAAAAGCAACAGCCGATATGAAAGCTGTAATTAGATTTTTTAAAAAAAACTATACTAATGGGAATTCATACGGAGTTGATACAAATGCTATTTTTATAGGTGGAATATCCTCTGGAGGTATTACAGCCATTCATACAGCATATATCGATAATATTAGTGATCTTCCAACAAGCCCAATTGATGTTCAGTCTATTGCAAATGCACTTGGTGGAATTGATGGAGATGCTGGTAATTTTGGATACTCATCATCTGTAAATGGAATTATAAGTTTTGCTGGAGGAATTAATCAATTAAATTGGATAGATAGCTCTGATGAGCCTATTTTCAGTGCTCAAGGAGATAATGATGTAATTGTAAATTATAATTGTGGGCCAGGCCTTAACAATCCCACAGTTTTAAATTTATGTGGTCTTGCTGAAATTCATCCAATATGTGATAGCTTGGGCATAACAAATCAATCTCTTACTTTTAATAATGTAGATCACCTATGGGTAATCGGCAATACTCAGATTGAATTTATTGAAGCAGTTGATTCAGCAGTAAGTTTCTTATACCCACTACTTCCTTGTAATCAGACTACTAGCATTACAGAGGGCAATCCAAGTAGTAGAAAATTACTTCGGATTACAAATATGATGGGGAAAAGTATAACGAAAAAATTCAATATCCCTATGCTATATGTTTATGATGATGGCTATGTTGAAAAGACAATAATATTCAAATAACATATAATGAGAGATAGTAAAAATGACAACGTTAGGTATAAGAAATCAAAAGCTTCAAAAAATGATTTTAGACAACGACAAAATGATAAAAAAACAACAAATGATGGTCTTACTCGTCTTAATAAACATATTGCTAGAGCGGGAATTTGCTCAAGAAGAGAGGCTGATAAATTTATAGAAGCAGGCGTTGTAAAGGTTAATGGAAAGGTAATTACCGAAATGGGATATAAAGTTAAAAGTGATGATATAGTAAAGTTTAACGATTCAACACTTAAGAATCAGAAACTACAATATATTCTTCTAAATAAGCCTAAAAATTATGTTACTAATATACATGATCCGTTTAAAAAAAACTCTATAATGAGACTTATTGAAGGTAAATGCAAAGAAGATTTGGCTCCAATTGGCAAGCTAGACAAAACTACAACCGGCTTAATATTATTTACTAATGATGGTGAGTTAACAAAAAAACTAAGTAAAAGAACACAAAATACTAAAAGTATATATCAAATTAACCTTGATAAAAATTTTCTATCAAGTGATTTAAAGAAAATTAAAGAAAACATATACCCTCAAGACAATAAGATTAAAGTCATTGATATTTCATATGTAAATGGCAAGGATAAAAAAGAAATTGGAATTGAAGTTCAATCTCCAACAAATAATGCGGTAAGAGCTCTATTTGAAGATCTTGGCTACACCCCAACAAAAATTGATAGAGTATATTACGGTGGATTAACCAAGAAAAATCTAGCTAGAAAGGAAAGTCGTTTTCTGACAAGTGAAGAAATAACAATACTAAAAAGACAATAATAATACAAGAAATAGATATGTCTTAGCGTTATTTAATTATATAGCATGAAAAAAATAATTAAAAAATTAAGCATAGTTTTTACATTAGCAATATCAGCTTTTGTAATTTTTAGTTTAATTACAGCTTTTCTGTTTAGTGAAAAAATAGAAAAATCTGTAATTAAAAATATTACAAGTAATATAAATAGTGAAATTGAAATGGAGAATGTTTCATTTAAACTATTTGAAGATTTTCCATACTCTGCAGTAAAAATATCTAATCTTTATATTCAAGAGTCTAGAAATTTTGGAAATGATACCTTAATATTTACCAAGGAAGCATATATTAAGTTTAATTTATTTGAAATGTTATCTCAAAATATTATCATAAATAATATCACACTAAATAATGGACTCGTATCATTAAAATATGATAATAATGACAATAACTATAACTTCTTTAACAATAGCGGCCAAGGAAATCTTAATCTAAACAACATTAAACTTAATAACACAGAATTTAGATATAAAAAGGTTAAAAACAAAACAACAATTATAATAGACTGTAAAGATATCATTATCAAAAAAACAGATATAAATAAAGTAGAAATTTATGGTAACGCCTATAGTCAAAAACTTGAAGTCTATAGCAAGGACTATATTAATAATAAGGAATTAAAACTCAAATTAAACATACAGAATAAAGAAAAAGATTTAGAACTTGAAAAATCATCGATTCAAATTAATGATTTAAACTTTACTTTATCAGGAAGTCTAAAAAATAATTATTTAAAACTTTTTTTAGCAGGCAAGAATCATAGTATTAGCTCGTTTATAAAAAATACACCCACCCATTTAAATCAAATATACTCTTCTTTTTTAGCTGATGGAGTGATAAATTACTCAGGTGAAATTAAGGGTGAAATCAGCAAATTAAAAAATCTAAATCTAGACTTAAAATATAGAGTAGATAATGGTTTTCTTGAAATAAAGAAATACCCTTTTTCTTTATCAGAAATTTCATGCTCAGGAATAATAAATAACGGAATAGAAAGCAACTTTAAAACTACACAAATATCTTTTGAAACATTTATAGCTAAAACTAAGAAAGGAAATATTGAAGGAGAATTTGTAGTTAATAATCTTAACAATTACTTCTTAAAAGCTAATTTTAAATCTAATTGGGACCTACAAGAGGCAAACTACTATTTTTCAGAGAGCCCATTATATGAGGCCTCTGGTACTATTGATGCTCAAACAGTATACAAAGGAAATATTTCATTTGATGAAAGCTTTAATATGCTTTTTACAGAAGCAGAACACTCATCTTCTGTTAGCCTTTCTGATATTAAATTCAATTATAGAAATTATCCGGAACCTATACAGATTTTTAGTTCAGATTTTAGCATAGAAAACAATAAAACAAAGGTCCTTAATAGTACAATCCATATCAAGGGTAGTGATTTGAAATTTGAAGGAAATATAAATAATATATTACGATATGTTCTGCTAGATGATTATAGTCAGTTTAATATAGATGGTAATTTAAACTCTAAAACATTAAATCTTAAAAGCCTTCTTTATAGTGATAGAGAAGATCAAAAAACTAATGAGAGATTTAATATGCCCGACTATTTTACTTTAAAATTAAATACAGACATTGAGAGTCTTACGTACGATAATATATATCCAAATAATATTAAAGGGGAATTAGTATATAACAATAATTCACTTACAGCAAAAGATCTTAGTCTCAATATATTTAGCGGAAAAATGATTTTAAATGGTAAGTTTTATCAAAAAGACTTGAATCAATTTAAAGCAACATCTAGTATTAAGCTAGAAAAAGTAAATATTAATAAAGTTTTTATTGCGTTTAATAATTTTGGACAAGATTTTATCCAACATAAGCATATCAAAGGGATTTGCTCCTCTAATCTTATTGTAAATGCGCTTTTGGATTCAAGCCTTAGCTTGAAACCAAATAATCTTGATATTAGCGCTAAGATATCTATTGAAGAAGGAGAGTTAATAAACTTTAAACCTTTAGAAAGTGTGTCAAATTTTGTAAAACTGAAAGATTTATCTCACATCAAATTCTCAAAATTAGAAAATGAAATTAAAATTAAAGATAAGGTAATTTCAATACCTAGTATGGAAATAAAATCTAATGCTTTAAGCCTTCTCATTTCTGGAAAACATCAATTTGATCAAAAATATAATTATAAAATAAATCTTTTATTATCTGAGCTACTTACCAAGAGGTTTCGGAATAAAACTCCTAATTTTAATCAAAAAGACACATTAATTCCATTAAAAACTAATCTGCAATTAAAGATGGTAGGTGACAAAGATGATATTAAAATCTCATTTGAAAAACTCAAAATCAAAGAGAATATAAAAGATGGAATAAGAAAAGAAATTATAAATATTAATAAGATAATTTCAGAAGAAATTAAAAATAAAGAGGATTTAGAAGAAACTGATGATATAGAGATTGAATGGGATGATAACTTATAATTTACTTATTTTTACTACTAATTATGGATATTTATTCTAAGAAACAAGTATGGAAGTTAATGTTGTCATTATTAGCAATTTTAATTGGGGTGGCATCGCTTGTTATAACTAGTAGTTTAGTTAATGAGTTAAAAGATGAAGAAAGAAAAAAGATAGAAATTTGGGCTCAGGCAACTAAAAGACTAGTAAGCTCATCAAGTCAAGGCGATTTCTCCTTAGCAATTAGAGTTGTGTCAGAAAACACAAATATTCCAGTTATTTTAATTGATGAGTGTGATAGTATTCTTGAGACAAGAAATATTAATTTTTATTCACAAGCAGATAGCTCTATCTTACAAAGATATGAGCAAATAGCATATACAAATATAGCTTCAAATAAGGACAGTATAATTATAACAAAAGCTAAAAAAATACTAAGTAAATATGCGGTTTATTTAAGAGCTACACTTAAAGAAATGAAAGAAAGTGATGATGAACCAATAGAGATTAATTTTATCGGAGATAAGCAGTGGATATACTATAAAGATTCTGAACTGCTTCGTAATTTGCGCTACTATCCAATTTATCAATTAATATTTATTACAGTATTTGTATTTATAGGATACATGGTTTTTAGTTCGGCTAGGAAATCTGAACAAAATCAAGTATGGGCGGGTATGGCAAAAGAAACTGCTCATCAGATAGCAACACCATTATCTTCACTTATGGCTTGGGTTGAACTCATCAAAGATCAAAAAAATGACGAAATGGTTGATGAAATGGAAAAAGACCTAAAAAGACTAGAAACAATTGCGGATAGATTTTCAAAAATTGGATCTAAACCCAAACTTGAACAACATAATATAGTTTTATTAGTAAAAAAATCTGTTAAATATCTCAAATCTAGATTATCTCAAAATACTGAATTTATATTTGAAAAAAATGATGTTATAATGAATGCAGATGTTAATAAAACATTATTAGAATGGGTGATTGAAAACATCTGTAAAAACGCTGTAGATGCTATGCAGGGTAAGGGAAAAATAAATATTATGTTCTCAGAACAAAATTCAAATATTGAAATAATTATAAAAGATTCAGGTAAGGGCATAAATAAAATATTAATCAATGATATCTTTAAGCCAGGGGTTACTACAAAAACAAGGGGATGGGGGCTTGGATTATCTTTGTCAAAACGTATTATTGAAGATTATCATAAAGGAAAGATTTTCATTAAAGAATCTAGTGTTAAAGACGGAACCAGCTTTGCAATTATTATTCCTAAAAAATCACAAACTACACAGACCTAAATTGTTTTTATTAAGGTAGTCTTGATGATATTCTTCTGCTCTGTAAAAAAACTGATCACTTACAATCTCTGTACAAATTGTATTATTTATTTTTTTTTGATGATCTATCATAGATTTCTCCGCAGCTTCTTTTTGTAATAAGGAATAACAAAAAATTATAGATCGGTATTGTGTTCCAATATCACCGCCTTGCATATTTTTTGTAGTTGAATCATGATTATTCCAAAATATATCTAGCAAATCCTTATACTTTACCTCTCTAGAATCATATACAACACGAACAACTTCTGCATGCATGGTATTACCTTCACAAACCTGCTGATAGTTTGGGTTTTCAGTTTCACCTCCCATATAACCAACTTGTGTATCATAGACCCCTGGAGTATTAGAAAATATGTTTTGTACTGTCCAAAAACATCCAGCGCCAAATGTTGCTTGCTCTAAATTATTATGAGCAATAAATCTGATACTTAATGAATTAACACAATGTCTAGTATTTTTCTTTGTAACTTTTTCTCCAGTAAAAACATGTCCCAAATGACCGTCGCATTTTGAGCAACAAATCTCTACTCTCTCTATAAATAAAGATTTATCTTCATAACGATTAATAGCTCCAGGAATTTCATCATCAAAAGATGGCCAGCCACATCCAGAATTAAATTTAGAGGTGGATTCGTATAGAATGTTAGAACAAGCACGACATACAAAAACTCCAGCATCATAATGATCATTATAATCTCCCGAGAAAGGGGCTTCTGTCCCTTTATTAACGAGTATCTCTTTTTCTTGTTTATTTAAATGTTCAAAGTAATTTTTTTTCATCTTTAAAATTTAGGTTAAATCTATGCACTTTATCAAAACTATAGTTTATATCAATAAAATAAAAATTACAGACTCGTTTCACTATTGACAGACCAATACCCAAACTATCTTTATTACTACTCCTAACAAATCTTTTAAAGATGTTTTCCTTATTTAATAATTTTGGGCCAGTATTTATTATCTGTAGAATATTTCCTTCTAAATTAATATTGATAGATCCACTAATATTATTATGCATGATTGCATTTTTAATAATATTTAAAAACAATGTATCAGCCAGATATCTATTCATCTTAAAATCTAATGTATTACAAATATTAGTTGTTAAAATAATTTTCTTTTCTGATATTAAATCACTAAAGAAATCTAACTTTTCATGTATTATTTTATCTATTGAAATAACCGATACATCTGTGTAGAATCTGTTATCAATTTTAGTTAATAATATTAATGCCTGATTAATTTTTGCCAAGCGAGTAGTGGTGTTCATTATTATTTCTAACTGCTCCATTTCTTCTTTCTTTAGATTTTCAGATTGCAACAACTCATCTGCCTTAGAGCTTATAATCGCCAATGGAGTTTGGATCTCATGCGATACATTTTCAGTATACTCTTTTTGTTCATTAAAATCACTACTAATCTTTAGTGACATTTTCTTCAAAACTTCTGTTAATTTTTTTAATTCATCGATTTCAGCATTTTCAAAGTACATTAGTTCAGGCTTACTAATATTGAAGTTTTCCAACTTACTTACTGTACTATAAAACACCTTTAAACCTCTTCTAACGCTTATCTGATTTAAGAAGAAAATAATTAAGAAAAAAACCATAGCTAGCGCTACGTTTAAAATTACTATTCTCCATATTAACAAATCTGTTTGGGCTTGAGATTGAAGAATCTCTATTTTATAAATTTCATTATGAATATTATGATAAAAACATATCTTTCTATATAAAACATATTTATCATTTTCTATTAATACAGTATCAGAAAATTGGGTTGTATTTATCTCAAATGATTCATTAATAAAAATATGCTGATTCGAAGCGTTACTTATATCATTTTTACTGTTAATATTATCAATAAAATTACCTTGCATTTGATATAGCCTTGATGAAAGATCCTCTGCTAAAATAACTCTAACTGCAAAGTACATAAACACACTTCCAATTAAAAAGAAGATTGTACTTAGTGAGATAAAGCTTAGGCTAGTCTTAGTTGTTAATTTCATTAAACAATAAATTTATAACCCACACCATATATATTTTTAATATAGTCTGGAGCACCTGATTTCTCTAATTTCTTTTTAAGATTCTTTATATGTCCATAAATCACATCATCAGAGAAACCGTAATCAAAATATTTTGATGACATATACTCGGCTAAATTAGTTTTACTTAATACTCTATTTTTATTGGAGGTAAAATATAATAATAAATTAAATTCAGTATTAGTTAGTTCAACATCACAATCATTAATAACAAGTCGCATCTGATCTGGAATTACTTTTAAAGCACCAATCAGTATTTCATTATTTCCTTCAAAATTAAGTCTTCTTATAAGTGACTTAACACGTGCATTAAGTTCTGGCATAAAAAATGGTTTTGTTAAATAATCATCTGCACCAAGATCAAGTCCTTCAACCTTATTATTTAATCCATCTTTAGCTGATATTATAATCACTCCACATGTATAATCTTTTTGCTTAATTTCTTTTATAAGACTTAGTCCATCGCCATCTGGAAGTCCCAAATCTAAGAGAACGGTATTATAACTATTTTTTTTAAGCAATTCTCTAGCGCTCTTAAGTCTCGAAACATGAGTGCATATATAACTATTATCACTTAAATACTTAACAACAAGTTTTGATAATGAGGACTCATCCTCTACCAATAATATTTTATTTTTACTATGCATTTCTAAGCATATTCATGGTTAGTGATATTAATATTAATATAAATGAAAGGCCAAAATAAAGAAGGTTCATTTTATATTTTGCAATATTATTAGATAAGTTTTTAGAATATACCAATGCAAGATGTCCAAAAATTATTGCAAAGATCATTAAAATGGTATGTTCAATAGCCCAAAATCTTGACGAGAAATAATCATTTGCATTAGTTTGACTTATAAATCCCTCAAGTTTGCTCATATGCATATAATATAGTAATAAGCCTAAAACAAGTTCTAAGTATAAAAGTACAACAGCAAAAACAGGTATGTAAAAATCAAGGAAATTTGAAAAAAACAAACCTTTTATCAAACCAATAAAAGATCTAACAACAATATAGCAAGCAACTATTGTTAGAATAATACTTATTATAATATGTGCAATTAAAATAACTGAATACATAATACAAAACTAATAATAAAGGTCAAAAAACAGCTAATTAATAGAGTGTATAATTAAAGCTTAAACATACTATACAGAAGCTCTTTTCTTCTTAGAACTAAAAATAAATTTATAGCTAATAATAAGGCGGTATATATAAGCTCTCCAACTTCTTGTGGTTCAAGAAAAAGATGCATTAAAAAAATATTTGAAGTTATACTTAAGAGCATTAATGCTCCAAAAAAAACTGTCTTCTTAAATAATAAAAGTAATCCGAAAACAAACTCACATAGTCCTAAGAGTTGCCAAAAATATCCAGACTGCTTTAACCCAAACTTATAATTATTATATTTCAAGTTCATACCTTCTTCCTCAATATTATCTAAAACACTATTACCAGAATATTTTTCTATCAACATATTAGGATTAGGTAATTCCTTATACTTGATCATCTTATTTATTCCTGAGCTTATCATTACAAGTGAAAGGAAAATAGTTAAAATTAAACTAAAATATTTTTTCATTTTTTATGTTTTTTTTGTCAAAACTACTTTTTTTATATCTTTTTTATAATTTTTTCTTACTAAAAAAATGAATAAAAATAATTTTCACATCAACACAATTACTTAAAGTATTGCAAATCATAGATTTACTTATTTATAATTAATCTAAATAAAAGTCTTTATTTTATTTAGATTAATTATAAATAATATTAAATTTGAAGCAAATAAATATTAAAAAATAAAG
>CAYNGO010000026.1:0-20301 GCA_964397025.1 uncultured Weeksellaceae bacterium
TCTTCATTTGTAGCTACAGCTTCAATAGTATAACTACCAGATGCACACACATCACCATTACAAACAGGAATCCAAGATCCAACATACCTAAAATCTGTATCCTTAACCAAACATTCATTACATCCACATTCATCTGTATGACCATTCTCTTGAGCTAAACAATCAAGACATCCAGGGCCAGTACATGAACCGTTCTCTGAATCAAGTGTTAATGTATTATTATAAACTTCCAAATTTTCAGCACCTCCAGTAATTGTAACATTAATAGATGTAGCAAGGTCAGATCCTAAATAAATACCTATTGTATCTCCAAATGTTTTTTCTGAATAATCTGGACTAGATATAACAACTGATAAATTAGGTAACACATCTACACTATCATTTGAACAAGAAAACAAGAAAGCTGATGCAAAAAAGATTAATATTATATTTTTCATTTTTATATATTTTTAGTTAAAAGTTGAGCAAACATATAATTATGAAAAATAGAAAACAGTAATCAATTTACGATTTCTTATGTCTCTAAAACAATTAATTATTAAACTTATATTCTTAAAATTAAATAAAGTCTTATGTATTCAATTTTTATATCAAAAAAATACAAAAAGAGAAAAATAAGCATAGTTTTGTAAATATTAGTACATCAATAATGATGTAAAAGGGAATGAGGTGTAAATCCTCAACTTTACCAGAAGCTGTAAAGTCCGTATTAATTTTAGATACTACATTGCCACTGTTGAAAAATGGGAAGGCCAATCTAAATGGACTAAGTCAGAAGACCTGCTATAAAAATTTAACCGAATCGTTTCTGGGAGAAAACGGATGGTATTATGAAATATTTATTCATAAATATATTAATTATGTTTTTGTATGTAAACTTTTTACATGCTAAAAGTATATCTGATACAATTTATCTTCCTGAAGTTAAATTAGTTGAAAGTAAAATAAAAACACATTTATTAGGCAGTTATTATAATATATTAAACACCAATATTATTGGCAATTCAAACATTGGAACATTTGCAGATTATTTATCCTCAAATTCTTCATTCTATATCAAGCAATATGGAGCATTAGCAACACCAACTTTCAGAGGTACATCTAGCTCTCATACATTAATACTTTGGAATGGAATACCAATTAACTCATCTGCAAATGGCATAATAGATTTTTCATCAATTTCGACAAATAATCAAGATGAAATAATTATTGTTCATGGGGGAAATAGCGCGGTATTTGGTAGTGGGGCAATTGGAGGGACAATTCATATTAATGAATTAACAAATAACAATATTAAAAAAAATGAAATACTTGTAACTAGAGAAGTTGGCAGCTATGGTGTTAAGAGTAATAGTATTATGTTAAAACATCAAAAAAATAATTTTTCACTAAATGGTTCATATCTAAATTCAAAAGATAAAAATAATTTTGAATATATAAATACCACTCAGAATGGAAATCCAAGTCAAATTAATGATTATGGTGAAAAAAGAAATCAAGAAAGCAAAATGAATGCTTCTTATAAAGTAAATTCTAAACATAAAGTTTCAGCTAATTACTGGAATAGTAATTTAGAAAGAGAAGTCCCTCAAAATATGACAACTCCAATTTCTGATGCAAAACAGTATGATAAAAACACCAGAAAACTAATTACTACTGAACACAATTTAAATAACCTAAAGATTAGATTAAAGCAGGCATTTCTTAAAGAAAAATTTAGGTATACTGAAATTATTAAAAATATTGACAGCAGATTTAAATCTGAAAGTAAAATATCTGACATAGATATTAAATTTTATAGTGGAAAATATCTTTTAAATTTTGGAGGTAATTTAAATAATTATAAAATTTTAAATAATAATTATTTAGGATCAATACTTAGAGAACAACAAACAGCAATTTTCAGTTCAATTCAATATAAATCCAAAACGCTTAAAATTAATTCTGTTATTAGAAATGAGTGGAAAACAAACTATCATGTTCCAGTACTTCCATCATTTGCTTTTGAATTAGATCTTATTAGTAATATAAAACTTAGAGGGAAATACAATAGAAACTTTAGAGCACCTACATTTAATGATAGATTTTGGGTGAGCTCAGGTTCTCTAGGAAATATAAATTTAAAATCAGAAAAGGGTAATAACTTTGAACTAGGTGTTGACTATATAAGTAAAAAATTTAATTTTAAGATAACCGGATATTCATTATTTGTAAGTAACTGGATACTTTGGCAAGAACAAGAAAATGGAATTTGGATTCCAAATAACATAAAAGAGGTTTGGAGTAGAGGTTTAGAGATAACATCAAAGTTTACATATAAGTATTTTAATATTTCATCAAATTATGCTCTTACAAAATCAACATCTGAAATAGCATCAAATTTACTTGACCAAACTGTTGGAAAACAACTTCGTTATGTACCTATTCATAAAGGAAATATACTCTGTTACTTCATAAAAGATAATTATCATTTTTTTATTAATAAATCTTTTACTGGTGAAGTAATAACAACATATGGGACTGAAAATAATAAAACTCTTGATAGCTTTTCTCTAACAGATATTGGTTTAAAATATGTATTTAAAAATATGCCATTATCTTCAGAAATCAAGATTAAAAATATTGAAAATATTAATTATCAGACATATCAGAATTACCCTTCTCCTGGAAGAGAATTCTTAATAACAATAAACTACACTATTAAATAATTATAAAAATGAAAAAAATGAAAAAAATGGGAATTATTGCATTAGCAGTTATAAGTATATCTTCTTGTCAAAAGGAGTCATTTACTCCTACTGTTAGCGAAGGCAATTATGAGAATGGGTACTTTGTTACAAATGAAGGGAATTTTGGTACTGGAAACGGTTCAATATCTTTTATTTCTAATGAAGGTGATGTAGAAAACGATGTGTTTTCTCAAATTAATTCTTTTCAGCTAGGAGATGTTGTGCAATCAATGAGTATTATTAATAATAAAGGATATATAATTGTGAATAATTCTTCAAAAATTGAAGTAACTAGTATTGATTCAATGAATTCAATAACAACAATTCAAGGATTAATTTCACCGAGATATATTGTTAAGGTTTCGGATGAAAAAGCATATGTAAGTGATTGGGGAATAAATGGTGTTCATGTTATTGATTTAAACTCAAATACTATAATTACAACCATCACAACTGGAACTGGACCAGAAGAAATAGCAATAAGTAATGGTCAAGCATATGTTTGTAATGTAGGTGGATGGGGATTAGACAATACAATTTCTGTAATTGATATTGAGTCAGATTTAGTTAGTTCAACTATTGAAGTTGGAGACAAACCAAATTCATGTGTTGTTGATGTAAATGGTGATGTATGGATTTTAACAGGAGGTTATACAGAATATGACGCAAATTGGAATATTGTTTCTGAAACAGCTGGAGTTCTTGCAAAAATTAATTCTTATACAAATACTATCGATGTATCATATAATTTTGAAGTTGGAAATCATCCTGAGGACCTAGTAATTAATAGTAATGGAGACAAACTATATTTTAGTGATGGTAGCTGGAGTAAATCAGTATTTGAATTTAATATTACAGCCTCTTCATTACCTACAGAAGCAATTATCAATAGAAGCTTTTACGATTTAGCATACAACAACGGCTATATTTTTGGTTCAGATGCAGTAGATTATGTGCAAAATGGATGGTCATATCAATATAATGAAAGTGGAATACTTATAGACTCAATGCAAGTTGGTATTATACCAGGAGGATATTGTTTTAACTAAATAAACTGAAATAAGGAATTGTAAGAAAATTTTAGATTTTCTTACAATTCCTGTATTTCAAACTTTGGATATCCCTTAACTCCAAGATCATTGTAAAAATCTAAAAAATGCAGCTTATAATATCTTAACTCGTTATCTCTGATAATATAATTAATATTAGCAAATACAGTATAAACCCCAGAAGTCAGATCATATTCTTTCCAATTAAAACCAATACTATTTTGGTTATCATCAAAAACAAAAGAACTGATATAATCATAATTAATTTCCTCAAATGAATATGTAGTATCAATAGCAATAGTAATATTATTATTATTTAAAACACCTGTAACTAGATATGAAGGAGTAGTTGTGTCATTATAAAGATGTGTATACTGAGTGAATAATAAATCCCAATCTAATTTATTTGGCTCAAAATTAACTACTTCATTTTCATTAAAGGAAAATGATGTGAAATTAACATTAGGATCCTTATCAAGTTGAAAAGTAAAAGAATTAGTATTATCTAAATTTGCATAACTAATTAAATAATAATTTGCAGTAACTGAATCAATAACCATTTTTTTATAACCTCTCTTATTTCCACTAATATTAAACCCTCTGTCAATAATATAAACGCGCTCTAATAGCCTGTAGTCGCCAAAGGCAGTACTGTCTAAAGAACCATTAGGATTGTCCCAAAACCAGCTTAGATTATCAATTGTAAGTGTATCATTAAAATTTATATTATCTAAAAAAGATAAAGAACTGTAAGTTGATGAGTTTAATTTAATATGATATCCATCAACACTTGATTCAAAACCAAGATCCCAATCAGTTTTTATATTTGTAGAAGAGATAGTATTGCTACTTAAATCATAAAAAACTTGATAACGATAATCTTGATTTAAATCAATTTGTTGAGATATGATATCTCCAACTGAATGAGGCTGAATAGGTAATTCTTCTTTCTCACATGAAATAAATACAGTATGTAAAATAATTATTATCAGTAATTTCTTCATTTTAGTTTATAAATTAAAACTTAAAGCAGTAAAAAAGCTCCTACCATATCCAATGGAACTAGAATTAGATGATGATGAATGAATATCACCAGCAGAAAAACTTAAAACATTTTTAATATTAAATAAATTTTTAGCTCCAATTTTAAATTTCAACTTTTCTGAAAAGAAACTCTTACTAAAAGTTAAATCTAATAGATTGTAAGAATCAATAATTGTCTCAATAATTTCTTCATTTTCTTTATAAAAAACGGGTAAGGAACCAGTAAATTTATAAAAAGCAGCAATAGATATATTATATTTTTTTATTCTATAAATTATACTAGATCTTAATGAATGTGAAAAGCTAAAATTATTCCTATTTTCATATTGTGATAGATTATTATACCTACCAGTATGACTAGAACCAAAATTAAAACTAACTAGATCATTAGTCAGACTTATACTATTAGCAAAACCTATAGTTTTATAAACTCCTAAATTAAAATAACTATAATCAGAAGAATTAGGAGACTGGGCTAATGTAATTAGATTTTTAATATCATTATAGAAAAACTTTGTTCCAAATCCAATATTAGCAATACTATAATTATTTAAATAATCTAAACTTATCTGATAATTATTTGACGTCTCAGGATTTAAATCTTTATTGCCAAGTATATTATGATTAACATCAACAAACTCAAAAAATAATTCTTTTAAAGTTGGTGAACGAAAACCTTTGGCAAAAGAGAAACGAGTTTTAAAATTATTTTTACTTAACAGAGCGTTTAATGAAGGAATCAATGGAACATTAAATTTAGAATTATAGCTTAATCTAAAGGCGGGTCTAAGTACAAAATTAGCAATTGGTTTCCATTCTGAAGTTACAAAAAAAGCATGATCACCTAGTTTTTTAGAGCTATTATTTATTCTAACACCCTCAGCATATTCAATTTTTGAATCTACACCTATTTGGTACTTAAAATCTGATAATTTTGTGGATGAAAAAACTGCTTTATTCATTAACATCTTAAAAATTGAAGTATCCTGATCACTAGAAGTAGATGTAAGAACTTGATTTAAATTAGTTAAATCTTTAAAATATGTATTCTTAATTCTATTATAATTATTGAAAGATGATAAAAAATGTATTTTTTCTATATCATTAAATTTATATAAAAAATCAAGGCCTAAGTTGTTTCTTTTTGTGTAATAAAAATCATCAAAAGCTGTTTCATAGTAAGGCATTCTAGGAAATCCTAAATTAATTATTTTTTCATAGAAAAAATCATAATAAATTCGAGAAGTAAAATTTTTTGCATCATATAAATATTGTCCCTTACCAAAATACTGTTCCTTTGGATTCCATTGCTTAGCACGATTTGTATCTGCTAATTGTGAAGAGGGAATTAGCTGAAAAACCTCATTATCAGACCAACCATCAAAATAATTTCTACCAACATCAAGAGAAAAAGTTTTATTATTTAATTTATATGAGAATGTAAGATCTGAGTTGTAATGACCAACAGATTCATAATATAGATTATAGAGTGATGAGAATTTTTCTTTTAAATTAGTTCTTGTAATAAGATTTATTGTACCAGCTAAAGCATCAGTGCCAAAATTAACTGACAGGGGTCCTTCAACAATCTCGACCCTTTCAATATTATTTAGGTTTATCTGAGACAAATCAACATTACCATTTAATCTACCAACAACAGGCACACCATCTATTAAAACCTTAATATTTTGACCAGAAATACCTTGTATAGAAATACTACTACCAAGTATATTATCATTACTGATACGCATATTCATTTGCTTTTCAAGAAGATCTTTTAGATTTATAGCTGCCTGAGAATCAATATTTTCTCTATTAATTAATAACGTTTTTTGAATTACATCTGATAAACTATTAGCACTAATCTGGGCAGTAACAAAAATTTGATCCAGTAAAATATTTGATTTTATTAACTTAAAAATAGTATCACCTTTAGGGCAAAACCCTTCAAAGTCTTTATAACTAATATGAGATATTTTAATAGGTATCTTTTTTAAATTATCTAATTGATTATTATTTATAATCACAATACCATCACTGTCACTTATAAGTTTTTGATTGCTATTAATGTTTATCAATTCAACATAAACATCAGAAACTGGTATATTATCTGAATTAATAAAAGATAAAACTTGACAATAAGAAACATTGTAACACAACAAAAAGAAAATGAGAATCAATAACCTCATAAAAGTATTTTCCTAAAATAAAACGACAAATATTTGAGACTAATTTACAATTAGTTTTTTCTGAACAATACTACCATTTGAATTAATTGATACAAGATAGATACCTGCTTTTAGATTTGAAGTATGAAGTGATTTTGCTTGAAAACTAGAACCTATAATAGACTCAGAATAAACTTGCTTACCAGTAATATCAAATATCTTTACTTCTACCAAATCAGAATTACTATCATAAATTATTGTTACATCACCAGATGTTGGATTAGGATATAATTCAAATGAAGAAATATTTCTATTAAGGTTATCTATTGATAAAGATGAAGTTAAATCTAGCTTATTAAACTCAACATTTCCAGTTGAACTACCCTCAAAAGATGAAAATATTACTCTCCAAATTTTCTCATTTAAGTCTTTAATAAAATAACATCTATTTTGGTTAATTAAATAACTAAAGGAAGACATATCAAAATCTTTCCAATCATATCCAATAGAATTCATTTCAGTCATCATAGTATGCTGATAATAATCTGTATAGTTACTTGGGTTAGGAAGATTATCAACCTGAGCAACTTTGACACCATTATTAGATAAGACTCCAGTAACACCATAAGCCATCCCTTGTACAGGAGTAATATATTTGGTAAAAGTAATATCCCAATCCTGTTTATTAGGCTCATAGTTAATAATAGGAGAAATAAGATCTAAACTATAATAGAGAAAATTAGCAGTTGAATCTTGATTTTTTTGGGCATATTGATTTTGCTCATTTGAACCATCAAAGTCAGAAAAAGTAAAATAATATGTCCCAGAAGTTAAAGATCTAATCCATAACTTTTTCCAGGCACCATCTGTTGTTTTAATAGCGTATAGCGAATCACCCAATACATTATGTGTAGTTATATTATACATACCCCAACCCATATCAAAGGCAGATGTACTATGCTTGTCAAATGCCCCAACAAACCAATTAGTATCAGAATTATAAACTGGAGTCCAGCTAGATAAATTTGAAGAATTAAATGAATTCCAATCCGTTGTATCACCGTGCGGATATAAATATAATTCGGCACCCATACCACCATTAATCCTTATTGAAGAAGACATCTGTGTAGTTGAAAAAGCGATATCCCACATCGTAGCATCATTATTTTTAATTTCTCCATTTTCCATGCTATAAAAACTCTGATTAGAGTAATTTGGAAGTAAAGAAATATTTTCACTTTGAGCAAAAATATTATTGCTAAATATTATTGTTATTGCTAGTAAAAATTGATACTTGTATTTCATTGTTTTTATTTTTAATTTTTAGCAAAAATATGTTTGAAATCTGTAACAATTCTGTATTATAAATGCAAAATAAATAAAAAATAAAGGAAATTATTTAAGTAAAAAATTAATAAATAACTCTTTCCCATTTCTAGAAGAAATAGAATTTTTTGAAGATTGAATAATCTTAAGATCAAATAAAGAAGAAAATAATTTTTTATATTCGGCGATAGATCCACCAAAAGGGGGGTGATCATCATTCATAGGGCCATTAAATAACAAACCAACTAATCGCCCATTTTTATTTAATAATGAATGAATCTTATTTACATATTCAAATCTTTTTGATTTATTAATTGCACAAAAAAAAGTCTGTTCAATAATTAAATCATAGTTACCTGAAATATTAAAAAAATCTTCACACAATAAATTATCTTTAGGAAATCCTGGAACCCTACTCGAGAAATTATTAATAGCTTTTTTGGAGAAATCTAAAACATATACATTTTGAAAGCCTATGCTAAATAAGTATTCAGCTTCATGAGAATTACCACATCCTGGAATAAGAATACGTAAATCTTTATTTTTTAATTGATCAAAATATTCTTTTAAAGGGGTTGATACATATCCGATATCCCATCCTGTATTTTTAGATAAATATCTTTGATTCCAAGAATTGCTATCTAAACTCATTAATAATTATTCAACCCAGTCAGCAATAAACACATTAGTTTCTCTAGTTCCACCATTATTTCTATTTGATGAGAATACAATTTTTTTCCCATCATTAGAAAATACAGGAAAGGAAGCAAACTTTTTATCATAAGATATTTGCTCTAGATTATTACCATCAATATCTATCATATATAGATTAAAAGGAAAACCTATAATACTTTCATGATTTGAACAGAATATAATTTTTTCATTACTAGGATGAAAAAATGGAGACCAATTGGCATTTCCAAGATTTGTAACTTGTCTTAAATCAGAACCATCTACATTACAAACATATATTTCCATATTAGTGGGCTGGACTAATCCATTTGACAATAGATCTTTATATTCTTTTATCTCATCATCAGTTTTTGGTCTAGATGCTCTAAAAACTAATTTTTTACCATCGTGAGAGAAAAATGCACCTCCATCATAACCCAGTTGATTTGTAACTTGTCTTATGTCAGAACCATCAATATTACATGTATACAATTCTAAATCTCCAGATCTAATGGATGTAAATACTATCTTGTCACCAATTGGTGAAACCGTAGCTTCTGCATCATAACCTTCATAGTTAGTAATTCTCTTAACAACATTTCCCTCTGTGTCAGCAATGAAAATATCATATGAATCATAAATAGGCCAAACATATTTTCCATTTAATCTTCGCTCTGGAACATGAGGACATTTTGCATCTTCAAGGTGTGTTGATGCATATATTATCGTAGAATCTCCAGGCATAAAATATGAACATGTAGTCCTTCCTAAACCCAAACTAACCATCTTAGGGGTCTCTTTATCAAGATTATAATTATTTGTATCAATAATATATATTTGATCACAGCTTTGGCCCCACTTCTCATTAGTAGCTTGAAAAATTAATTTAGAATCATCAAAACTCCAGTAGGCTTCTGCATTTTCACCTCCAAAAGTTAACTGTTTCATATTTTTAAAATACTTTTCATCTTCATAAATTAAAGATTTATCTTTTTCATTTTTAGTTTGGTTATCACTAAAATTACAAGAAAATAATATTAAAAGAATAATTAAATTAAAAGAATATTGTTTCATATTTTTGCTAAAATTTTTGCCAAAAATAATTCTTTTAATTATGAAAAAAAATATAATATTCACTTTATTTATAATACTTACATCTTGTAGTACAAATAATAATGAAAGAGAAAATATAACAAATAAAATGATTGCTGAAGTAAGTTATTTAGCTTCTGATGATTTAGAAGGTCGTGAAACAGGAACAGATTCAGAAAAGCTTGCTGCAGATTACATTAGCTCAAAATTTAAAGAGTATAATTTAATTGCAAAGGGTCAAGATGGTTACTTACAGTATTTTGATGCAACAATAAAAGAAAATCCACATACTCAAACAGTAAAAAGAACAATAAGAGGAATAAATGTCGTTGGATATATAGAAAATAATAAAGAAGAAACAATTATTATTGGAGCTCACTATGACCATTTAGGATACGGAAGTTTCGGATCATTGTATGATGGTGAACCAGCCATTCACAATGGTGCAGATGATAATGCAAGTGGAGTAAGCATATTAATAAATCTTGCTAACAGTTTAAAGGATATAGATGATTATAATTATTTATTTATTGCTTTTTCTGGCGAAGAGCATGGACTTTTTGGTTCTTCATATTTTGCTAAGAATCCAACTATATCACTAGAAAATGTGAGATTTATGGTGAACTTTGATATGGTTGGAAGATTAAATGAGAAGAATACACTTTCAGTAAATGGAATTGGAACTAGTAGTAAGTGGGATGATTTAATTGACAATTCAAATATTTTTGATTTTAATTTAAAAACTACTGAATCTGGAGTTGGACCATCAGATCACACCTCATTTTATCTTCAAGATATGCCTGTAATCCATTTCTTCACAGGACAACATGAAGATTATCATAAACCATCAGATGATGTAGATAAAATCAACTTTGAAGGAATGTTTAAAATACATGAATACGTTAAAGAAATAATCTTACAATCAACTAAAATTGAAGATTTTGATTTTCAAAAAACTAAAAGCGATACAACTACTGCCCCAAGATTCAAAGTAACATTAGGTGTTATGCCAGATTATTTATTTGATGGTGAAGGCATGAGAATTGATGGAGTTTCTAAAGAAAAAACTGCCGAAAAATATGGAATATTAAAGGGTGATATCGTAATAAGAATAGGAGATATAGAAGTTAAGAATATGATGGATTATATGACTGGCTTAAGTAAATTCGAAAAGGGCGATTCAACAACTGTAGGATTAAATAGAGATGAAGAAATTATCGAACAAGCTATTGTTTTTCAATAACAAACTATTTATTAGAATTCATAACACGAGTTTGAATATTTATAGACTCCTGGTGTATAGCTCTAAGTAATAAAATTATAAACTCATCGCTAAGCCCCTTAGCGACCCCTTTTTTCAATCTATCTTCTAATATATACTTCCAACGTTCTGGCTGTAATATTGTTATATCATTAGTTTTTTTATCTATTCCTATTAGCTGAGCTAAATCCATTCTATCTTGTAAAACATTAATTAACTTATCATCTAATTTATCAATTTGAGATCTTAAATCTCTTAAGGATGAAGCAGTATCTTTGTTAGTAACACTGTGACTTCTTACAACAAGATTTTCTAAGAGTTCTCTGAGTTGAATTGGGCTAAGCTGCTGCTCTTTATCACTTAAGGCGTTAATAGGATCAATATGTGTTTCAATCATTAATCCGTCAAAATTTAAATCTAGTGCAGTTTGAGAAATTTCATTTATTAAGGTTCTATTACCAGCAATATGACTTGGGTCACAAATAATAGGCAGGTCAGGAATTAAACGTTTTAATTCAACAGGTAATTGCCACTGCGGAACGTTTCTATATTTCTGCACACCATAACTAAAAAAACCTCTGTGAATTGCTATAATATTTTTAAAACCTGCATTATAAAAACGTTCTATTGCACCAAGCCATAAATTTAAATCAGCATTAAGAGGATTTTTTATAAAAATAGGTATATCGACACCCTTTAAAGAATCAACTATCTCCTGAATTGCAAAAGGATTGCCTACAGTTCTAGCACCAATCCAAATCATATCAATATTATGTTTTAATATTTGATCAACATGAGAAGAATTTGCAACTTCAGTAATAACTTTTAAGCCTGTTTCTTTTTGAACATTATTCATCCATTCAAGCGCTGGGGTACCTATTCCTTCAAAACTATTTGGACGAGTGCGTGGCTTCCAAATACCAGCTCTAAAAATATGTGTATTTGTTTTTACTAGTTCTTTTGCAGTAGAAAGCATTTGCATATTAGATTCAGCACTACAGGGACCTGCAATTACTAAAGGCTTAGTAGAGGAACTGATATACTCGGATATATTATTTAATTTAATCTTCATTTTTCTTATTTAAAAATAAAGAGAAGGGTATTAAAAGCATAAGAAAAAGGAACTTCTTAGTAAGAATACCAATTAAAGTTATAAGTAAACCAAAAAAAACATACCACCAATAATTTATCTTCATTTATATAAATGAAATATGATTAACTAATTATCTAATAATAATTTTTTTCTCTACTGTACCATCAGCATATCTGTAAATAACAGGACCAAAGTTAGAATTAAAAGTTTCATGACCTAACATATTAAATGTTCTAAACTTTGATTTATCTGTATTAGCAAAATTTGCTATATAAGCGGGAGCACTATTTACAATTATTGTTCCAACCATTCCATTAGCAGCATGACTTCCAACAGAGCAGTCATATTCATATGTTCCTGCAATTGTAAAAACATGAGTGTAAATTGCAACATTATTAGTTGGAGTAGATTCAAACGCTTCTGGGTTGGCAAAACTTGATCCAGTAATTGTATTTACATCAAAGTTAACATTATGGAAACCACCATCATTAACCCAACTCACATCATCTCCAACATTAATTGTTAAAACATTGGGAGTATAATAGTAGTCACCAGCATTAATACTATGAGAAGTTTGAGCTGCAAGTGAATGAGTTAATAAAAAAAGCAGAAGTATTGATATGAAATTTTTCATAATTATAATTTTTATTTTCAACAAAAGTAAACAAGTTTTATTACTAATTTACTTTTTAAATTCTTTAAAAACCAATGATATTGAGTTAACACAATGTCGTATGTTTTTATCTGTTAACTTCTCCCCTTTAAATACATGACCAAGGTGTCCGCCACATTTAGCACAACAAATCTCTGTTCTTTTATAGCCTAATTTATAATCAGCGATTCTTATAACAGCATCCTTTACCTCATCATCAAAAGATGGCCAACCACAATTAGATTTAAATTTATGATTTGATGTGTAAAGAAGATTATCACATGCTTTACAATGATAAGTCCCAGATTCATAATGCAAGTTATATTTACCGGTATTTGGATATTCAGTTCCTTTATTTACTATTACATTTTTTTCTTTAGCAGTTAATTTTTTAAAATAATCAACATTAGTATTTTGAGATAAAAGACTAAAAGAAAACAAAATTAAAATGAATAAAGAAAAATAGAATCTCATTATTAGTTTTTAAAGAAATTATTAAAAAAATTTAGATGATCAAATATAGAAATATTCCAGTATTTCCAGTTATGTTTTCCTTCATTAATATTATAAATATGCTCAATATTATTCTTAAGAAGTTCTTGATGAAAAATATTATTTACTTCAAAGAAAAAATCATCTTTACCACAATCAAAAATAATTTTAAGATTTGTTAACTTTAATAATCGAATCATGTTTATTACAGTATTATTATTCCAATTTAAAGGAAAATCTTCAATACTACCTAACTTACTAGAAATATCCCAGTTTTTTGAAAAGGGTCTGATATCTATAGCTCCACTCATACTACCAGAAGCTCCAAAGACATGTGGATGCTTAATTGCTAAATAAAGAGAGCCATGCCCACCCATACTAAGTCCAGTAATAGCTCTACTGTTAGAATTTTGTATAGTTGGATAAACTGAATCTACATACATAATTAATTCATTAGCAATATATGTTTCATATTTAAAACTACTATCGATAGGACTATCAAAATACCAACTATTATATCCACCATCTGGACATACAATAATAACATTATTACTATCACAAAATCTATCTAGAGATTTAACTTTAGAAGACCAATCAGTATAATCACCAGAATAACCATGTAAGAGATAAATAACTGGATATTTTTGATTGTAACTATTTTCATTGGGACTAATAACAATATTCTTGATGTTGATATTCATTGATTTACTTAATATATTTAATGTATCAATATTCGAGGAATAAGATAAATTATAAAACAGTACTAGAAGAATAAGTAATGGTCTATTCATAACACCTTCAAAAGACCAAGACGAATTAAAATATAAACAATAGTAAGACCTAGCAAAAATGTATAAAGAAATATTTTCATGTTTCTATTCATAGAAAGTATTATAAAGATTAAGCTAAAAAAAATAATTAGCTATATTTGGATTCCAAAATACAAAGATAAACATTATGAAAAAGATATTTACACTATTCCTATTATTACCTCTATTAAGTATCTCACAAACAACTTGTGATACCGTGTATGTAGATCCTGAAGGAAACCCATACACTGCAACAAGAACTAGAGGTTACTGGTTTAGAGCAAATTCTAGCTTTGTTATCAGTGCAGTAAAGGCTGCTGAGGGAAATCCATTAGGTGTAAATGCAACTGGTCAATCTATTGAAATTATTCAATTTACTAACTTAAATCTAACTACTGATACCATACCAGAGGATTTTGGTGCTTTAGCTGTTGGTTTAACAAATCCACATACAAGTTTATTTCATGCTCAAGATGTACCTCTTGGCTGGATACCATGTGGTGTAAATATTACAAAAGACAGATATTATGCAATTCTGGGAGCAAAAAACAATACTGTTCTTGCTAATTCAGAAACAGATATGTATAACAGCACGGTTCCAGGAGGAGAAAGAAAATTATTGCTTAATGGGGACTCAACAACTTATTGGAGAGCTGGTCTTCAGTATTCATTGGCAGATGGTCCTGGGCCTAGTGGTCAATTTTTCCATGATGGATATGATTTTCAAGGTAGAATACATACAATAATTTGTTCAGGTGTTTCTTCTGTTGAAGAGACTACTAATAACAAAGAACTTGTCAAGGTTGTTGATATTATTGGAAGAAATTCTAAATCACAAAAAAATAAGCCTTTAATTTATATTTATAATGATGGGACTAGCGAAAAAAGAATAATTCTTGAATAACAATTCTTTAATCAACTAACTTACTTATCGCCTTCTCAGAAGATTCTAAAATATCTTCTAACTCGTATGAATTAAATTTAATTGGTTCACCAAAATTTATACTACAATTATATGGAAGAATAATTTTTTTTCCCTTGGGTAAGGTTTTATATACATTATCTAAATAGACAGGAATGACATCTACATCTGGATTTCTTTGAATCAAATAACCTAAACCTTTCTTAAAATTAGACATAACTCCAGGGATCCCTCTAGAACCTTCAGGATAAAGTATCAAGGATCTAGATTTTTTCAACATTTTATCCATTGAATCTATAGGGTCATTTTCTGGATCAGTTCTATCTCTTTTAATTAAAGTTGCATTAACAAGATACCTCATTAAAATCTTTTTAAACAAACTTCCCCCAAAGAAATCTCTAGCAGCGATTGGATGGACTCTATGAATATATCTAGATGGGATTGCACTCATAATAGCCATCGTATCCATATGACTATTATGATTGGCAATTAGTATAAACTGCTTTTTATTTTTAAGTGTTTTATTATTATAATATTTTAATCCAATAAAAATTCTCAAAAAATTTCTCCATAAAAAACTATAAATAAAAATTAATAATATTTTTTTCATGAAGAAATTATAATAAAATATACTATGTGAAAAAATGGAGAAGCGGTAGTTGATAAACTATCAACCCTATCCAACACACCCCCATGGCCAGGAATTGCATTGCTCATGTCTTTAACTCCAAAATCCCTTTTAACAGCAGACATAATAGCATCTCCCATAAAACCAAACACTGCAATAGAACTAGATAAAAGGATTAATTGCCAAGTATTTAGGGGAGTTAAAAATCCCATAAAATATCCAATAATAGTAGTAGAAATAACCCCTCCAATAAAACCCTCCCAAGTCTTATTTGGACTAACCTTGGGAAGAATTTTATGTTTACCAAAAATTTTACCCCAAACAAATTGCATTATGTCATTAGCTTCAGTAATAAAAATAAGAAATAATAAAAGAGCTTTGCCTGAAACACCATTAGAATTCATTTCTGGAAAACTAATAAGTAAAGCTAAATGACTTATACCAAAAACGCCTAACATAAGAGAGGTAGGTAGAATACACATAGACCTAATAATATCTTTAGTTTCTGCAGTTAATACAAGTAAGAATGGAATTATAATAAACATAAATACAGGAATAAAAATTAGAAATAATGTGTAATAGCCTTTAAAGGCAAGAAAATATTGTATTGGTATAGAGAGATAACAAAAAAACAATACTGATCTATCTATCTTTCTAAGTTTTAATTGAGAATACAATTCTCTAAGTGTTAAAAAAGATAAAAATCCTAATGCAAAATAAGTAACAACTGGATTCACAATTGATGCAAAGAGAAAAATACAACACATTATCCACCAAGAACGTGTTCGTATTTTCATCTCATCAACTAATTTGCTTGGTTTTATCATATTCCAAATCCAAAAGAGTAATGTAGCAAATACTAAAATCAATAAAATAATAGCAATTACCCATTGTATTTCGGGCATTAAATCAACAGAGTTAAAAATTTTATTCATTTATTTAGTGCATTAATTAAACGTAAATATGAACTTATCATCATTAAAACTATAGTTAATATTAGTACATAATTTAAAAAATGATAAACTTCAATTGTAAAAAATAGAAAAATACATAATAGTCCAATAAAAAGAGCTCTGTCACTTTTACCCATAGGACCATCATATCTTCTTTCACCAGAAATTATTTTTGCTAGAACACCACAAAACTCATTAATAATTGATAGAATAATAAAAATAACAACATACTCAAATCGAAGGCTTTCAAAATATAGAAGAGGAAAATAAATAGCAACATCTGAAAAGATATCACCAATTTCATTTAATACCTCGCCAGATTTTGATTGTAAATTATAATTTTTAGCCATCATTCCATCTAAAGCATTTAGCGCCATACGAAGTAATAAACCTAATGCTACTAATAAATAAAGAAAATTATTTTCAGAAGCATTTAATAATAAAAACCCTAAAAAAAATGAAAATATTATTGAAAAAACTGTAATATGATTTGGAGTAACTCCTATTTTTCTTAATAATAAAAGTAAAGGAAGAAGAAGTTTCTGAAATTTAGGTTTAATCTTATATACTGAAATCATAATCTCACTTTTTTAAATGGATCCCAATTATATTGTTGTCTTTTAGCATTTTTTGTAAAGACTCCATTTTGAAAAAAATAGAGCATCTCTATGCCAACAACATCAAATCTTTTATACATTAAATCATGATCTAACCAGGTATGAAAAAAATCATCATAATTACTATCAATATCATTAATATCAAAAGAGTATTCTCCATATTTATAAGAAGCTTTTTTAAAAAACCTCATCAGCTTAGTAGCTTGATTTTCAATAACTACACCAATAGTTAAGCCATCACTATTGGACAAAGGCTTAAGACTGACAACACTAAAATCAAAAAGTATTTTTCCATATTTAATTCTACTTAATAATGGAAGCTTATCTACTCCAATCTTAGCTGCTCTTTCTTGAGTTGGACTTCTATCGTATAAGATTCTTTTAGTATTTTTAATGCCATTTGATTCAATAAAATTATTTAAAACATAACCCCCTATTATATAGCACAAGAAATTAACCTCTTTATATTTTTCTAACTCAAATTCAAAATAAAATTTTGTAAAACTTGAAATACTTTCATCTAAAGAGTTTCTTTGTTTGTAATCAGGAATAAAAATATCCATTTCTTTATTACTAAAAAAATCTAACTGTATTTTTCTATTTTTCTTAGAATCACCAAAGCCATTAAGTATTACTAATGCAACTTTTTCTGATTTATCAAGACCATAATTAATATGAGTGAAATTTTTAGCTTGTAAACTAAAAGATAGAATTAAAAATAATTGTAAGACATTTAATTTAAACATGAAACAAAAATATAACTCATAAATTTACTTCTTATGCAGAGCATAATAATTAAAACATCTACTGAATAATCTTCTTCTCAACTTCACCATTATCGTATATAAAAATTAATGGTTTTTTAGAAAATATTTTAGAATCTCTACCTAAGAAATCAATTATCTTTACGAGTTTTCTATTAGATACATAGTTTCTATCATCAACAGAAACTTGAGTATTAACAACACGAACACTATCCATTACAACATCAACATATGGGACATCATTAAAATTTGTTTGAACATTTCCAATATCTTGAACAATATTAAAACCACTAATTGTAATTCCAAACACTGGATGTTTTGAAGTAAATGGCGACTTATCAAAGTCTAAGTAAGTATTATTAACAAGATTTATAAAGAATTGACAAGTACCAGTATTAGGACCAGAGTTTGCCATAGATATAGTCATTTGAATATTACTTAGTGTACTATCAAATTCATCTTGAATAATTGGTGGTGGTGGATTTACATCGCCTCCTTGAATCATAAAATTATCGATTACTCTATGAAATAAAGCACCATCATAAAATTCTGTACTTACAAGATTAATAAAATTAGAAGAAGTGATTGGAACAAGAGAATCATATAATTCAATTCTAAAGTCTCCGTAATTTGTAAAAAAGTCAACCTGTGTTTGAGAATTTACATTTAAATAAGAAATAAAAAAAAAGGAAATTAAAATTAATCGCATAAACAAATCTAAAAAAAAAAATTAAAAAAAAGAGGTCTTATAAAGTAAGACCTCTTTAAAGTTAATTAATAAAATAACTATTGAACAATTATTTTTTTATTAGTTGTTATATGATTATTAGATATCTCTAAGAAATATATTCCTTTTGAGTTATCACCTATAGTGATTTGTTTTGTATACTCACCTATAAACTGCTCAAGAGATTCTGTATGTATAACCTCACCTACTATATTTAATACCCTTATAGATAATGTTTGTATCTCGTTAGAAACAAAGCTTACATTAAATATATCATTTGTAGGATTTGGATAAACATCTAAATTATTAACCATTGTTCCCCCACTCATTCTAATTGATCCAGGCTGAGTCCAGAAAACTGGAGAAGTCCACCATGACCTGTAAGAAGTAATATTTGAATCACAAAAGGTTCTACCTTGTGCTCTATATGACTCGCCAAACTGAAGACCAAACTTATTTACTGAGAGTGTTGGATAATACACTCCAAATCCTCCAGCAGTTTGCCAATTAGCCCCAGCAGTGTCAACTCTTAAAGCTACCCTTGCAAATACATAAACTCCAGTAGTGTCCCAAGTAAATGTTACTTTAGATTGATTTCCACTAAATGTTGTAGCTATAAGGTTAGTCATTGGTGGACAATCTGTAGCTGTTATAAATTGTGATGGTGTAGAATAATTAGATTCTGTTCCACCACAATAGAAGGCTTTCATCTTATACTCATAAGTAGTTCCAGAAGTTAGATTCTGTAATGTTTTATTTGTAGTATTTAGTCCAAAGTTACAAAGACCGTTTCCTACTCCAGCTGACTTTGTAAGCCAAGTTGGTGTCCCAACCTCTCTATATCTTACATAGTACTTCCAAACCATACATGAACTATCATTCATATTATCCCAATTAATACCAGCCTTAGTATCGGTTACCCAATTATTTGCTAATCCCGATGGTACAGGACTACTACAATTCATATAAGTACATGATCCGTCATCAATAGTCGCATTTGGATCATAATTATTTGCTAAAGGATCTGTACATCCTGTATAAATACATGAGCCATCATCAGTGTTTGCTCCTGGATAAAAATTAATTGCAGAAGAATCTGTACACCCATATATTGGTGCTATACAAGAACCATCATCACATGTAGCAAGCGAGTCAAAATTAAATGCTAATGGATCTGTACATCCATAAGTACAGTAAGTACATGAACCATCGTCAAATGTTGCTAACGAATCATAATTATTTGCTAAAGGATCTGTACATCCAGGAGTTCCACTTACTAAGCCACCAAAAACTACACTATCTA
>CAYNGO010000027.1:0-20005 GCA_964397025.1 uncultured Weeksellaceae bacterium
TAATGTTTATTACACCATACCCTCAATATGCTATGTGGGCAGGTTTCTTATTTGCAGCCTATGCAGCAATCGCAAATGATAGTATTCAAACATTAGGAACTTTTATTGCATCAAATCAAGATAAGAAATGGTGGGTGTTATGGATTTTTGTTGGGGGTATTTTCTTTTTCACAATGTTTTATAGTTGGATAACCCTGGGAGGTGATGTAAGTCATGGTAGATTAACCTCTAAAGGTTTTGAAATTGCTCCTACTGAGTTTCATTTTTTACAAGTAGCAGCTCCAATTTTCCTGTTAATTCTTACTAGGTTAAGAATGCCAGTTTCTACTACATTTATACTCTTAACTTCTTTTGCTGCTAGTCCTGCAGCTGTTGGTGGAGTTCTAGCAAAAAGTATGAGTGGTTATATTCTATCGTTCTTAATGGGTTTAATTTTCTTTTTGATTGTTGCTAAATCTGCCAAAAAATATTTTACTGGTGAGGCTAACTTTGGATGGACTATAGCGCAATGGATAACTTCTGGTACTTTATGGTCTGTATGGTTAATGCAAGATGCTGCAAATATTGCAGTTTATTTGCCTAGAAGTCTTCATGTTTTTGAGTTCATAGGTTTTACATCAGTAGTAATCATTGGTCTAGGCCTTTTGTTATACTATAAAGGTGGGAGAATTCAGAAAATTGTTACTGAAAAGTCAATTGTTACAGATGTAAGATTTGCTACATTAATAGATTTCATATATTGTATTATACTATTTTATTTCAAACTTCATAGTAAAGTTCCTATGAGTACAACATGGGTCTTTATTGGTTTGTTAGCAGGAAGAGAGTTGGGTATGGCAATTATGAATACTGGAGAAAACTCTATAGCAAAGAGTATTAAGTTAGGTCTCAAGGATATGCTTTACGCTTTAATTGGACTAATTATTTCTATTGCTATAGCAATTGGAGTTAATGACCAATTAACTGTTGCTTCTATGTTTACTACTATACCTGAAGAATTTGCTGCTGGTGTTGTTAAATTCTTTTCTAAAATTGGATTTTAATTTTAACTAAAAAAATATATATAGTTAACATTAACTTAATATAAGTTTAAATGTTTCTTCTTTTTTTTACAGAAAAAATAAACTATCAAATATGAAAAATATAATTATAACATCTCTACTCATTTTATCATCTATTAATCTTTTTAGTCAGGGAAAACCTCACGTTAAAGTCTTTAGTAATTTTAATTACGATTTAAATTCTGATGACAATAACACATATCAAGCTTTTGAAGTAAAAAGAGCATACCTAGGATATGGATATGATTTAGCAGATAATTTTAGTGTTAAAGTAACTTTTGACGTAGGAAAAAATAGTGCTGGAAGTAGCTATACTACATTTCTAAAAATTGCTGCATTAAATTGGAAGGCTTCTGATAAATTAAGTTTAAATTTTGGTATGATTGGCACCAAGAACTTTAAATTTATGGAAAAGGCCTGGGGAAAAAGATATATATATAAATCTTTCCAAGATCAGAATAAATGGGCTAGCTCTGCTGATGCTGGAGCTTCAATGACATATTCTATTTCAAATAATTTACTAATTGATGCTCAAATATTAAATGGTGAAGGTTATAAAAGTACACAAGATGATTTGGGGCAAATGCGTGGTGGTGCTGGTGTAACTTATAAGGCTGATAACTTATCTTTAAGATTTTCTAGAGATATGATTCCTAGAAAAGAATATACTGATAATTTTGAAACTCAATCAATTAATACTTTTGCTTTGAGTTATACAATGTCTAATATTAATATTGGTGGGGAGTATAATATCAGAGAAAACACATCAAATATTCTTGATAATACTTCTACAGCATTTTCATTATTTGGAAACCTAGATATGGGTAATGGTATCTCTGTTTTTGGAAGATATGATCAATCCTCTTCAGAAGATATAAATGAAGTTCAGTGGAATATTGATAATGAAGGTGAGCTGTCAATCTTTGGTATTGAAAAACAAATGACTAAAGGTGTTAAGTTAGCTGTTAATGTAAGAAGTTTTAAAAATGCTTCTCTAGAAAATGAACAAGAAGCTGAAGCAATAAATAGCCTGTATTTTAATCTTGAATATAAGTTTTAATTAATCTTTTAATTTAAACGAAGAGTCTTTATTATTAAAGACTCTTTTTTTTTGTACCAATAAAAAAATTGCTAAATTTATTGTAATGAAATATACTTTGCTTTTAATATTGTTTCCATTGTTATCTTTCTCTCAAGATAGTCTTAATATGACACTACTTGGTCAATATGATTATCTAAATACAAATGGAAATGATATATGGGGATGGGTAGCACCTGACCAGAGTGAATATGCTATTGTTGGTTTGGTTGGAGGGGTTTCAGTTGTTAATGTTACAGATCCTTCTAATCCTATTGAAGAGTTTTTTATTTCTGATTTATCATCAACTTGGAGAGATATTAAAACTTGGGGGCACTATGCCTATGTTACTACTGAAGCAGATGCGGGCTTATTAATTATTGATTTAAGTGATATGACTGGAAATACATATTACCATCAAACAATATTTAATAATTCAAATGGTTCTAGCACGGAATTTACATCTGCTCATAATCTTTATATTGATGAAAATGGTATTGCATATATTTTTGGAGCTGCAATAAATTCTGGTCCACCTCCTTCTAATGGAGCTATTTTTTTAGATGTTGATACTGATCCAATTGATCCTATTTACCTTGGAGAATGGGATGATCATTATATTCATGATGGTATGGCTCGAGGCGATACTATGTACGTAGGATGTATATATGTTGGGGATATGTTTATTGTTGATGTTTCAGATAAATCAAATCCTGTTAACTTAGGTAATATAAGTACTCCAACTAGCTTTACACATAACGCTTGGGTTTCAGATAATGGTAATTATGTGTATACTACAGATGAAAAACCTAATGCTTATATTGGCTCATATGATATTACAGATGTAAATAACATTCAAGAAGTTGATAGAATTCAATCTAATCCTGGATCTAATTCTATTCCCCATAATGCTCATGTAGATGGTAATTTTTTATTTACATCTTATTATCGTGATGGAACAGTTGTTCATGATATAACAAATCCTAATCATTTAGTTCAAGTTGCATACTATGATTCCTATCCTTTATCTGGAAATGGTTATGATGGGTGTTGGGGAACATATCCATTTTTGCCTTCAGGAAATATAATATCTTCTGATAGAAATATAGGAAGTAATAATCATGGTAGATTATTAATTTTTTCCAGAGATTTTCAACAAGCTTGCTATATTAATGGTAATGTATTTGATGCTTCTTCAGGAGCGCCAATTGCAAATGCATCTATAAGTATACTAAATACAAATTTTAGCTCCAATTCTAATCTTTTAGGTTTCTATCAAACTGCTGTTCTTGACTCTGGAAGCTATCAGGTTGTTTTCTCTGCTAATGGCTATCAAAATGATACCCTTACTGCTGTTTTTGATAATGGTGTAACTACAGTAATGGACGGATATTTATCTATTTCATGTTTTTCACCTAAACCTGATAGTCTTTTTATATATGATATTATTGATAATCGAGCTAAAATTGGTTGGAGGAATATGAATAGTTCTGATTGTAGAGTATGGAAATATTTTGTTAGGTACAGAGAGGTTGGTTCACCATCTTGGATTACAAAATCTGCAGGAGTGGGTAATGGTTTATGTAATAGTAATCTTAATACCACTACAAAACAATTGATCAATCTTACTCCAAATACTACTTATGAGTTTAAAATGAAAGCTTTTTACTGTAATGTTTCTAGTTCTGGGTATTCTTTACCAGTTCAGTTTACAACCTTAGACACATGTCCCGATATGTTAAATTTAGCTGTTTCAACATTTACTAATAATGTTAGTAAGGCAAGATTTTCTTGGGATTTATCAAGTAGTTATGTTTTTGCAAGAATTAAATATAGAGTTGATACATCTAGTTCTTCGTGGAACAATGCTGGAGGTTTTGGGATTTATTATCCTATAAACTCTATTAATACTTTTGGATTACAATCAGGAACTCCTTATAGAGCTCATGGACGTTTATTTTGCGATTCTAGCATTACTGCTTACAGATCACCTTCTTGGACCCAGCCACCAGTATTTTGGACTCAACCAGGCTCTCCAATTAGAGTTAATGGTGGATTAGTAATAGATGAGATTTTAATATCTCCTAATCCTTCTAATGGTATTTTTTATATTGGTTTTGATTTAAAAGATCTACAAGACTTTAAAATTACAATAACTAATCTCTTAGGAGAGGATTTGTATAGTGAGGAAAGAATAAACTATATTGGAGAATTTAAAAGAAAGATTGATTTTAATAATTATCCTTCATCTATTTATTTTGTAAATATTTTAAGTTCCGAGTTTAATATATCTAAGAAGGTAGTTTTACAATAGTTTAAAATTGTGGAGATGCTTCTTCACTAACATCATCATTTTTAATTTTTGAACCTTTACTAGATGATTTGAAATTTAATTTTCCAAATGTATATTTAAAGCTTATTCCAATAGATGTAAACAGAATTGTACGTTCTGATGATTGATTAAAATTACTTCCGCTTAGTTCTGAAATAAATATTTTGTTTCCATTTTTAGCAAAAGGTTCAACAATCCTAATTCCTAGAGATCCTCTTTTGTTTTTAAAGTCTTTTTTAATTCCAAAACTCATCATTGAGAAGCTTGTTGATGTTCCTTGCAGAGTTTGAGATGGAGACCTCATGAATCCAAAGCCTTCTACTTTCCAATTATTTTTCATTTTTAGAGTGACTCCAAAATTATAATTATACAATAAAGCAGTGCGTTCTTCTGATGAGAACCTACTATCTTCAGCTGAATATGAGTATAAGTTAAAGCCTGTTCTAAATGTTAATTTTTTGAGTCTTATTGATCCATAGTAATTAAATCCATATCTATTGCTTTTACCTATGTTCTGATATGTTGTAATTGATGTGTCATTAACAACAGATAGATAGGACTCAATTACATCAGTATTTTCTTTAAAATATATATAATAGCTTCCCTGATATTTTTTACCAAAACTATTATAACCAAATTCTAACTGTTTAGTTAGGGCAGGGGTTAAATTTGGATTACCAACTGTTATATTTTTATTGTTAGTAATATTTGTATTTGTGTTAATATATTGACTACTAGGTCTAGATATTCTACTATTGTAACTTAGCTTTAAGCTTTTGCCAACATCTAATTTTTTTGATACTGTTAAGTTAGGTAGTAGGTTACCATAGTTTTTTGAAAAGGGATCTTTTGATCTATTTAATGCAAAAGCTGTATTTCCACCTAAAGTATTGTTTTCCCAATCGCCTTCAATTTTTGTTAGTTCATATCTAGTTCCTAATAATAAGCTATAATCATTTGGAAGTTGAATATTTGTTGAAAGATAAAATGCACTTACCAGCTGTGAGTAGTTGAATATTTCTTTAGGAAATACAAATAAAGCACTATCAGAATCTGTGTTGTAATCCATTTTTTGATCTCTATAGATTAGCTTTCCTCCAACTTCGATTTTATGATCATTTATAGGATGGGTATAATCTAGTTGAAGAGTTTGTTCAGTATTTTCTTCATCATTTATATTTGTTAATTGAATCAGATCATTATTTTCTACAATGTCAGTATTCTTATTTTTTATTCTTCTTCCAAGTTGATATGATAAGCTTAATTCTCTATCTTCATTATCTTCAAATGTTTTTGTGTAATCACTATTCCATTCAATATTAGTATTTTGATTTGATGTATTCACATATGAAGAATAGTTATATAATGTATCTGCACCATTATAATCTAGGATAGTTGTATTTTTTGATGGTGTGCTACGTCCTCTAAAATTAATATCTGAGGAAATAGAATTATATGCATTAATATCATAATACATGTTTATCCCACCTCCATATCCTATCCACTGACTCTCACTAACCCCATCATTTGTCATAGTATTTGTGTCTCCTTCAGAATTCCAATCTTCTCTTAAAAACTTTGTAGTTCCTTCTCTAGGCCAACTATACCTAATACTACCTCTAGCTGAAAGGCTAAATCTTCCTTTTCCAAGAGTTAGGTTAAAACCATTTTTATTATTTCTTGTACCTATTGACCCATCAATTGATGCCTTATAGCCATCAATAATTTTTTTCTGAGTAATTATATTTACTATTCCTGCATCTCCTTCTCCATCATATTTTGCTCCAGGACTTGTAATGATTTCCACACTTTTAATTTCATCTGCTGGAATCATCTGAAGAGCTGATGCTAAATCTCCTGATAAAAATGATGATGCCTTACCATTTAATAAAAATTTAATTTGCTTAGAGCCTCTTAGTTCTACATTACCATCAAAATCTACTGATAAAAGAGGAGCTTTTCTTAAAACATCTGTAGCATCATCAGATCCTCCATTATTATCATCTTCAGCATTATAAATAATTTTATCAATTTTTGTTTCATAAATTGGTTTTTGCTCATCTATTGTAATCTCAGATAGCATTTCTGAGCTAGCAACCATTAATATATCTGATAGTCTAATATCTGGATTTTTCTTTGTTAGAGTAAATTCTACCTCTTTTAATTGTTTATATCCTAGGTAGTTTACACTTAGGATATAATCACCACTTAATATACCAGTCATAGAAAATTTTCCGTTTACTGATGAGATTGTCCCCTCAATTTCTTTATTCCATTTGGCGTTTGTTATACTTATGCTGGCAAATTCTAAACCTTTTTTTGTTTCAGAGTCAATAATTTTTCCGCTAATACTTCCTCTAAAATAAGATGATTTATTTTTTTTGCCAAACTTAGAATAATCACCTCCAGAACCTCCACCTCTTTGTGCCGTAGCTAATAATGGTAATAATAATATGATAAGGAATATTTTTCTCATTCGTTTTTTTTAAATTTTGAAAATGCTAAATAATTTGTTACTTGATTTTACAGCTCATACCAAATAAGGATTTATCTTTTATAATTTTTGATACACCATCAGGAACCATATGCTCCCAAGTTCCTATTTCGCATGATTTAATTTTTTTAAGAACATCTCTAGAAAAGATATTTAATATTTCTGAGTTATAACTTAAATCTTCAATTCTTTTATTATTAAACAGGTACTCATAAATAGATTTTCCTCTTGGATGAATAGGTATGTTTTTACTATTAATGAGTTCTTTACTACTGTCAGCTTGATAAGGATATAAATATATTTTAATATCTCTTGTGACAATAATTCCAAATGCCTCCATTATCCCACCATTAAGATTTCTATAATATTTCTCATCAAACATCTCAACAAGATTATCAACACCAATTATTAAACCCATTCGAGCATTTGTATATCTAGATAAATATTCACTAAGCTTATAGTATTTTCTGTAATTTGATATCATTACAGTATATCCAAGAGAACATAATATATCTGCTCTATCTAAAAAATCTCTTTCATCAACTTCACCATCAGTCATAAGGTTAGATAAAGTGATTTCTAAAAGAAGTTGAATATTATCCTCATCTACTTTCTTATTTTCTTTAAATTTATTGAGACCCTCAGTTAGCATGTCAATATTAACCTTAGTGACAGGTCTAAAACTTCCTCTTAATGTTAATATGTTCTTTTTATGTAAAATATCAGAAGGGTATTTATTTTTACCATCTGGAGTGAAAATTACAGCATTAGTCATTCTTTCTTTTACTAATGTTAAGCTTAAAAGTCTATTATCAATATTTTCAAAATCTGGACCAACTGTTTCAACCATATCTATCTCAAAATTATCTATTGATAGATTATCATATAATCTTTTAAGAATAGTTTTAGGATTTGATTCTGAGAAACATGCATGCATTAAATTTGTACCAATGATACCGATTGTTTCTTGTTGAAGTCTAGCTTCTTGGTCTTTTAATCTAACATGAATTAAGAAATCATTTGGATCTTTTGTTGGATCTTTCTGAAATCTTAAACCAATCCATCCATGACCATTTCGTGACTTATCATAATTTATTGTAGTAACTGTGTCAGCAAATGCAAAATATCTAGTTTCCTTATAATTTTCTCTATTTAATCTTTCTTCTAAAAGAGAGTACTCAAGATGAAGCATTCTATTTAATCTTGATTTACAAACATATCTCCCATCTTTTTCTTTACCATAAATAGCATCAGAAAAATCTCTATCATAAGCAGACATTGTTTTTGCTATAGTTCCAGATGCACTACCAACTCTAAAAAATTGTCTTGCAACTTCTTGGCCTGCACCAATTTCAATAAAAGAACCATAGATAGAATTATCTAAATTTATCTCTATTGCTTTTTGACCTGGTGTTAATGTTATTTGCTTATTCATGTTTAAATGATTGTATCTCAATTAATAACAAAATTAACTAGTTATTTTAATTTATAATTATTTATTATATATAATTTTACATTTACTATTACTTTTTTATGGAAATAACTTTTTTAGGCACAGGAACTTCTCAAGGTGTTCCAGTAATTGCATGTGATTGTGATGTTTGTATTTCTCAAAACCCTAAAGATAAACGTCTAAGATCATCTGTAATGATAGATATTGAAGATAATATTTTTGTTATTGATACAGGACCAGATTTTCGTCAGCAGATGCTTAGAGAGAGCGTAACTAAACTTGATGCTGTTTTATATACTCATGCTCACAAAGATCATGTTGCTGGTTTGGATGATATTAGATCATTTAATTTTAGATCTAAAAAGGCAATGGATTTATTTTGCTCTAAAGATGTCTTACAGGCTTTAAAAAATGAATTCTCTTATATTTTTTCAGAAGCTAAGTACCCAGGTGTACCAAAAGTTAATGTTTCAGTAATTAATAATACGCCATTTTTAATAAATAATATTAAAATAGTGCCTATTCAAGCTCTTCACTATAAATTACCTGTTTTTGGCTTTAGGGTTAATAATTTTATTTATTTAACTGATATAAGTCATATTTCAAAAGTTGAAAAATTAAAGATGTTAGATGCTGATGTTATAGTTCTTGATTGTTTAAGAATAAAGCCTCATATGTCGCATCTTTGCCTTAGTCAAGCATTAGAATTAATTGAAGAATTTAAACCAAATAGTGCTTATCTTATTCATATTAGTCACTTAATGGGTTTACATGATTTGATATCTAAAAATTTGCCAAAAAATGTATTTTTATCTTACGATGGCTTGAAGATAACTTCTAACTAATATTTTTTGCATAATAATTTTATTAAAAAGTTATACTTTTTATTTAATTTGTTATTATATTTGTAATTATTCTATATTTGTTTTATAAAATTTAAACCATGAAAAAATTCTTATTGTTATTGACATCTTTATTAATGTTTAATGTTTCTTTCGCTACTAAACATACCCATCATGATGAGTATGAAATTAGATATATTAAATCTGATATGCAACTAAATAATTCAAATCAAAATAATTTACGTAACCAATATCCTTGGAAAACATTTAATTCTATTTATTCAGATTGGTTTACATATTTTAATGAGTATAATTACAAACCACATAGAGCCTTTGGATCTCCTATTGATTTAACAAATGGAAATACTACAGATCAACGATTATTAAATTTTATCGACTCCGAGCTATCAGTTTTTAATATTCCTCAAGATATTGTCCTAGACAGAAAAACTGAGAATGATAAATATATTAATTATGATTTTAAACAGTTTTATAATAATCTAGAGGTTATAAATAGTAGATTATATGCCAAATTAAATCTAAATAATCAATTAATTGCTTTTGGATTAGATGTTTTTTCTGATATATCAATTAGTATTAACCCTTCAATCTCTTCATCTCAAGCAATTTTATCTGCTTCACAAAATATAACATCTGCTATTACAAGAAGTTCTGTTGAAGATGCTTTAAAAATATTACCAATTCCCTTAAATGGTAAGTATAATTATCATTTAGTGTATGTAGTAAAAGTTTCTACAAAATTAACTCATGGTCCTGCAAATTATATTTGTTATGTTGATGCAAATGATGGAGATTTATTAATGAGAAATAACTCAGTAATGTATGAAGCACCTCCATTAGCAAATATTCATGTTGATGGCGAGGTCTATACAACACATCCTTTTAATCCTTCATCTGTTGAAGATCTTGTTAATTTAAGAGTTCAAAAAGGTGGGTCAAACTACTATACAGATACATTTGGGAATGTTGTTGTTCCGGGTAGTGGAAATGCAATTTTTTCTTTAGAGGGAAGATTTGCTGAGGTTCAAACTAATTTTAATGTACCTAGCTTAAATTCTCAATTATCTAATACTAATGTTAGTTTTAATTCTAACTCTACAATTCAAGAACGTACAGCTTTTTATGCTGTAAATAATATACACAGTCATCTTAAATCAATATTCCCCACTTTTACTGGCTTAGACATTGCTATGGAAACCAATATAGATGAGCAGGGGAGTTGTAACGCATTTTTTGATGGATCTTCTATTAATTTTTATGCAGAAGGTAATGGCTGTAATGCAACTGCTAAGATTCCTGATGTTGTTTATCATGAGTATGGACATGCTATTAATTCTCAACGTTATGGCTCTGGAATGTGGAATGGTGGTTTAAATGAAGGTTACGCTGATCTTTGGGCACTTTCTTTAACTCAAACTCCTGTGCTAGGATTTGGTTGGAATATTGTAGATCCTACAGTTTTTGTAAGAAGATATGATCAAGATAGAAAAGTATATCCACAAGACTTAAGTGGTGAGGTTCACGCTGATGGTGAAATTATTGCAGGTGCTTTCTGGGATACATATTTAAATCTTGGAGATATGCAGCAAATGCTTGATCTATTCAAATATACTTATGATGCAGCTCCTGATGGTCCTAACGGAACAGAAGGTATTATCTATACTGATGTTCTAGTTGAAGTTCTATTTGCTGATGATAATGATGCAAATCTTCTTAATGGAACTCCTAATGATATTGCAATTATTCAGGCTTTCGCTCTGCATGGAATTACCTTATTATCTAATGCTGTGATAGCTCATTCCCCTATATCAACTGCCCCTGGAAATATTGACATTTCTGTAAATGCAAATATTTCATCTACTTATTCTTGGGCTCTCTCAAGTGCAAATTGTTTTTATAGAATTAATGATAACTCTAATTGGAATGCTTTATCTATGACACCAAATGGTAATAGTTTTTCAGCTTCTATTCCAGCTCAACCTAATGGTTCTGTTGTTGCTTACTATATTTCTTTAACTGATAGCTATGGTTTTGAATCTGGTATTAACCCTCAAGAAGCAAATGTAATGCCTATTAAAGATGCTAATCTTCCTTATTTTATAATGGTAGGTTATGAAGTATTTGAAGAAGAAGATTTTGATTTTAATATAGGTTTTTGGCAAACTTCAGACCCTTCTGATAATGCTACAACTGGAATGTGGGAAATTGGAGCTCCATTGGGTTCCTATGATAACCCAAACAATTTATCTGGAATTGTTCAAACGGCAACTCAACATACTTCAGGTGGATATGCATGTGCATTTACTGAAAATGCATCTTCTGTAAATGATGGTATTGGAGCTAATGATGTTGATGGTGGTCATACTACTTTATTTTCACCATTTTATAATTTAAGTTCATATACAAATCCTGCTTTTTCATACTGGAGGTGGTATACTAATAATCCATCTAGTGGTGCCAACCCTGGAGCTGATTGGTGGCAGGTTATGATTACTGATGATGGTGTAAATTGGCAATATGTTGAAAATACAAAGAGCTCAGATTTAAGTTGGAGAAGATGTGCTTTTAGAATAAAAGATTATGTTAATCTGACCTCTTCTGTTCAATTGAAATTTATTGCTTCTGACAGTCTTAGACCTGGAACAAATCTTGATGGTGGTAGCTTAATTGAAGCTGCTGTTGATGATTTATATCTTTATGAATCTGTTGATAGTGGAACTGGTGTTGATCTAATAGATAATTTATTTGTTGAACCTAAATTAATTAGAGTTACTGATTATTTAGGTAGAGAGGTTAATCCTTCAAATACTAATGGAATAAAAAATCTTATATATTATTATGATGATGGTACAGTTAATAAAAGATTAATTTATTAATCTAGAGTTCCATAAACTGATTGTTATTATATATTGCTAGAGCTTTTCCTTTAAGCTTATCTCCAATAAAAGGGCTATTCATTGATTTAGATTTTATTGAATCCTCATTGAATGTCCATTCTAATGATGGATCAAATAAGGTTATATTAGCTGTATTACCAACCTCTATACTATTTTGTTTTAGACCTAGGACCTTTCTAGGATTTACAGATATTTTATCAATTATTTGATTTATTTCTAGATGTTGGTCCAGATTTTTTATAATTAGACCAAAAGCACTTTCTAGACCAATAATGCCAAATGCAGCATTATCAAATTCAATTTTTTTAGTTTCAATCTCATAAGGACTATGATCAGATGTTATAACATCTATTGTACCATCTTTTAAGCCTTCAATTATAGCCTTATTATCTTCTTTTGTCCTTAGTGGTGGTAAAACTTTATATCTAGAGTCAAAGTTATTCACACTCTCTTCTGTAAGGAAAATATTATGTAAAGCTACATCACTACTAATATTAACTCCGCTTTTTTTAGCCTCTTTGATTTTCTTAATACTTTCTTTAGTACTTATATACGACTGATGTATTTTGCTTTCTGTATATCTACATAGTGTTATATCTCTTTCTAACATTATTTCTTCAGCAATATTAGGAATGCCTCTTAATCCTAATGATGTACTAATTATACCTTCATTAATAACTCCTTTATTCTGAATTTTTTTATCATTTGGAAAATTCATTATAATAGATTTTGTGTCTTTTATATATAAAAGAGCAATCTTCATTAATTCATTACTTTGAATTGATTCTTTATCATCTGTAAAGGCTAAACAACCAGAATTTATCATATCATGTATTTCAACAATATTATCTCCTTTTTGTTTTTTGGTTAGATTACCCGCTACTTGTATATTTACTATGCTCTTTGTATTGTATCTTTTAAGGAATTCAACCATTGTACTGTTATCAATTGTTGGATTTGTATTTGGCATTAATAAAACATCAGTAAAGCCCCCTTGAGCTGCTGATTTCAAACCATTATCTATAGTTTCTCTTTGTTCGAATCCAGGTTGACCAAAATTAACATGTAAATCCATCCATCCTTGAGAAAGGTGTAGGTTGTTAGATTTAAAAATTCTAGTTTCAGAATCCATTTGTATAGATTTTCCAATCTTTTCAATAATATTATTGTTTATCAATATATCACAAACTTTATTATCATGTTTAGATGTACTATCAATGATTTTTGCGTTCTTAATGAGTATTTTCATATTTTGATTAATTTTAAAAGTAGGATTTCAATTCCAAAGAATATTAAAGATAAAATTAGACACAATTTCCAAAAATGATTATCATTTAATTTAGAGTCTATAATCTGGTTTATATCAGATTCAGATCCATTAATTACCATAATGTTATTGTCTTTAAAATGCTTTTTAATCTCACTAATCTTATAATAATTATTATCACTCTCTATAGCGTTATAATTATATGCAATATGATCAGTAATTTCTTTATTATTATATAATTGGTATTGCCCTGATTTAAATATTTGATTATTTGTATAAAACCTTGATTGACCATTTATTGTTCGGATAGTTGGAACTATATCAGTAACTAAATTTTTAAGATGATATATTTCATTATTTTTTTCTTTGATAGAAATAAAGTAGTTGTCTTTTGAGATAGTATAATATAACTGTCCTTGTGTTATAGCATTAGTAGCAATATTTAAAAATGTTGGAACGAATAAAGCATGTTTTTTAAATGTGGATATACTACTATTTAATGGGGAATTAAACATATAAATATTACCATCCTTTATATTATAATGACTAAGAAAAGTATTGTTGTTTTCAAGAGTATATAAAGACTTTTTATTTGTTTTAGTAAGGCTTGATTGAGAATAATGATATTTAATTTCAGGGTAATTAATATTATTAATTTCTCCAGCAAATACGTTATTAAATATTGGATGTTCTAATTGAATGTTTTTAATTAAATAATTATTTGTATCTATATCTAAGAAATAGTCTGTTTCTAATCCAGTTAAGAATTTTTTATAGGCATCATAATTAATATCAGCAGGAGGGATGATAATTATTGAGCCACCATTTTTTACAAAATCAATTATTGCACTTGTTAATCCTGAACTTATTTCTTCTATCTCATTTAATATTATAAGATTTTGTGTCTTTATTTCTTGATAGTTTAGTTTACTAATATTAGCGTTTTTATAGCTGAAATTGATACTATCATTAGAAAACAGATTGTTAATATAGTCAGCTCTTTGATCTTGTTGAATATTTAATATTTTAATTTTATTCATACTATTTAAATTAAAATTTAGGCTATTATCAAATGTTATTGGATAATCCTCTATGCTGGCTTTACAAATATTTATCGCGCTATCAATAGTTATGTTAAAATCAAAAATTTTAAAACTATTTTTTTTAATTTTTAATATTTGTTTAATTTTATTTTTATTGTTAACCTCAAGACTATAAGGTACTTCTTTGTTTAGATTTGAAAAATTTGAAATCTTTGTTGATATTTTTAAATTTCTACTACTAATAAGTACCGGACTTTCTATCCAAATACTATCAATACTAATATTTGATTTTATTTGATTTAATATTGGAACAAAGAAAATTCGATTCTTATTTTCTTCATTTTCTTCTTCAATTTTAAGAGTATTCTTTTGAAGATCAGATATTATATATAAATGATCTTCTTTATTAGATATTGTCTGCTTCTTTTTTAATATTTGAGAGAATGATTTATAGTCACCTGAAGTTTCAACATTTGAGATTGCTTCAATTAGATCTTGTTTGTCATATCCTTTATTGTGTTTTTTAGAAAAATTATTAGTAATTAAATAAAATTTTGAAGCTGCTGAGTATGAATCTGTAATGCTTATAGCATTATTCTTTGCTAAGTCTAGTAATCTTCCTTTCTCTGATATGCCATCCATACTAAATGAATTATCAATATATATGAATATATCATTAGAGATTACCTTATTTTCTTCAATTGGGATATATGGCTTAGCAAACGCTAGCACTAGAAATATAATCGCTGCTATTCTGCTTAATAGAATTAATAGATTCCTTATGTTTCTCTTCTTGTTATTTTTTGTTTTTATCTCTTTTAAAAAACGAATACTACTGAAGTAAACAGTTTCATGTTTTCTAAAGTTAAATAAGTGAATTAAAATAGGTATTGCTATTGCAAGGAGTCCAAAGAGAAGCTGTGGGTTTTGATAGGTCATCAAAGTGCAAAGTTACACATTTTGATAAATTTGATTCTTTTTTATGAAATAATTTTTCCATCTACCATTTCAAGAGTTCTATTAGTCATACTTGCTAGTTCTTTATTATGGGTAACAATGATAAAAGTTTGATTTAAGTCTTTATTTAATTTTATAAATAACTCATGTAGTTTTCGAGCGTTTTCTGAGTCTAGGTTTCCAGATGGTTCATCAGCAAGTACTATAGAGGGGGAGTTGATTAAAGCTCTTGCAATTGCTACTCTTTGTTGTTCACCACCAGAGAGTTCATTTGGCATGTGATCCTTTCTACTTGAAATACCTAATGTTTCTAGAAGTTTTGTTGCTTCTTTTTCTACTTCTTTTTTGTTTCTTCCTGAAATATAGCCTGGAAGACATATGTTTTCAAATGCACTGAATTCAGCTAATAGATTATGAAATTGAAAGATAAATCCAATTTCTAGATTTCTAAATTGTGATAATTTATTAGAAGAAAGCTCAGAGATAGATTCTCCATTAATACTATATTTTCCATTATCTGCTTGCTCTAGTGTGCCTAATATATGAAGTAAAGTTGTTTTTCCAGCACCTGATGCTCCAACAATTGAGATTATTTCTCCCTTGCTAATTTCTAAATCAACACCTTTTAAAACATCAACATTACCGTAAGATAAATGTATATTTTCTGCCTTGATCATAATTATAACTTCTTTTTAAGGTAAAGATAATCCAAATAATAGACAATTTTTAATGATAGGCTATTTTCTTGAGGCAGATTAAATGAGTCATCAATATTATCTGACCATCTATTTCTTAAAATATTAGTTTCATTATCTATACCATTTTTCCAAACTAAACTTAATTGGCTTCCTGGAGCAAACCACCAATTTAAGGCCATATCTGAAGTCCATGTTGTATAGTTTATATTATAGTCACTCTCTTCAATATTTTGAACTGAAGCTGATTCTAAAAAACCATTATTATTTAAGGTCTGAAATTGTAGGTTTTCTACTTGATCTAGATGATATCTAAATTTGAATGAGAAATCAATCTTATTATTAATAATATAACTTCCTCTTAATACATTTGTTATCATATAGGTGTTTCGTAACGACAAGATAGGTTCAGAAATTTCTTCATCATTAATAGATAAATCATCAATATATCCAATATCATTATATCTATTTTTCACTGATAAAACATAAACAATTGACATCTTATCATTAAATCTGTATCTAGGAGATATTCTCCATCTAAATTCATGACCTGAGTATAAAGGCTCTATTATTCCACCAGTTCCAAAATCTAAAGCAAATTTATTTCTAAAATCACTAGACATATAACCTCCAATATTAATAGATTCTGATCTTATAACTGGATTGTTAAGGTCATTCGTTCTTGCCTCATAGTAGTCATTCTTTTGATAGGGATTTACAATTATTTTAAACATTGCAAAAAGATAGTTTTTTAACATAAACTTATTTTCTGCTTCAATTTCAAGATTGACAAATTTATTATCAGTGAATAAAGTCTGATGTCTGACAAATAAATAATGCTTTCTCCATATGAAGTTGTCATTCTCCTGAAGTTGTTCATAACCTATATCTAGCCCATTTGTAATCTCATTATTTGAATACAAAAAACCAAGATCATTTGGGTTGTATTTATCATCTTCAAAAGATGAGAATAATTGATATCTGTAATTTCCACTATTTTTTGAAGCAGATAACATTCCAGCAAAACCTAATATTGAACTATTATTCTCAAACTCCTGACTCATCTTTAAGTTTGCTCCATAAACATGGGTGTTTTTTTTATTGTTTATTCTAGTAAAAACTCCAGTAACATTTGCATCTTTATCAGAAGTGTTATTGGTCATATTAGTATTCATTAAACTAATAGAGGAGCTGTTATCTAATGATTTGTCAATTATTAAGACATTATAATTAGTAAGTGGATTATCGTTAGTTTTATTAGTTATGGCATTAAGAGCTGCAATTCCTATACCGTTTTTTGATCTACCAGTAATTTTTGTTGCATTTATCAGGTCATTATCCAGTCTCCTGCTGTAAAACATTTCTCCTCCTTTATTAAAGAGTTCTATACCTTCATTAAAAAACTGTCTATTTTCTTCATATTTAACTTCAAAAGGAGATAGATTTAAAACCATAGCATCTGATGATACTTGTCCAAAGTCAGGTATTAAAGTCATATCTAAAGTAAAGCTTTCATTTATCCCATATTTTAAGTCCATTCCATAGTTGTAAGGAAAGCTTGACTCCCCGTTATACATATCAGCATAAACTGAAGCATATGGCATAAAGGATAGTCTTAATGGGCTTTTTATATTTTTAATACCAGAAAGTAGTCCAGATTGAAGCGCCTGATTTTCATATTCTATATTTATTAGATTCCAGCTATAGTTCTCTCTATATCTTCTTATTCCTCTAGATATATTTAATGCCCATTCTTTATTGTCATTTGGAAATCTAAGTTGAGAAAATGGTATAGCAATTTCAGCTATCCAACCGTCCTTATTAATTTTAACAGATGATTTCCATACAGCATCCCAAGAATCATCTTTAGAAGTTGCTGTTTGTTTTGCATCTGCTTGAATCCCTGAGGCAGTTACTGCAAAAAGATATTCAATTTGCCCATCATTAAATGGATTTATATAAATTCCAACTACATCACAATTTTTTTCTATTTCATCTCTTTTTGAAAGTTCTCTTAAAATACTGTCTGGAGCACTGTCATACATCATTATTCCGAAGTAGATGTTTTTACTATCATAGCACATCTTAACTTCAGTTTTTTGGTTTTTTCTTTCAGGCAGACCATTATTAGGCTTTACCTGAATAAAATTTTTAGCTACATCTAAATTTATCCATGTTTTATCATCTAGTATTCCGTCAATTTTTGGGCTTTCATTAGTTGTTTGAATATTGTATGCTTTTTTACTTTCAAATTGTCCAAATGATAATAATGGAATAAAAAAGAGAAGAATAATATAGTTGATTTTCATGTAAGAATAAAATTTGTGCAAAAATAGAATTTATTATCAATAGATGTTTGTATTTAAAATCAATCATATATTTTTACAGCATTAAAAATTAAACATGAATTTACACGAATATCAAGGAAAAGAATTATTAAATAGTTTTGGTGTTAGAATACAAAGAGGTATTGTAGCTTCTACACCAGAAGAGGCTGTAATAGCTGCTGAAAAATTAAATAAAGAAACTGGAACAAGTTGGTGGGTTGTTAAGGCTCAAATCCATGCCGGTGGAAGAGGAAAGGGTGGAGGTGTAAAATTAGCTAAATCTCTTGATGAAGTTAAATCAATAGCTAATGATATTCTAGGTATGTATCTAATTACTCCTCAGACATCATCTGAGGGAAAACTAGTAAACCAAGTTTTAATTACTGAAGATGTTTATTATCCTGGAGAAAGTGAGACTGATGAGTACTATATGTCAGTATTATTAAATAGATCAACTGGTAGAAATATGATTATGTATTCAACTGAAGGTGGAATGGATATTGAAACTGTTGCTGAAGAAACTCCTCATTTAATTTTTACTGAAGAGATAGATCCTAGCACAGGCTTACAAGGTTTTCAATGTAGAAAGATTGCTTTTAATTTAGGCTTATCTGGATTAGCTTTTAAGGAAATGACAAAGTTTGTTGCTTCATTGTATTCCGCTTATATAAATACTGATTCGTCATTATTTGAAATCAATCCTGTTTTAAAGACCTCAGATAATTTAATTATGGCAGTAGACTCTAAGGTTTCTTTAGATGAAAATGCACTTTATAGACATAAAGATTTTATAGAGCTCAGAGATAAAAGAGAAGAAGATGCTACAGAAGTTGAAGCAGGTGAGTATGGATTAAATTTTGTTAAACTTGATGGTAATGTTGGTTGTATGGTAAATGGTGCTGGTCTTGCTATGGCTACAATGGATATTATAAAGATGGCTGGTGGTAATCCTGCTAACTTTTTAGATGTTGGTGGTACAGCTGATGCAAAAAGAGTTGAGCAAGCCTTTAGAATCATTTTAAAGGATGATGGAGTGAAAGCAATCCTAGTTAATATTTTTGGTGGTATTGTTAGGTGTGATAGAGTGGCTCAAGGTATTGTTGATGCATATAATAATATTGGAGAGATTAATATTCCACTAATTGTCAGACTTCAAGGAACTAATGCGACTGAGGCTAAGAAATTAATTGATGAAAGTGGTTTAAAAGTTGAATCTGTTATTCTTTTACAAGAAGCTGCTGATAAAGTAGCTGAAGTATTAGCGTAAAAAAATTCTTCATTATCATATAAGTCAAACTCTAGAGTGAAGAAAACTAAATTTATTTGTATTATATTTTTTTTGATAAGTTTTCAAAAAACATTTTCACAAACATATAATGAAATGCTTGCCAATGATATTGAGTGGCAACTTACATCTTGTTATAATAATGGATGTATTACAGATATTTATTTTATTGATGGTGATACTATATATAATGGATACAACTATTCTATATTAAACGGATATCATTTTATTTCAAAAACTTTTTGGTTAAGGG
>CAYNGO010000028.1:0-19412 GCA_964397025.1 uncultured Weeksellaceae bacterium
ATATTGCTTTCACTTGCCTAAAAACTGATGATACTACATCTCAATTAGAAGTTACGCTTTCTGATCATGGAATTAAAGCAAAAGCTTATTTATCAGATGCTTCTGATTTCAATGGCTCTCATGAATTAGTTAATAATGTATTAGAAGATTTTGGTGGAATTGATATTTTAGTTAATAATGCTGGAATAACAAAAGATAATTTACTTATGAGAATGAGTGAAGAAGATTTTAACGATGTTATGAATATAAATATGAATTCAGTTTTTAATCTAACAAAAGCTGTATTAAAACCAATGTTAAAGCAGCGCAGTGGATCAATTATTAATATGAGTTCTGTAGTTGGTGTCAAAGGTAATCCAGGGCAAACTAATTATGCTGCTTCTAAATCTGCAATTATTGGTTTTACAAAATCTGTTGCTCTTGAACTAGGGTCTAGAAATATTAGATGTAACGCTATTGCACCAGGATTTATTGAAACTGAAATGACTAAATCACTAAATAAAGATCAGTTTAATGAATGGGCTGAGAGTATTCCTTTAAAAAGAACAGGTAGTGTTAAAGATGTTGCTAATACATCATTGTTTCTAGCTTCTGATATGTCTTCATACATTACTGGTCAAGTTATTAATGTTTGTGGTGGAATGTTAACATAGTCTAATGTTTTTTAGCATTATATTCTCTAGTAATTTTACTTTTTTATGTATTTTACTGGGATTTTTTTACTCCCTCTTTTTATATTTCAAGCAAAAAAACATTCTCAATAATTGGATTCTATATTTCCTTTCTTTTCTCAGATTTATATTAATCACTTTAATTTCTTTATTACTTTTAGAGCCTGTAATTAAATCTACAACAAAAATTTTTGAAAAACCTATTGTTGTAATATTACAAGATTCATCTAAATCTATAAAGAAAAATATTCTAAACGAATTAAATAAACTTTCAGATGAATTAAAAGATTTTGACGTTTATAAGTATCATTTTTCTGATAAAATTTATGATGGTTTTACTGATGTTAATAATGGATTATATACTAATTACAGTAACGCTTTAGATGATATTTCCTCTAGATTTTCAAATAAGAATTTATCTTCCATTGTACTTGCATCAGATGGTATGTATAATAAAGGAAGTAATCCACTGTATTCCAATAATTCTAGCATACCTATACATGTAATTGGTTTGGGAGATACTACGATTTTACAAGATATTCGGATTGCAAATGTTAAAAATAATGATATTGTATTTTTAGGAAATAGTTTTATATCAGATATATACATAGAGTCTGATAAATTTAAAGATAGAAGTACTGTCTTAAAAATTGAACATAAAGGAAATATACTCTTTAAGCAAGATATTATTTTCACTTCAAATCAAGAATTTATTAAAATCCCTGTTGAAATAAAGGCTTTAAAAATGGGAGTTCAATCTTATACTGCTACTTTAACATCTATAGATGAAGAGACATTAACTAGAAACAATGTCTACAATTTTTTTGTTGATGTTATTAATTCTAAATATAAAATCCTTCTTCTGCATGATAACGTTCATCCTGATATAGCGTCATACGTTAATGTTATTGAGGAAAATAAGAACTATTCTGTAGATGTGATTAGAACAAAGGATTTTAAAGATAATTTTTTTGATTACAACTTAGTTGTGTTACATTCTTTATCTAAGCAAAGTAAAGATGTTTTACAGTCTTTGTCAAACTATAATATTCCCTTATTAATTTTTTGTAAACAAGATTATAATTTTTATTCTTCTTTAATGCCTAATATAAAATTTAAAGAAAAATCATCAAATAATGAAGTGTATTCTATTGTAAATGCTGATTTTAATTCTTTCAAAACTAATGAGGAATTTAATCAGATGATATTGTCATCGCCACCATTATTTAATTCATTTGGAATATATAATATCTCTCCTTCAGTTAATCTGATGTTAAATGAAAGAATAGGTTCATTACAAACTAATTCACCTATTTGTGTTTTTGATAATGTTAATAATAGAAAAGTTGGTTTTTTAATGGGAGAGGGTTATTGGAGATGGAAATTACAAGATTTTAATCTTAATGGTAATAACAAAAATTTTAATGCACTATTTAATAAAATCACACAGTTTCTCTTGCTAAGAGATGATAAAAGTAAATTTAGAGTTTATTATGATAAAGAAATTAATGAAAATGATGATTTCATTATTGAGGCTGAGGTGTATAATGATAGTTATGAGTTAGATAATTCTAATGACATTAAACTTTTAATTACTAATAAAAAAAATGAAGAATTTATGTTTCTTTTTGATAAATTTAATAATAAGTATTCATTAAATATTGGAGTCTTATCAGCAGGAGAGTATGATTTTAATGCTACTGTTGATATTGTAAATTACATTCAAAAAGGATCGTTAACAGTCAAGCCTGTACAAATAGAATCATTAAGATCTGTTGCTGATCATCAAATTTTGTACAACCTAAGTAATCAAACTAATGGTAAATTTTATTCTGAAAATAATATTGATGAATTAGTTAGCTTATTAAATAATAATAATAATAATAATACAATTATTAGTGTTGATGATAATCTTAAGCAGATTATAGATTTTCATTGGATTTTATTAGCTTTGTTATTGTTGATATCAATCGAATGGTTCGTGAGAAAGTTTAATGGTTTAATTTAATTCTATGAAAGCTCAATATTTTTTAATTGTATTTTTTATTTTCTTAATTTCATCTTGCACCACTTCCTCTGTTTTAGTTTCTATACAAAGACCTGCTGATATAACTTTGTCTCAAGATGTGAAAACTGTGGTTGTAGCAAATAGAACCTCTCCGTCTAGAAAAAACCTAGCAGGTAACATAATAGAAGGCTTAATTACAGGTGAGGGTATTGGAATGGATAAAAAAGGTTCTGAGTACTGTATTAATGGTTTAGTTTCTTTATTAGAAAATTCAGATAGGTTTAATATTAAAAATATTGGTGATTTAGAGCTAAAGGGTACTGGTACATCTTCTTTTTCAATGCCATTAAAATGGAAAAAAGTAAATGGAATATGTAGTTCGTACAAAGCAGATGCTATTATTGTTTTAGAAACTTTTGATTCAGATTCTAGAGTTTTTTTTGGCAAACCAATTAAGAGAACAATTAAAAGAAAAGGTAAAAAAAATGTTGAATTGAGATATCAGGCTATTTTGGAGATGAAGATAGAGTCTGGATGGAGGATTTATGATAATAATAAAAAAGAGATTATTGATGAAAATAGATTTACTGAAATAAAAGAATTTACTGCTTGGGGAAATAGTAATAATGATGCGCAACGAAATCTACCTATTTTAAATTCTGCATTAAAACAATCAGGAGATTTTGCAGGTATTCAATTTGGAAAAAGAATTTCTCCAATTTGGATTAAAGCAAGAAGGGTTTATTATATTGGTAAAGATGATAGCTTTAAAAAAGCAAGTAAATATGTTAAAAGCAAAGATTGGGATAAAGCTATTGAAATTTGGAAAAAAGAAGTAAATTCTAATGATAAGAAGATAGCATCAAAAGCATCTTATAATATGGCTTTGGCATCAGAAATTAAGGGTTTTCTTGATGCTTCAATTGATTGGGCAAAAAAAGCAAAAGCATTAGGAGATAAAAAGGCTAACTCGTATATTAGCACTTTAAATAAAAGAAAGCAAGATCAAATAAAATTAAATAAACAATTAAATAAATAAATAATGGAAAATCAAGGATTGCCTAGAGCATTAGTTACAGGAATAGCAGGATTAATTTTTATAGTACTTTTTGGTTCGAGTATGTTTGTGACAATAGAGCCAGGAGAAAATGGTGTGCTCTTTAAGAAATTTGGAGGTGGTTTAGATAAAGAAAATGTATATGGTCAAGGTTTTCATATTATATCTCCTTGGAATACTATGCATGTTTATGATGTAAGGTTACAAGATACTTTTGAGAAAATGGAGGTCCTGTCAAAAAATGGTTTATCTATTAAGATTGATCTTTCATTTAGATATAAGCCTGTAGCAAGTCAGATAGGTTTTTTACATGATGGTATTGGAAAGGGATATTTAGAAAGAATTATAAAGCCAGAAATTAGGTCAGTAACTAGAGAGGTTATTGGTAATTATCTTCCTGAAGAATTATATTCTACTAAAAGAGAAGCTATTGAAGATGAAATTTATGATAGAACTAAAGAAAATATTGAACGTCAGTTTTTAATGTTAGATGCAATACTAATTAGAGATGTAACTTTACCTCAAACTCTTAGAACTGCTATTGAGCAAAAGCTTAAGCAAGAACAAGAATCTTTAGAGTATGAGTTTAAAATTGATAAAGCTAGAAAAGAAGCTGAAAGAAAAGAAATTGAGGCAAAAGGAATATCTCAATTTCAAAAAATTATTACTAGAACAATTACTCCTCAGCTGTTAAAATGGAAAGGTATTGAAGCTACTCAAGAAATTGCTAAATCTCCTAATTCTAAAGTTGTTGTAATTGGTAATGGGGAAGGAGATCTTCCAATTATTTTAGGTGGGCAATAAAATTTTGTAATTTTACGTTACAGTTAAATAATTAATTAAAAAGATAAAAGAAAAATGAAAAATATAATTTTAGTATTTCTATTAGCATCTATTCCATTTATGTCGATTGCTCAAAAGAGATCAAATAAAAAAACTAATGCTAAGATGGGTGAGATGAAAAAGCAAGCTCCTTCTGCCTATGAATATATGGTTATTGATGGTATTCAATCAACAACTACTAATGATGAGAAAATGATGGATCAAGGCGAGCTTGCTGCTAGGGCTGGAGCTTCTGGAGATATTAGAATGAAAGGAATGCTCACAGGTAAATACAAGCACATGGTAAATTTTAGTACTGGAAGAATATCTCCAGAACAAATTCAGTTAAATAAAATGGCAAGAGTTTGTAACCATATGTCAGATGCCTTATACCAAGCTTCAAAATTAGGATGGGAGTTTGTAAGTGCAAGTCATACAAGTAGTGAAGATTTTATTATGCACTATTATTATATGAAAAGATTAAGAGTAAGCGATAAAAAATAAACCTTATAAATCTTATTTAAAAGCCTAGGATTATTTCCTGGGCTTTTTTATTATTTAAATTCTTTGCCTTCAATTATTACTTTACTAATTAGGCTTTCACTAAATGAGTAATGTAGATATTGATAACTCGGAATAGGTTTTGTAATGAATAGATTAGCCTTTTTTCCAATTGAAATTGTGCCAAGTTCTTTTTCTAATTGCATGGCATACGCAGCATTAATTGTGGTAGAGTTAATTACTTGTTCAGCATTCATCTTAAGTTTTATACTACCTAATGATGCAACAAAATTCATGTTACCACTTGGAGATGACCCTGGATTATAGTCACTAGCTAAATTAAAGGGAATATTTCTAGATATAAATTCCTTTGCAGGGCTATATGGGATACCTAGAAAAAATGAACATGAGGGTAAAAGTGTTGCTATACAATCTGAACCTTCAAATGCCTTAAAGTCTTCTTCTTTCATTATCTCAAGATGATCAACAGATAAAGCGCCATTTTCAATACTAGATTTAACACCGCCAATACTGTTAAATTGATTAACATGTGTTTTTCCTTTCAGTCCATAATTTTTTCCTGCTTGCAGTATTTGAATTAAATCATCAGTATTAAAATATCCTTTTTCACAAAAAACATCAATATAATCAGCTAAGGCTTCTTTTTTTATTATTGGAAGCATTTTTTTAATAATTGATTCTAGGTATAATTCTTTTCTATTAATGTATTCTAGTGGAACTGCATGAGCACCTAGAAATGTTGATTTAATTTTAATAGGAGATTTTTCTTTTAATTTTTTAATTACCCTAAGAATCTTAAGTTCTGAATCAATATTCAGTCCATAACCACTTTTAATCTCGATGGCCCCAGTGCCAAGATGAATCAGTTTATTTAATCTGTTTAATGAATCTTCAAAAAGTTTATCTTCATCAATAGTTTGCATTTTTTTAGCAGAATTTAAAATTCCACCACCATTTTTAGAAATTTCTTCATAACTTATTCCATTAAGTCTATCATTAAATTCACTTTCTCTGCTTTCTGGAAAAACAAGATGAGTATGACTGTCGCAATATGTAGGAAAAACCATTCCATCTTCAGCATCAATAATTGTTGTTTGATTCCAATCACTAATACCTTTCCATTCATTCATATTGCCAAAATCTGTAATTATTCCATTATTAATTTCAATATAAGCATCATCAATTGTGTTTACTGAATTCATGTCCTTTCCAGCTTTCCATTTAATGTCATTTACTTCTGTTTGAACAAGCTTAGAAATATTTTTAATTACTGTCTTCATAATACACAAATTTACAAAATTAAGACAAAACATTATTACTATATTTGTCTCTTATGAGTAATACTTTCGGTAAAATATTTAAACTTACATCTTTTGGCGAATCACATGGGACCGCTATCGGAGGCGTGATTGATGGTTGTCCTGCTGGAATAGAAATTGACATTAAATTAATTCAGAAACAATTAAATAGAAGACGTCCTGGACAATCTGTTATTACAACTTCAAGAGATGAAAAAGATAAAGTTGAATTTCTATCTGGTATTTTTGAAGGTAAAACCTTAGGTACTCCTATAGGTTTCTTAATTAAGAACAGTGATCAGAAATCTAATGATTACAGTGATATTAAATCTACATTTCGTCCTTCTCATGCTGATTTTTCGTATCAAAAAAAATATGGTATTAGAGATTTTAGAGGTGGTGGACGATCTTCAGCTAGAGAAACTGCATGTAGAGTAGTAGCTGGTGCTATTGCGCAGCAGTTATTATTGTTACTTGGAGTTTCTGTTAAGGCATATGTTTCTCAAGTTAAAGATATTAAAATTGATAAGTCTTATTTAGATCTTGATTTAAATAAAATTGATGATAATATAGTTAGATGTCCTGATTCTAAAATTGCTGAAGATATGATTGCATTAATAAATAAGGTACGTGATGATGGTGATTCTTTAGGTGGTAAAATTACCGGTGTTGCTATAAATGTACCAGTTGGTTGGGGAGAGCCTGTATTTGACAAGTTACATGCTGATTTAGGCAAAGCAATGCTTTCTATAAATGCTGTTAAAGGTTTTAATTATGGATTAAATTCTATTGATATTTCTGAATGTTTAGGAAGCGAGGTAAATGATATTCTTAAAAATATTGATGGCAAGACACATACAAATAATTCAGGTGGAATTCAAGGTGGAATCTCAAATGGTAATGATATTTACTTTAATGTTGTATTTAAGCCTGTTGCAACCATTATGAAAGGTCAGAAATCAATTAATAGTGAAGGAGATAGTGTTGTTATTGAGCCTAAAGGAAGGCATGACTCATGCGTTGTACCAAGAGCTGTTCCTATTGTTGAGTCAATGACTGCATTAGTATTAATTGATCATTACCTCAGAAGTAAAACAAATAAATTATAATGAAGAATATTGCATTGCATTGGAAAATTATTATTGGAATGATACTTGGAGTTGTTTTTGGATTGATAGCTAATAAATTTGGATTACATAAGTTTACTTCTGATTGGATTAAACCATGGGGAATCATATTTGTTAATTTACTAAAACTAATAGCTGTGCCTCTTGTTTTTGCATCTCTTATCAAAGGTGTCTCTTCATTATCTGATATTTCAAGATTATCTAGAATTGGATCTAAAACAATTTTATTATATCTTTTTTCAACTGTTTTGTCTGTTACGATCGGGCTTTTTTTAGTAAATTCTTTTAATCCTGGAGATAGTTTTTCTGAAGAAAAAAAGACTGAACTTAGAACTAAATACTCTTCAAAGGCTGGTATGAAGATAAATGATGCTAGAATTGTTGAAAATAATGGTCCCTTGCAGTTTGTTGTTGATATTGTGCCTAGTAATATTATTGATGCTTCATCAAAAAATAAAAATATGCTTCAGGTTATATTTTTTGCTTTAATTTTTGGGATTTCAATGATTATGCTCCCTAATGAAAAGGTTAGATATGTGAAAGGATTTTTTGAAGGTATAAATGATATTATTTTACAGATAGTTGATTTAATAATGAAATTAGCTCCTTATGGAGTTTTTGCATTATTATCTTCATTAGTTGTTGATTTTGGGGGTAGTGTTGATTTATTTATTGCATTGGGCTTTTATTCTTTAACTGTTGTTATAGGTCTTTTACTAATGATATTTGTTATTTATCCATTTATACTAAGAATTTTTACTAACATCCAATATTTAAGTTTCTTTAAAGCTATAATGCCTGCGCAAATGCTAGCTTTTTCTACATCTTCATCTGCTGCTACTTTACCAGTTACAATGGATAGGTGTGAGAATAATTTAGGAGTTTCTAAAGAAGTATCTTCATTTGTCCTCCCTCTTGGAGCTACTATTAATATGGATGGTACATCTTTATATCAAGCAGTAGCAGCTGTTTTTATTGCTCAAGCGTTTGGTTTTGATTTAGATTTGACTGCTCAGTTGACAATTGTTTTAACAGCTACTTTAGCTTCTATCGGAGCGGCTGCAGTTCCAGGAGCTGGTATGGTAATGTTAGTTATTGTTTTAAGTTCAGTAGGAATTGATCCTGAAGGAATTGCTTTGATTTTCGCTGTAGATCGTATTTTAGACATGCTAAGGACAGTTGTTAATGTTACTGGTGATGCAACAGTGGCAACTGTTATTGCGTCGTCAGAAGGTCAATTAAATGACTTAAATAAGAAGTTATAATGCGTTTTATTACATTTATTTTTTTATTCTTTATTTGTAATCAGATTTTCCCTCAAGATTGTGAGCTGAAGTCTTTCAAGGATAGGAGGGAAGCTAAAAAAATTAGGAAGTTTATTAATGATAAAAACTTTTTACAAGCTAATTTAATTCTTAAAAATTCTAAAGAGCATCCTGTTATTAACTCATTAAAAGCTGAGCTTTTTTGGTTAGAAAATAAAAACTCTGCTGCAAAAAAAATTGCAAATGAAGTCTTATATATTTGTGATGAGACTTTTCCTGTTGTTTATTATATCCTTGGTGAAATTGCTTACATTGAAAAAGATTTTGTGCTTTCAGCGAATTATCTTAAAAAAAGCCTCCAGTTAGGACTTGATGGTAGCTATTATGAAAATGCCGTTAAGTTCTTGCCTCAAGCTCTAGAGTTATCTGATTTAATTAATAATCCTGTAAAATATAGTCCTGAAATTATTTCTGGAATTTCAACTGAGTATGATGAGTATTTGCCGGCTATTTCACCAGATCAAGATTTTACTTTCTTTACAAGAAGGTTTCTTAAAAAGGGTATAGATATAATTACTCCTTCTTATCAAGAAGAGTTTTTTATTAGTAAGAAGATTGATGGGGAATATAATATAGGTAGTGCTCTAAAATACCCCTTTAATATTGAAGATAACGAAGGTGGTGCTTGTATAACAATTGATAATAACACTCTATATTTTACTAAATGTAGTAAGGTAGCAGGTAATTATAATAATTGTGATATTTTTTATTCTTATAAAGTTGATGGGAAATGGGGAGATATTAAATCATTTAATAAAGAAATATCTCCTTTATATAGTTGGGAGTCACAACCTTCAGTGTCTTCTGACGGAAATTATATTGTTTTTGCTAGTGATAGAGCTGGTGGATATGGTGGTATTGATTTATATGGAATTGAAAAGAATAATGATGGGAAGTGGTCTAAGCCTAAAAATTTAGGAGATATAATAAATAGTACTAATAATGAAAAATCTCCCTTTTTACACACTGATAATAATACACTATTTTTTGCTTCTGATAATTTTCCATCTCTTGGTGGTTATGATATTTTTTATTCAAGAAAAGATAGTTTTGGAAATTGGCAAAAACCAATTAATATAGGTTACCCTATTAACAGTTCTTTAAATGAAATCTCTCTTTTTGTAAGTACAGATGGTAATAAGGCTTTTTTTGCATCAAATAATTTAAATGGAATAGGAGGTTGGGATATTTATTCTTTTGATTTACACGATGAAGCTAAGCCGAAACGTGTATTTTTTATTAAAGGTGATCTTTTAGATGTTTATGGGGAGATTATTGATGATGTTGAAATTGAGATTAAAAATATAAAAACTCAGGAGGTGACTGTTTTTAAAGTTAAGGATGGGAAGTATGCGGCAGCAGTAACATTGTCTGATAATGATGATGTCTTAGTTACAATTAAGAAAAAAGGATATGCATTTAATTCTCAGTATGTTAGTGCTGATGATACAAGTTTTTTATCTCCTAAAACAATGGATATTAAACTAAGAGATATTGAAGTGGGTGAGTCATTTCTATTAAATAATATATATTTTGATTTAGACTCTTATGATATTAACAATGTATCAAATGAAATTATACTTGAATTTGCAAGTTATCTAGAGATTAATAAGAATTTAATAATTTCCATTAATGGTTATACGGATAATATTGGTGAAGAAGAGTATAATGAAAAATTATCTGAGAAAAGAGCTTATGCAGTTTATCAAAAGTTAGTTGATAATGGAGTTTCTAAAAAAAGATTAGATTATCAAGGCTTTGGAGAGCAGTTTTCTAAGAATAAAAATGTAGATGAAGCCGAAAGAGAGCTAAACAGAAGAACTGAGTTCTATATTATAAAAAAATAGAAATTTTATTATCTAAGTTCTTTAATTCTTGCTTTTTTACCTGTAAGATCACGTAGATAGAATATTCTTGCTCTTCTAACTTTCCCTTTCTTGTTAATTTCTATTTTTTCAATAATTGGAGAGTTTACTGGAAATATTCTTTCAACTGCAATTCCGTTAGAAATTTTTCTAATAGTAAAAGTTTCAGTTGACTTATTTCCTTTTCTTTGAAGAACATCTCCTTTAAAAAATTGAGTTCTTTCTTTGTCTCCTTCCTTAATTTTATAAAATACAGTGATTGTATCACCAGATTTAAATGACGGTAAATCGGATGAAGGTGCTAATTCTTTTGCTATTTCTGCTGTTAAATCCATTGCTTATATTTTTTTAAAATCGGAATGCAATATTAAGTATAATATTTTGAACTATATCAAGAATAAAGTCTCTTTTTTTTATTTTAATAGATCAGGTCTGATATTCTTTGTTCTACTGATAGATTGATCTTCTCTCCATGCACTAATTTTAGCGGGGTTTCCAGATAGTAATACGCTTGGAACTGCCCATCCATTATATTCTGCGGGTCTTGTATATATTGGAGGGGCAAGTAGGTTATCTTGAAATGAATCGCTTAAAGCTGATGTTTCATCAGATATTACTCCAGGAATTAATCTTATTATTGAGTCAGAAAGAATACATGCTGCCATTTCTCCTCCTGTTATTACGTAATCCCCAATTGATATTTCTTTTGTAATTAGGTGTTCTCTAATTCTATGGTCAATACCTTTATAATGTCCACATAAAAAAATCAAGTTATTATTTAATGATAATCTATTGCAGTGTACTTGCCTGAGGGGTTCTCCGTCTGGGGTGAGGTATATGATTTCATCATATTTTCTTTCATTCTGTAGTTTTTTTATACAATCATGAATAGGCTGTATATTCATTACCATGCCTGATCCTCCTCCAAATTGATAGTCGTCTACACTTTTTTGCTTATTTAAAGTGTAGTCTCTTAAATTATGAATTTTAATTTTAGCTAGTTTTTTTTCTTGAGCTCTTTTTATAATAGAGTAGTTAAAAACACTTTCAAATAATTCTGGAAAAATAGTTATAATATCAATTCTCATATTGCAAAACTACAAAATCAAAAAATACTAAATATATTCTAATATTTAATGATATTAGAGAGGTGACATAATGGCATATTTAAAGTTTAAATTATTACTAATCAGTGTATTAAATACAATTATATAAACTAAATTATATGTTTATTTTTTTAATAATTTTTATGTTGTCATTTTTTTTTATTAAGCTATTATTAATGTTTATCTTTAAAGTTTTAAATAATAATAACTGTTTTAAAATACTTAAATTTGCGTATTATGAGTAATGAAATAAAAATTCTTAACAGATCAAAAATAACTCAAAAGATCATCAGATTAGCTTGGGAGATTTATGAAAATAATTGTGATGAAAAAGAAATTGTTTTAATTGGTATTGGCTCAAAAGGTATGATTATAGCTAATGAAATTTCTATTAATTTGTGTAAAATTTCTGAAATTTCCCCAATTTTAGGTCGTCTTGATATTAATATTCAATCATCTACCGATTCTAAAATTGATATTTTAGAGGATCAGTTTAAAGAGAAGGTTATAATAATTTGTGATGATGTATTGAATTCAGGAAAAACATTAATTTATGCTTCAAAGGTTTTTTTATCTACATCAATTAAAAAAATGTCTGTTCTTGTACTTATTGACAGAAATCATAATTCATATCCAATAAAAGCTGATTATGTTGGATTGTCACTATCAACAACTCTTAAAGAATATATTAAAGTTGTTTTATTTGGAGATGATCAAGGCGTTTATCTCTCTTAGTACCTCGTCTTGATTTAAATTTTTACATAATATTGTGTAATTACATTTATTGTAAATTTCTCTTCTTGCATTTAATAGCTCTTGTATATCATTTTTAAGAAATTTATTATTTAACAATGGTCTCTTATTATCTTCTTTTAATCTTAAGTATAATGTCTCAATATCATAATCTAGATAAATGGTTTTACCGTTCTTGTTAAGAGTTTCGATATTATTATTAAAGCAAGGTAAACCCCCTCCTGTTGATACAATAGTTTTATTTAGTTTAATTATTTCGTGAATAATTTTTTTTTCTTCATTTCGGAAAAATAATTCACCTTTTGTTTTAAACATATTAGAAATAGACATAGAATTTCTTTTTTCTATTAATTTATCTGTATCAATAAAGTTAAAATTTAGTCTATTTGATAATAGAATTCCGAGAGTAGATTTTCCACTGCCCATAAAACCAACTAAATATATATTAGGCATTATTTATTATTAATATTATCTAGTCAAATATAAATTAATTAATTAATTAAAAATAGATTTAATGTATTCTAAAAAATTACCTTGAAAAAATTTCATTATTTAAGAAAAGTAATATATTTGCAGCCGATTTATTTGACCTGATAGCTCAGTTGGTAGAGCATCTCCCTTTTAAGGAGAGGGTCCTGGGTTCGAGCCCCAGTCGGGTCACAAATCTTTTAATCCCGCTTTAATGCGGGATTTTTTTTGCCCAGGTGCTGAAATTGGTAGACAGGCATGATTGAGGGTCATGTGTTCTAAGAACGTGCGGGTTCGACTCCCGCTCTGGGCACAATATTTTTATCCTCCAACTCTTTTATAGTTATAGCCATCTTTTTTTAAGATTTCCATAATTTTATCACGTACATTTCCTTGAATTATAATTTCTCCATTTTTTGTAGTTCCACCAACACCACAATTTACTTTAAGTTTCTTTCCTAAATCTTTTAAATCTTGATTCTTACCAATAAAACCTTTTATTATTATTGCTATTTTTCCTGCTCTGTGTTTGTCTATCCAAACTTCAAGATTTTGATTTTGAGGTGTTAATGTGTCATTCTCTTGTGAAGAGCTGTCATATTCAAAATTTGGATTTGTTGAATAGACAGTAAGTTTTTCATTTTTATATTTTTTATTCATTTGGTACTAATATTTTAAGTTTTTTATCAGAAATTTTTACATTTAAAGGATTAGTAAAATACTTTATTTCTCCATCTAGATGAGCAAAGGGTTTTATTGATGAAATTTTCATCTCTTTTGAAAGAATAATTTCTACATTTTTATTTTGAAGAACCTTACCTTTTAAGACTTTGTATAAAAAATATGGAATTTGCCAACTAGGAAATTTGTTAATTATAACAAAATCAATTAGTCCATCATCTATTTTTGCATTTGGAGCTATTCTTGCATCATTACCATATTGACTTGTATTGGCAAAAACAATGGCATACGCTTTAATCTTTCTCTTAGTATTATTATATTCAATTTCATATTCTTGAGCTTTATAAGATAATTCTCTTAAACATATCTTAATATATGAATAGAATCCTCTAATTTCAGTAGTTGCAAATATTTTAGCAATATGTGCATCAAAACCTATTCCTGATACGTTAACAAAAGGTAGATTATTTACCTCACAGGTATCAATATATTTTATTTTATTGCTGTTAAGTTGTAGTAACGCTTTTTTTATGTCTCTTTCTATTCCAATATGATATGCAAACCCATTACCAGATCCACAAGGTATTACTGCCATACATATTTCAGTGCCTATTAGTGCTTTTGAGCATTCACTTACAGTACCATCACCACCTACAACAACAATGATATTATAATTATTGTTAAGGGCTTCTTCAGTTAATTTAGTAGCGTGTCCACTGTAGCACGTAAATTTTAAATCGTATATGAATTTATTTTTATCTAAATACTGATCAATTATAATATCTATATCCTTTTGTTTGCCAACTCCAGCGATAGGATTTATAATAAATAAAGTTTTTAATGAATCTTTAACAGTCACAGTTTGAATCTTTACATCCCTCTTCTTTTTTAAAGTACTTATTGAAGATAAAATAGATAGAGTATCCGATTATTAATAAAACAATTATTTCTTGCCAATACATTTCTTTTTTATTACAAAGTAAAGAATTATTCAATACTTTTGAAGATATATTTTATATAGATGAAATTTAATAGAAAACAACTTACAGATAAAAATTTAATTTCAGTTTATAAGAATATTCTTAAGCCTAGAATGATTGAGGAGAAAATGCTAATTCTTCTTAGACAAGGCAAAATCTCAAAATGGTTTTCTGGTATTGGTCAAGAGGCTATTTCTGTGGGCTCTTGTATGGCTTTAAATGAAAGTGAATATATTCTTCCTATGCATAGAAATTTAGGTGTATTTACATCCAAGAATATTCCGTTAGAGCGCCTTTTTTCCCAATTTCAGGGAAAGCAAAATGGTTTTACAAAGGGTAGAGATAGGTCATTTCATTTTGGTTCAAATGATCATCATGTTGTTGGTATGATTTCTCATCTTGGGCCGCAACTTGGTGTTGCTGATGGTATTGCTCTAGCAAACAAATTAGATAAAAGTAATAATGTAACTATAGTTTTCACAGGAGATGGAGGTGCAAGCGAGGGGGATTTTCATGAAGCTCTTAATATTGCTTCTGTTTGGAAACTTCCTGTAATTTTTATTATTGAAAACAATGGATATGGTTTATCTACACCAAATTCAGAACAATATAATTGTAAGCAGTTTTCTGATAAAGGTATTGGATATGGCATTGATGCTTATACAATAGATGGTAATAATATTTTAGAAGTTTATAATTCTATTAATGAGCTAAAAAAACAAATAATAAAGAATCCTCAGCCAATTATTCTTGAATGTATGACGTTTAGAATGAGGGGGCATGAAGAAGCATCAGGAACAAAGTATGTTCCTAAAAAGCTTATGGAAATGTGGGCAAAGAAAGATCCAATTTTAAACTATGAGAATTATCTATTGGATACTAAAGTTCTTGATCAAGATTTGATTGATTCAATTAGAAAAGATTTTAAAGATGAAATTAATCAAGCATGGTTAAAAGCTGATCAAGAAAAGGAGACAACTTCTTTACTTGGTTGTGAGATTAATGATGTTTTTAGAAGATATAAATACAAAAGTATATCAAAAGAAAATAAAACTTCTAAGAAGCGCTTAATTGATGCTATTTCTGATGCTTTAAAACAAAGTTTAGAATGTCATGATAATTTAATTTTAATGGGGCAAGATATTGCTGAATATGGTGGTGTCTTTAAGATTACTGATGGATTTGTTGAAATATTTGGAAAAGATAGAATTAGAAACACTCCAATTTGTGAATCTGCTATTATAAGTACTGCTTATGGTTTATCAATTAAAGGATATAAATCTATTGTTGAGATGCAATTTGCTGATTTTGTTAGCTCAGGTTTTAACCCAATTGTAAATTTACTAGCAAAATCACATTATCGTTGGAATGAAAATGCAGATGTAGTTATTAGGATGCCTACTGGTGCAGGCGTAGGTGCAGGGCCTTTTCATTCTCAATCTAATGAAGCTTGGTTTACTCATACTCCTGGATTGAAAGTTGTATATCCTGCTTTCCCTGCTGATGCAAAGGGTCTTCTTATATCCTCAATTAATGATCCTAATCCAGTGATGTTTTTTGAACATAAGGCGTTATATAGAAGTATTTCTGAGGAAGTACCAGAAAATTACTATACTTGTGAAATTGGAAAGGCAAATACTCTTAAAATTGGTTCAGACATCACTATTATAAGCTACGGCATGGGAGTCCATTGGGCGCTAGAAGTTCTGTCAGATATTTCTGATTTTTCATGTGAATTAATTGATTTAAGAACTTTAATTCCTTTAGATATTGATATGATTTTTAATTCTGTTCAAAAGACTGGAAAAGTAATTATTCTTCATGAAGATTCTATCACTGGAGGTTTTGGAGCTGATATAGCTGCATTGATTTCTGAAAAATGTTTTAGTTATTTAGATGCACCTGTTATTAGATGTGGAAGTCTAGATACTCCTGTGCCTTTTTCTTCTGAATTAGAAAAAGATTTTTTAGGAAAATCAAGATTTAAGAAAAAACTATTAGAATTAGAATCATATTAAAGTATTAAATTTACATTATATATTTGATTTTAACAATTAACCATTTTTATGAAAATTAAGATATTTTTTAGCGATGTTGATGGAGTTTTAACTGACGGTGGTATGTTCTACACTGAGTCTGGAGATGAGTTTAAAAAATTTAATGCCCAAGATGGTATGGGTATGAAGTTATTACAAGAGAAAGGCTTTAAAGTTGGAATTATAACATCTGAGGATAGACTTATAAATAAGAATAGAGCAAAAAAACTCTGTCTTGATTATGATTTTCATGGTGTAAAAAATAAATTAGAATATATGCTAAAATTTTGTAAAGATGAAAATATATTACTTTCTGAAATTGCTTATATTGGTGATGATGTAAATTGTTTTGATTTATTATCTAATGTTGGTGTTTGTGCATGCCCTAATAATGCTATTGATAAGGTAAAATCAATTCCTAATATTATAAAATTGAAAAGTTCTGGTGGATATGGAGCTTTTAGAGAGTTTTCTGAATTGTATTTATAGTTTATTGTGAAGGTACTGATAGTAGATAATTATGATTCATTTACATTTAACTTATATCATTATGTAATGCAATTTAATTGTGATGTTGCAGTTATAAAAAATGATCAAGTTGATCTTAATGTGATTAGAGATTTTGATAAAATTATACTCTCTCCTGGTCCTGGACTTCCAAATGAACATAAAAATTTAATGGCTATTATTAAAATTGCTATTAACAAGCCTTTACTTGGAGTTTGTCTTGGTCATCAAGCTATAGCAGAGTATTTTGGAGCTTCTTTAATTAACTTAGATAATGTTAATCATGGAATCTCAACAGAGATATCTATAATTAAAGATGATTGTATTTTTAATGATATTAATAAAAAAACAAATGTTGGTCTTTATCATTCTTGGGTTATTGATAGAAATAATTTCCCTAATTGTTTAGATATTACATCAGTAAGTAAAAAAGGTTTTATTTCTTCATTTTGTCATAAAGAGCTTGATGTCAGAGGTGTACAATTTCATCCTGAATCAATATTAACTGAATCTGGATTAAAAATGATTGAGAATTGGATAAGAAATTAGTTGAAATCCGTATCGATCCAATCTCTTTTTCTTTCGAGTTTTAAATCTTGTAGTGCTGAGGCTTTAACTCTAATTGTAAATGTATAGCTCTTATGATATCCAATAGGTATAAGATTTAACATCATTTCCCAGCAATGAAGATCTCTATATATATTAATTGAGGTATAAGTTAGTTTTTTAGAATCAAAATCATAGCCTGATTGGAAGCTAAGTTTCCATTTGTCAGAAATTTTTAAATCACCAGAAAAATTTAGTGATTGTATTGTGTCAGCAAATGCAGCATCTCTATATCCTTTATTATAAATAATTGAATAATTAGCATTTAGATTCCACAATGTTTTTGGTTTTTTATTTTCAGTTTTTGAAAATAATTTATTAGAAATTACCAATCCAATAGTTGCATTAGCATTCATTAACCTTGCTAATCTTCCATTACTAAGTAATTCAAATTTATTAAGATTATTAGTTCCGTTATCATTTGCAATATAGGGGTCATATCTACTAGAGAATTTTAAATCAATAATGTCTAGTAAACGTGTTCGTGCATTTAGATTTATATCATTTAGTTGTAATGAATCTGCAAATAAGTTATATGAGGAACCAATATTTAAATTCTCAAGAATTTTAATTTTTTTAATTTTATTGACAGTATCTTTTTTTGAGTTTATTTTTGCTTCAAGAATATTTGAGATATTAAAAATTATATTTCCATTTCTACCTTTGCTAGGTGAGCCAAAGATGCCGTTTTGCATAATTGAATATTCTTGAATATTGCCATCACTTGAAGATTGGACATCTTCATAATAACCATATTTTCTATTTGAGAAATCTGGTCTATATGAAAAACTTAGATTAGGAGTTATAACATGTCTAATTGCTTTTATCTTTCCTTTATTAAACTGTAATAATCCATATATTTTTGTATTGATACTTGTAGATATATTGTATTCTCCCGCTCTAGTAAACTTGCTAATTGTATCGGTTGTTATTAAAGAGTCTTGAACATTCCAGTTTTTTTGGATTTGATTACTATACCATCTTTCAGTAAAACTTATTTTAGGGCTAAATGTAAAATATTTTAATAATTTCATTGATGTACTTATTGGGATAGAATGTTTTATTCCATTTCTAAAGCTTTTAAAAGATTGATTGGTAAATAGAAGAGAATCAGCTATAGATACATCATTTCTAATATTACTAGAGTAACTAACACCAATTTTATGATACCAGTGGTTTTTGCCTTTTATTCCAATTTTTTTAAATGGAAATACTCTATTCATATTAAATGATATATCTGGCAGAGAAAGGTTAATAATTTTTGTTTGAGTATTTTGGTTATGTCTTAAATTTGCAGATAAACTAAATGGTGTTCCATTCCATCTTTTTGATAAACTCACACTTGATTGAAATGTATTACTTAAGAACTCATTTGAATTAAATGAGTTGTTTCTATGATATGTACTACTACCTGCATTTACATTAGCTGAAAATAATAATGATGGTGTTGATTTTGGATCTTGTTTGTGACTCCATCTAACAAAAAAATCTTTCTTTAAGCTGTAATCAGAAAAGCCTTTTTCACTATTAACTATATTTCCATAACTCAGATTAAGATTTCCGGAGAATTTATATCTTTT
>CAYNGO010000029.1:0-18940 GCA_964397025.1 uncultured Weeksellaceae bacterium
TCATCCTGAGCCAGGATCAAACTCTTCGTTGTAAAAAAAGTTTATAAATTGACTTCTAATTGGATGTTTTCTAATTCTATCTTCAATATTTTTAAGAACTTCTTTATAAATAGTTTTCAAGGCTATTTAATATTTTTCCTTCTAAAATCTAATCAAACATTATTTCCAAAAGGGCTGCAAATATACATTGTTTTTAAAACTAAACAATCCTTTTAAGAAAAATTAATATGAGTGGTTATTATTTAAAAGATCTATTGCTCGAAAGCGGCTGCAAATATAAATTGTTTTTATATATCAACTACAAGAATTCAACTATTTTTTTTAAAGAAAAGTCAAAAAAAAATAAACACCTAATAATCAAGCTGTTAAATTACAATATTTAGCTTAATTTAACAATGAAAAACTCTTAAAAATGATTAACCACCTATAAGTAGTGTAGGGATCCTTTATTATAATATTCAAAAATAATATATTTGCATTTTAAATACAATTACAATAAACTACAATATATGAAAGCTAAAGTTAGTATAATTATGGGAAGCACATCAGATATGCCTGTTATGCAGAAAGCAGCACAATTTTTAGATGATATGCAAATTCCTTTTGAAATAAATGCATTATCAGCACATAGAACTCCAGAAATGGTTGAAAAGTTTGCTTCAAATGCATATAAAAATGGTATTAAAGTAATAATAGCTGGTGCTGGAGGTGCAGCTCATCTTCCAGGAGTTGTTGCTGCATTTACACATGTGCCTATAATAGGTGTACCTTGTAGGTCATCAATATCTATTGATGGATGGGACTCAATATTATCAATACTTCAGATGCCTCCAGGAGTTCCTGTAGCAACTGTAGGATTAGATGGATCATTAAATGCAGGAATACTTGCAGCTCAAATATTATCAGTTGGAGATGATGAGTTAAGCAATAGAGTCCTAAATTATAAACAAGGATTAAAACAAAAGATCATAAAAGCTAATGAAAGTCTATCAAAATTTGAATTTAAGTTTAGAACTAACTAGAAACGTTAGATAAATCTGAGTAAAATTTAGAATAAGACTTACTTACTGCTTGATAATTTTGTATTGAAATTTGTGTATCTGAAACACAGGCCATAATTGATAATGCCATAGCTATACGATGATCTTTGTGAGAATCAACTTTACCGCCATAAATCTGACTACTTCCTTCTATAATCATTTTATTATTTTCTATTTTAATTGCTACTCCAAGCTTACCAAATTCTCGCTGAAGTGTATAAGCACGATTACTCTCCTTATTTTTTAATCTTTTAACCCCTGAAATAACAGTCCTTCCTTTACAACAAGAAGCAAGAGCAACAATAGGGGGGAAAAGATCAGGACATTCAGTTGCATCAAATAAAAAAGAATTTAGTTTGTTTTTCATTACACATACAACATTATTCTTACATGTGACAATTGCACCACATAACTCTAAAACCTTAATAATAGCCCTGTCAGCTTGCAATGAATTAACATTTAAACCTTTCACGTTAACAGATCCTGAAATTGCTGCACCAACAAGATGAAAAGCAGCCCCACTCCAATCACCTTCAATAGTATATGTTGTGATATTTGAATTCTGACCACCTCTAATAAAAAAAGATTTATAGTTATTATTAACTATTTCAATACCAAAGTCGTTTAATAAAGAAATAGTCATGTCAACATAAGGCTTACTGACTAGATTACTAACATTTATAACACTATCCTTTTTTAAAAAAGGCAAAGCAATTAAAAGACCAGATAAAAGTTGTGAGCCCTCAGATCCATCAATATTAATAAATCCTGAACTTAATTTTCCATTAATCGTTATGGGTAAAAGATTATTAGTTGAAATAATCTTTACTCCCAATTGTTCAAGAAATGAAAGGTTTATCTTTCTTAAATTAACCGTACCCTCTCCAAAAATTGCAGTATTTTCAAAAATAGAAGCTAGAACCACTCCAAACATTCTTGCACATAAACCTGACTCCCCTACATTAACAGATATAGATTTTAAATCAAAATCTGGGCTTTTTTTAAGTATAACAGAATTACCGCCTATAATAACGTCAAAACCAATTTCAGAACAAATCTTTAAAGCTACTTTAATATCATCACTATTTGAATCACCATGTATTAAGCAATTTGACTTTGATAAGCATGAGAGAGCAATTGCTCTTTGAAAATAACTTTTTGAAGAATTAATTTTAATAGAACCATTATAGACAAAAGGAGATATCTCTTTATACATCAATAATTTTTTGAATATTTAGAGACTCAACAAAACTACTTCCAATTTCTTTTAACATTACAAAATCAATCATTTTACCACTTGATTTCTTATCTTTTTGAATTAATAATATCAAATCTTTCTTATTGTAATTCAAAACATCTACAGGAAGACCATATCTATATAATAGACTAGAAATTCTTAAAAGACCTTTATTATTTATGTATCCTAATTTATTACTTATCATATTAGAAATAATCATACCTAAACTTATTGCAGAACCATGTGAAATATTAAATTCTGATTCTATTGCATGTCCAAAAGTATGTCCATAATTAAGATTCTTTCTAATGCTATTCTCATTTCTATCAAGAGAAACAATGTCTAGCTTTATTTTAATAGAATCACAGATAAGATTATTTAGTATATTAAAATCAGCTTGTTCAGGATATTTAATTAGTTTTAAATAATTATCTATGTTTTTTTCTAAATCAGTAAATAATTTTTTAGAGGAAATGCAAGCATGCTTAATAATCTCAGCAAAACCATTAACAAACTCTTTAGATGGCAAAGTTTTTAAAAAAGAATAATCAATAAAGACAAAATCAGGCTCATTAATGACACCTAAAATATTTTTAACTTTATTAAAATTAACTCCATTTTTACCTCCAAGAGAAGCATCCGTGATCGCTAATAAAGTTGTAGGGATAAATCCAAACCTAACTCCACGCATATAAATAGAAGCAATAAAACCAGCTATATCACAAGTAACTCCACCACCAACTCCAATAATACATGTATTCTTATTACCACCTAAATCAATAATCTTCTGAATAATTTCATTAATATTCTGTAAAGATTTTGCCTTTTCACCTGATAAAATACTAATAACTTTAAGATGATTACTAAAGATGTTTTTATGAATTCTTAGCACATTTTCATCAATTAAATATATGATATCAAGATGATTAACATCATTTATGTAATCAAAAAAATTTGCAAAACTCTTATTAATAACAATTAAACTATTTGGATAATCTATTTTTTCCACTTGTGTTTACTAAAATATAATCAGACAAAATTAACTAATTCTATCACTTATAAAACTATCTTTACAAAATGAAAAATGATAACTTCTACATGCTAGCCAAAACAATGTTTGGCTTAGAGGAAATTCTTGCAAATGAACTAAAAGATTTAGGAGCTCAAAACGTTAAAATCCAAAACAGAGCTGTTAGCTTCAAAGGAGATACTGGCTTTATGTACAAAGCTAATCTTAACCTTAGAACTTGTCTAAGAGTTTTAAAACCAATAGCTACTTTTCAAGCTCATAATGAGAAAGAACTATATAATAATATTCTAAAAATTGACTGGGAAAAATATTTAGACTTAAAAAATACATTTGCAACAGATGCAACAACAAATTCAGAAGTCTTTACGCATAGTAAATATGCCTCATTACTTGTTAAGGATGGAATAGCTGATTTTTTTAGAAAAAAATATGATGAACGTCCAAATGTTGATCCTAAAAATCCAGATATAACTATTAATTTACATATTGCGAAGCATACATGTACTGTCTCAATTGATAGTTCTGGAGAATCCTTGCACAAAAGAGGATATAAATCAAATACAATTATTGCACCTATGAATGAGGTTTTAGCTGCAGGATTAATTTTATTAAGTGGATGGGACAAAAAATCAAATTTTCATGATCCAATGTGTGGATCTGGAACAATTCTTATTGAGGCTGCATTAATTGCATATAATATTCCTGCTAACATCTTTAGAGAAAAATTTGGATTTGAAACTTGGAAAGATTTTGATTTAGAATTATTTGAGAAAATAAAAGACGTTTCATTAGATAAAGAAAAAGATTTCCAAGCAAGCATTACAGGTGGGGATAATTTCCAGAAAGCAGTAAGGATAACTAGAGAAAACATTGAAAATGCTTTAATGTTTGATAGCATTAAAGTGAAAAATGAAGATTTTTTTGATACTAAAGTTTTTGAAAATTCATTTGTAATTTTTAATCCACCGTACGGAGAAAGAATTGAACTTGGAATTAATGAGTTTTATGAAAAAGTTGGAGACTCTCTTAAAAACAACTATAAAAATTGTACAGTTTGGTTAATCTCTTCAGATCTTGAAAACCTAAAAATGATTGGACTAAAACCATCAAAGAAAATTGAAGTAATGAACGGGAACTTAAGATGTAGCTTTAGAGAATTTAAAATTTACGAAGGAAGCAAGAAACAGAAATTAATAAAATAAGTAAAGAGATTATTTACTTAACTCTAAAGCTTTTTCCAAAGAAATCTCTATTCCATTTAATTTAGAAAGTATAAAAGCATCCTTAAAACCGGCAGTCTTTACTTTTTCAAGCTTGGTAGCTGCTAAAGAATATTCTTTATAATCTTGTGAGAAATATTTATAAAAACCTCCTGAAACCTCATTCTTTACATTACTAATTGTACTCATCATTGACAAATCATTAGCAGATAATATTTCAGCAAAAACACCTATTTGTACAATAAATTTAAGTTCAACCTCACTAACCTTTTTTATAACTTTAGAATTTGATAAATTAGATGTGTTTTTGATAGATCTATTTCTTTGATTAGACTTCTTGGTTGTTATTGATTTACTTAAAAGAACTCTCTTCCCATTTTTAAAGGTTACAACAAAAGCATCTTCAAAACCTCTAGATCTCATTTGTGCTTTATATTTAACAGCATCACTATAATTTCCAAATGAGCCAGTCATGTAACGAACTAAGCCATCGTTTCCTTTAAAGGAAATTACATTATCTACGCCATCAAAAACTTTTTCTGATAATTTAATGTTATAGGCGCCAATTTGCACTCTATAAACTGTAGAAGGCTCTTGATTTTCAATACTACTATTAACAATAGAAATAGAATCGCTTATCAATTTACTCTGTACTAAAGTATCAATCTTTTCTTCATCAACTATTTCTTCAACTACTTTAGGCCTGTATAAAGTTAAAACACCATTTTCTGATTCCAATAAATCTAAATCATTGAAACCTAATTTTTCGAGTTCATACTCTCTACCAAGTGCTTCGTCAATAGTTAAATAACTTCCTACAGCATAAACTATATTACCATCATCTAGTGCAATACTTTCTAAGTCTTCTAAACTTAATAATTTATTAATCACTCTTGCTCGTATGCCATCATTATAAACACCTAGTTGAATTTTATATCTTAAGCCATCTGTAATTTTATCTTTGTTATTAGAATTATATAATACATTAAATGCATTAGCTTTTGCTATTAGATAAGCATTTATTGTCTTGAAATCATCTCTAGAAATTTCATTTTCATTATAATAGTTAGCAAATCTTCTAGAAGCAACCTCTCCTTCAGAATACATACTTTTAAATTTATCAGCTTTTAAAAGCACACCATTTTCATCAACAATAGCGCCAACCAAAGAATTCTTTTCTTTATCAAGATAATCTGCTATACCATCATTATCTGAATCAATAGGACATCCTGTATCATCAACTTTTACTCCAGTAGGAGTTTCTGGACAGTAATCATTTACGTCTAATACTAAATCTCCATCTTGATCTGCAAGATCTAATTTTTCAAAATTTACATCTGAATAATACTTTTCTTTTAAATAATCTTTTCCCTTAGGCTTAGGTGTAAATAGATCATAATGAATTGCAAAATTAAGTACAACATAGTTATCATCACCTTCAGCCTTATCAATATCTACTTGTGATAAAGTATAGTTTAATGAAGCATCAAATCTCATTCTTTCTGACATATTAAGAGCTAATCCTAGGCCTAGTGGAATTACAAGTCCTGACTCATTATCGAGATATTGATTACTTCCTGTAGCAACTTCATTGATTGTTTTAAATGTTAGTCTTTGTAGACCTAAACTAATAAAAGGGCTAATTAGAGAATTAGCATTATTAAAATTATAATTTAGATGAAGACCAAGAGCGCTAAATTCAGATATAAAACTACTTGGAAATACCTCTTCAGTAGCAATTATTTCCTCAGAAAATGTAGATGGACTAGTGAATAAAAAAGATAAGTCTATATTCTTATCTAAATTAAAGCGCATTCCTGCAACAAAACCCATATCTCCAGATAAATAATTTGATTCAGTTCCAGTAATTCCACCTTGATAGTTATAGAAATTAGTTCCTATGGTAAGTCTAGGCGATAATGGCATACTATTAACATCAGTATTTGGCACATGCTGGGAAAAAACTGATGTTGAGAAAACAAAAAGAAATATGATAAGAATCTTTTGCAAGTAATTATTCATCTTTAATGATTTTATATTGCTGTAAAAATAGGAAAAAATTAAGAAAAGACATTTTTATATCTAAAAGATAAAAAAACTATAATTCATCCTTAAGGAAATGAGCAGTGTAGCTATCAGTTGAGCTAATAATTTTCTCAGGAGTACCTTCGCATACAATATAACCTCCCTTATCACCTCCTTCTTTACCTAAGTCTATGATATAATCAGCTACTTTGATTACATCCATATTATGCTCAATAATTAGAACTGTATTGCCTTTATCAACTATTGATGTAATAACATCGAGCAGAACCTTAACATCTTGAAAATGAAGACCCGTTGTAGGCTCATCAAGAATGTAAAATGTATTACCTGTACTTCTTTTTGAGAGCTCTGAAGCTAATTTAATTCTCTGGGCCTCACCTCCAGATAGAGTAGTAGCAGATTGACCTAATGTAACATATCCAAGACCAACATCTTTAAGTGTCCTTATTTTTCTAATAATTGTAGGAATATTTTCAAAAAAATCCACTGCTTGATCAATAGTTAGATTTAAAACATCGGAGATTGATTTTCCTTTAAATCTTACATCTAATGTTTCTCTATTATAGCGCATACCGTTACAATCCTCACAATGGACCAATACATCAGGAAGAAAATTCATTTCAATAGTTCTTTTTCCAGCCCCCCTACATGCCTCGCATCTACCCCCAATTACATTAAAAGAAAACCGACCTACTTTATATCCTCTAATCTTTGATTCTTCTAGATTAGCATATAAGTCTCTTATATCAGAAAAAACACCAGTATATGTTGCTGGATTTGACCTTGGAGTTCTTCCAATTGGAGTTTGATTAATTTCAATAACCTTATCAATATTATCAATTCCTACTAATCTATCGTGAGATAAAGGAAGTTTTTCAGCTCTAAAAAAATGCTTATTTAAAATAGGATAAAGAGTTTCATTTATTAAAGAAGATTTACCACTACCTGAGACACCCGTAACACAACATAATAGACCCAATGGAATTTTTAAGTTAACATTTTTCAAATTATTACCCTGTGCAGATAATAACTCTAAAAAATCACCATTACCCTTTCTTCTGATTTTTGGAATAGAGATTTCCTTTCTTCCAGTTAAATAATCAGAAGTAATATGATTTACTTTTAAAATTTCATTAAAACTACCACTTGCAACTACTTCACCTCCATGAATTCCAGCATCAGGACCCATGTCAATAATATAATCTGCATTTTTTATCATATCCTTATCATGCTCAACTACAATTACTGAATTTCCAATATCTCTAAGTTTCTTTAAAGATTCAATAAGCTTCTGATTATCCCTTTGGTGAAGTCCTATACTAGGTTCATCTAAAATATATAAAACATTAGTAAGTTGTGAGCCAATTTGAGTTGCTAAGCGAATCCTTTGAGCCTCTCCGCCTGAAAGAGTTTTTGATGACCTATTGATAGTTAAATAGGACAAGCCAACATCAATTATAAATTGAACTCTCGTAAGTAGTTCTTTAATTATTTGCCTAGCAATAATCTTATGGTTTTTACTTAAAACAGAATCAATAGATAACAGCCAAGATTTTAAACTTTCTATATCCATATTTACAACATCAAAAATTTTCTTGTTAGCAATTTTAAAATTAGATGACTGTTTATTCAACCTACTTCCAAGACAAGACTTACATGTTTTGGAAGACATATATTTTAAAGCCCAGCGCTCAATACTTTTAACTGAGAAACTCATTGACTGCTCCTCTATAAAATTTACAATACCTAAAAAATCTATCTTATATTCTTTAGAAATACCCGCTGCTTTAAGCTTGACTTTTATATTATCTTTTGTTCCATAAAGAATTATATTAAGGGCTTCTGCATTAATATCTTTTATAGGAGTATTTAAATTAAAATTATATTTCTTACCAATTATTTCAAGCTGATCTGTTATCCATGAAGAATTCTTGTTATCTAAAGGAGCGATTCCACCACTATTAATACTTAATAATCTATTTGGAATTATTTTATCTAGATCTACAGATTTATATATACCTAATCCACTGCATGTGGAGCATGATCCCCTAGGTGAGTTAAATGAGAAAGAACTAGGCTCTGGATTTTTATAAGCTATTCCAGTTGTTGGACACATTAAGTGTCTACTAAAATACCTTGGATTTTTATTATTTGATGAAACAATCATAATCACACCATCACCAGAGTTAAGAGCAAGTTGGATTGATGAAAGCAAACGTTTATTATTTTTCTCAACAACCTTAAGCCTATCAATAACAACTTCAATAGTATGTGTCTTATATCTATCTAATTTTAGAGATGGTGTTATATCAATTATTTCATCATCCACTCTAACCTTTAAATATCCTTGCTTAGCTAATTTAAAAAATAACTCACCATAATGTCCTTTTCTAGATCGGATTAATGGTGACAAAATTGTTATTGATTGATTATGAAAATCTTTTAACAACAAATCTAAAATTTGATTATCATTAAAGCTAACCATTTCCTCATCTGTATTATATGAGTGAGCTATTCCAATGCGAGAATAAAGTAAACGCAAATAATCGTATATTTCTGTTATTGTGCCCACAGTAGATCTAGGATTTCTAGATGTTGTTTTTTGCTCTATAGCTACAACTGGGCTCAGACCAGTAATCTTATCTACCTCTGGACGCTCCATATTGCCAATAAATTGACGGGCATAGGCATTAAAAGTTTCAAGATATCTTCTTTGACCCTCTGCATGAATAGTATCAAAGGCTAAAGAAGATTTTCCACTACCACTTTTTCCTGTAATAACAACAAGTTTATTTCTTGGAATATTTAAATTAATATTCTGTAAATTATGCACTCGAGCACCATATATAGATATAGATTCTTCCTGACTTTTCATGTTTAATTATTTAGCACTTGAACTTACATCAAGATCATCAAATATGATATTATCCAATTTTTTTGGAATATCAATATGATAAACTCTTCGCGATCTATCTGGAAGTGATGTAGTTCTCAGCCAAGGATTATGTCTTTTTAAAGTCTTATAATTAATTTTATTATCCTTAGCAAATCGATATAAATCATTAATTGTAGAGTCTACTCTAACTTGCTTTGTTTGAGGATATGAATATAAATCACTATCTCTAAATATAAAGCCATATTTCTTTGGATTTTCCATTATCTCCTTAATAACAATTATTCTAAATACATATCTAGAGGTTTCATCATTTAAATAAAGATTAAAATAATTATTTGTTTCTTGCTTAATCATCTTCCTTTTAGCTCCATTCATACCCATATTATATGATGCAGCAGCCATTGTCCAACTACCAAATTTATCATATGCCTTTTGTAAATACTTACAAGCAGCTTCAGTAGATTTTATAAGATGATACCTTTCATCAATTGCATAATTAACTTCTAGACCATATTCCTTAGCTGTCCCTTTCATGATTTGCCAAAAACCTGCAGCTCCAGAGGGCGACACTGTATACTCAAAACCACTCTCTATTAAAGCTAAATATTTAAAATCATTTGGAATATTATTTTTAGCAAGAATTTCTTCAATGATAGGAAAATATTTATTTGCTCTTTTAAAATAAAGCATAGTATTAGATTGCCAATAAATATTTTTTAAGAGTTCTTTATCAAGGCGCTCCCAAATATCATTAGAGCCGTTAGGAATAGCTTCATTTGCAAACTTTAGATTATTAGGTTTTAATACTGAATACACATTATATTTATTATTAAACCCCTGCTGATGAATATTATCAGATGTGTTGATGTAAGATGAATAAATAAAAAATTGAGACACAAAAACTGTGGATAATATAACAAAGACTACTACTATTTTTCTAATCATTAAATTGGCTTTTAAAATCTTTAAACATTTGAGAATTACTATCCTTAGTTGAAATAATAGGATTTGATATTTTCCAATCAATATTCAGCATATTATCATCCCAAGCAAGACTTCCTTCAGAGCTTTTATTATATGCATCAGAACATTTATATGAAAATATCGTATTATCTTCAAGAGTTATAAACCCATGTGCAAAACCCTTAGGAATAAAAAAAGATTTAAAATTCTGCTCACTTAAAATTACAGAAAAATGATGGCCATATGTGGGAGAGTTTAATCGAATATCAACAGCAACATCTAAAACAGAGCCTTTTATAACTCTCACTAATTTACTTTGAGCATATGGTGGGTTTTGGAAATGGAGTCCTCTAAGAACACCTTTAGATGAAAGAGATTGATTATCTTGAACAAAAACCTCATTAATACCAAGATCTTTAAAGCTTTGCGAATTCCAACTCTCAAAAAAATATCCTCTATCATCTAAAAAAACCTTTGGCTCAATAATAACTAAACCTTCTATATTTATATTGGTAATTTTCATATTTCAAATATAAAAAAATGAATATTCCCGATAACATTAAATTTAAACAATAAATGTATTTTTGTAAACAAAATTATATATTATGAAATCACTTCAAATAGCGCTGCTTTTTTTTGTAGTACTGGCTACTTCATGTGCCCAAAATCCAGAATATAAAACCCCAAAAACTCAACTAGAAAGATTCTCTTATTCTATTGGTGTAAATATTGCAACATCTATGAAAGACAAGCATGATTTAAAAGAAATTGACGCACTTTCAATAGCAAAAGGTTTTCAAGATGTTATATATAATAAGAAACTTGATATTTCACTATTAGCAACAGATACTATTTTAAACAAGTATTTTGATGATCTAAAACAAGATGCTTTAAAAGAACAGGCAGCTGATGAACTTATTAAAGGTGAAGAATACATGATTGAAAACGCCAAAAAAGAAGGTGTCAAAATAACAGATTCTGGCCTTCAATATGAAATCCTAAAATTGGGCAATAGAGGGGTTCAAGCTCAAAAAGATAATATAGTTACTATTCATTATCAAGCATCATTAATAAATGGTGAAGTATATGATAGCTCACTTGATAAAGAACCTGTTTCATTTCCTTTAAATGGACAAGGAACAATAATTGGGCTTTATGAAGGAATAGAACTTATGAGTATAGGAGATCAATATAAATTTACAATTCCTGCTAAATTGGCATATAGAAATGATAGCCCACCTGGATCTCCAATACCTGCAGGATCTACTCTAGTATTTATTATTGAATTGGTAAAACTTACAGATATACAAGGATCTGAACTTTAAAGAATTAGAAATATTAATAAAGAATTAACTTTTTATTTACTACGCCAAAATTAGTTTCTATTTCTAAGAAATATATTCCTTTACTGTATTCATCTAAACTTATCTGCTTAGTATATTCACCTACAAATTCTTCTTTAGTTTCTCTATATACCTCTGCTCCTATTGTATTAAAAACTCTAATACTTAGATCTTGAAAATTTTCTGAGTTAAAGGATATATTAAACACATTTTTAGATGGATTAGGATAAATATCTAAATTATTTATCAATGTTCCACCCTCAAGTCTTATTGTTCCAGGTTGTGTCCAAAATACTGGCAAGGTCCATGTTGGGGATCTATATGCAGTTATGCTTGGATCACAAAAATTTCTTCCCTGAGCTCTATAAGTTTCTCCAGACTGAAGACCAAACTTATTTACAAAAAGAGTTGGATAGTAAACTCCAAAACCTCCTGCTGTCTGCCAGTTAGCTCCTATTGTATCTACTCTTAAAGTGATTCTAGCAAAGACATAAGCACCAGTAGTATCCCAAGTAAATTTAGCTTTAGAGGTGTTATTAGTAAAGGTTTGGACTGATAGATTATTCATATCAGGACAAACATCAGCTGAGGTAAACTGGACTGGAGTAGAATAGTTTGACTCTGTTCCTCCACAGTAAAAAGCTTTCATTTTAAATTCATATGTAGTAGATGGAGTTAGATTTAAAAGCTGCTTATTAACAGTATTCAAACCAAAGTTACATAGCCCATTTCCAACACCTGCTGACTTAGTATTCCATGATAGAGTTCCGACTTCTCTATATCTTACAAAGTATTTCCACACCATACAAGTACTATCATTCATATTATTCCAACCAACTTTAGCTCTAGTGTCAATGATATCATAAGCATAAAGACCATCAGGTTTTGGAGAAATACAATTAGGATTATAAGTACATGAACCATCATCAATTGTAGCTGTTGGATCATAATTAAGAGCTAATGAATCCATACAGCCATAAGAAAGTGAATCAATACCAACTACAATAACTGAAAAATTAAAACAACCATTATCATCCAAAATATAAGATGTATAATTTCCTGAAGGAATATTTAATAAGTGTTGAGTTGTATCACTTATAAATGTAGAAAGCCAGTAATAAGTGTAAGGAGCTGTTCCACCAAAAGTATAAGAATAAATCGCACCATCATTCACACCAATTCCTGAAGCATTAATGACCGTATAATTTGTATAAAGCGAGTCTGGTTCTAGAATACTAAATGAGGCAGTAGCAGTTTGATTCAAAGAATCTGTAACAACAACTGAAAAAGTAGAATTAGATAAATTATAAATATCTTCATTTGTAGATCCATTACTCCATAAATAAGAATATGGCGCTAATCCTCCTGTAACTACAAGATCAATAGAACCATCAGTCTGTCCATAACAGCTAATGTCAGTGACAGTGTCACCTAAAGTTATTGATGGGTAGATACAAGATCCATCATCTACTGTAGCTAAAGAGTCATAATTTAATGCTGTAGGATCTGTACATCCATAAAAAGGACAGGCTGATAAGCAGCTTGCATTATTAATTCCTGGATTTAAAGCCTGAGAAATAACAATATCATGAAAATCAATCAATGCACCAGAACTTGTAGTATGGCAATAACTCATGATAGTACCTACTTGAGGAGTTGGACTATCAGGGCAGCTACCTTCAACACTAACGCAATTATCTATTGGACCACCACCAAAGCCATTCCATGGTTCAGGCGCCCAGCCACACCAATGAGTATGATTAGCACCAACATTATGACCTATTTCATGACTTACAACAAATAAATTCCATGTATATGGTGGATTTGGAAAACCAAAACTTGTATTAGAATTTAAGTCAGAGCTAAATGCATATCCATAAGAATTATTACATAATACATCAACATATGCAATCCCACCAGTACCTGTGTTAGAACGTTTAGTTAATAAGTGAACTATATCTCGTGATATAGAAGTGTTATTTGTATTCCAATGACTCCTTAGTGCTGACAACATAGCACCAGCATCACTAATTATTCCTGCATAAGGATCTGCTGTATTCCATATAATAGTATGAACAACATTAATATGAATATTCACCTCTCCAAAATATACTTGACTTACTCCGGCAATAATAGCATGTGCCCAAGTAGTGGCAGCAGTATTTGAGAAGAACGTATTTCTTGTATACTGATCTATCTCAATAGCTAACTCTATACAATCTGGAATTGTTACACTTTCAGAGGAACTATGATTAACAGAAATTTCTCTCGCTTTTTCTTCAACTGCACATGAAAATGTATTTTGATTAATACAATCATTTACATCAAATAAAATAATTTCATTATTTAATGTATTAATTTCAAATTGTCTATTTCCATATTTATAAGTAACTATTATATTATTATCAAAAAATAGTAGTGTTCCTATTACTTCATCTTTATGAAAAATATAATATGATAATAGATCAGAATCAAGTTCTTCAATCTGTTGACCATTATCTGTTTCAATAATTAAAGTATGATTATCATTTATAACTGAAAAATTCTTTATAGAAACATCTAAAAAAACTTCTTCTATTAATGGAAGCTTGAAAGGAATAAAAACAAGATCACTATTTAATTTATTAATAAAAACAGACAAACTAAAATCAAGACCTTTAGTGTTTTCAACATTTTTTGTAAGACAAGTCTTAGACTCTTTAAAATCAAATATTAGATTCTGAGCACATAAACTATTAAGGAACAGAGAGAAAGAAAGTATAAAGAATATTTTTTTCATAAGTAAGATGCTTTATCTAAAAATACAAAAAAGTTATTTTTAAAAAAAATAAAAAATTATTTCTTTCTAAAGTATATATGAATTGGAACGCCTGAGAAATTAAAACTCTCTCTTAACTTATTCTCTAAATAACGCTTATAAGGCTCTTTAATGTATTGAGGAAGATTAGCAAAAAAAGCAAATGTTGGAGTATGTGTTGGCAGTTGAGTACAATATTTGATTTTTATATATTTTCCTTTATATGCCGGAGGAGGAAGCTGAACAATAAAAGGAAGCATAGTATCATTTAAAACAGATGTACTAATTTTTTGTGATCTATTCTTACAAACTTCAATAGCTGACTCTAAACCTTTTAATAATCTTTGTTTATTTAATGCTGATATAAAGATAATAGGAATGTCAGTAAATGGAGCCAATTTTTCTCTTATCTGCTCTTCAACTTCATTTGCTGTTTCTGTAGATTTATCTTTTAAATCCCATTTATTTACTAGTATAACAATTCCTTTTTTATTTCTATCTGCAATATGAAATATCCTTTGATCTTGGGCTTCAAAACCACTACTAGCATCAATCATGAGCATACAAACATCAGCGTGTTCAATCGCTCTAACAGATCTCATAACTGAATAAAATTCTAGATTTTCATGAACTTTTTTCTTTTTACGAACCCCAGCTGTATCAACAAGTGTAAAATCAAAACCAAATTTATTAAAGTGTGTATTAAGTGAATCTCTTGTAGTACCAGCAATATCTGTTACTATATTTTGATCTTTACCTAAAAGAGCATTTATAAAAGATGATTTTCCAACATTTGGCCTTCCAATAACAGCAAATTTTGGAAGCTCATCTTTATCTTCTTGATCATCAACCTCAAAATACTTGACCAATTCATCAAGTAACTCCCCTGTTCCACTACCACTAATTGATGAAAAGGGAATATAATTTCCCATTCCAAGATTATGGAATTCTACTGCATCCTCTAGCAGCTTAGAATTATCAACTTTATTAACCGCTAAGACAACCTTTTTATTAGATTTTCTAAGCATCTTTACAACTGCTTGATCTAGATCCGTTATTCCTTGCTTTGCATCAACTAAAAAAAGAATAACATTTGCTTCATCTATAGCTAATTGAACCTGCTTACGTATTTCTTTTTCAAAGATATCGTTAGAACCATCAACATATCCTCCTGTATCAATAACAGAAAACTCCTTACCAATCCATTCAGCTTTTCCGTAATGCCTATCTCTAGTAACACCACTAATCTCATCAGTAATGGCTTGACGTGATTCTGTTAGTCTATTAAATAATGTTGATTTTCCAACATTTGGCCTTCCAACAATTGCTACAATATTTATCATGATCCGTATCCAAATTTTTTAAGTTGACGCTCATCATTACGCCAATTCTTATTTACTTTTATTGGAGTTGCAAGAAATACTTTTTTATCAAGCATCTTTTCAATATCTCTTCTTGCTTCACTACCAATTCTTTTAAGCCCCATTCCTTTGTGTCCTATCAATATACCCTTTTGACTTTCTCTTAAAACATATATTATAGCTCTAATCCTAACAATATCTTCTTCTTCAAAAAACTCTTCTACCTCAATCTCAACAGAATATGGTATCTCTTTTTTATAATGCTTAAGTATCTTTTCTCTTATTATCTCTTCAATAAAAAAACGCTCTGACTTATCAGTAATAGCATCCTTATCATAATACGGAGGTGATTCGGGAAGCTTATCAACTATTTTAGCTATTATCTCTTTTAAGTTAAAACCATTTAGAGCAGAAATAGGGAGAATCATGGCATTAGGTAATTCTTTTTCCCAAAAACGTATAGCATCCATAACCTCATCCTGCTCTCCAAGATCAATCTTATTTAAAAGCAGCATTAATGGAAGCTTAGTATTTTTTATTCTAGTATATAGATTCTCATCTTTCAATCCTTTCTCACCTATCTCTACCATATAAACTAAAACATCAGCATCTTGAAAAGCAGAATGAACAAAATTCATCATATTCTCTTGTAACTTATAGGCAGGTTTAATAATTCCTGGTGTATCAGAAAAAACAATCTGGTATTCCTTCTTGTTAAGAATTCCAATAATACGATGCCTAGTAGTTTGTGCCTTATTAGTGATAATAGATAATTTCTGACCAACTAATGCATTCATTAGTGTAGATTTTCCAACATTTGGATTACCTATTATATTTACAAATCCTGCTTTATGCTCCATTTTGCAAAGAAACAAAAAATGGACTAACCAAGAGACAATTCATTAGATTAAGAAATTAATTGATCTAATTTCTCAGTGCTCACTGTCCAATCATCTTCTAAGGCACTTAGTTTTTGTTGTTCTTGATCGTACTTAGAAAAGAAATCTTTATCATTTGAAAGCTCTTTAAATTTTACAGGATCACTAAGAGCTTCATCTTTTTCCTTTAAACTAGTCGATAGTGACGCAATTTCTTTTTCTAGTTTATTTATTTTATTACGCAATTTTTTTATATTGCTATTATGAGCTTTTTTATCATGATATGATATTTGCTCATTCTTTTTATCTTTATTTACAATTTTCTGATCTTTTTGGGAGCTTTCCAACTGTTTAAAATCAGACATTTCCTTCTCAGCTAAGAAAGTGTTGATATCACCAATATATTCCTTTATATTTTGATGTTTAAATTCATATACCTTTTGTGTTAATCCTTCTAAAAACTCACGATCATGGGATACAACAATTAAACTACCATCAAAATTTGCTAATGCTTTTTTAAGAAGATCTTTAGAGGTAATATCAAGATGATTAGTTGGCTCATCCATAACCAATAAGTTATAAGGCTCTAAAAGTAATTTACAAAGTGCAACTCTAGCGCGCTCACCACCTGATAATACCTTAATTTTCTTTGTCACATCATCATTTGAGAATAAGAATGACCCAAGTATTGTTCTAACATTTCCTTTACTATGCTCGGTTACTGCATTTTCAATAGTCTGTAAAACAGTAATCTCTTCATCTAGGAAATCAGCTTGGTTTTGAGCATAATACCCCATTTTAATCTGATGACCAAGCTCTATACTTCCAGTGTAATCAATGGCACCAACAATCATTTTGGCTAAAGTAGATTTCCCTTCACCATTTTTACCTACAAATGCTAACTTATCACCTTTTACTATCTCAAGATTTATATTACTAAGCACCTTTAGATCGTCATATTTTTTAGAAGCCTCATTAATAACTAAACTTAATTTACCAGAATGAGGAGCTGGAGGAAATCTAAATTGCATTCTACCAACATCTTCCTTCTCAACATGAATAATTTCTAATCTTTCAAGCTTTGTAATTAATGTTTGTGCAAATGCAGCTTTATTTTTTTTTGCTCTAAACTTATTAATCAAGATCTTAGTTTCTGCAATAAATTTATCTTGATTCTTCTTTGCTTGAATTTGTTTTTCTATTCTATCCTTTCTTAGCTCTAAGTATTTATTATATCTTGCCTTGTAATCATTAATCTTACTAAAAGAAATCTCTATAGTTCTGTTAGATACAGAGTCTAAAAAATATCTATCATGAGATACCAGTACAATTGCACCAGTATACTTCTTCAACCAACTTTCTAGCCAAACAATTGATTCTATATCTAGGTGATTGGTAGGCTCATCTAACAAAAGAATATCAGGCTTTTGTAATAGTATTTTTGCTAGCTCTATTCTCATGCGCCATCCTCCACTAAATTCAGTTGTCTGTCTTGTAAAATCATATTGTGTAAACCCAAGTCCATTTAGCACTTGACTCATCTCTGCTTGAATATCATTACCACCACCCATTCTATATCTCTCTTCTAAATCATGAAATTCTGAGATAAGATCTAAGTATGAATCTGTTTCATAATCTGTTCTTTCATTAATCTGAGTATTTACAACTTCTAGCCTCTCTTTTATTTCATTAAGATAATCAAAAGCTACTTGAGCTTCTTCAATTACTGTTCTACCATCTTCAAAATCTAAATCTTGGGTAAGATAACCAACAATAAGCCCATTTGGAATAGAAACATTACCTTTATTAGGCTTTAATTCTTTTGAAAGAACATTTAAAAGCGTGGATTTTCCAGCTCCATTTTTACCTACAAGACCTATCTTATCTCCCTTATTAACCATAAAAGAGATATCCTTAAAAACATCTTGCCCACCAAAATAAAGCGATAAATTATTTACTGAAATCATGGCTGCAAAAATACTTTTTTTGTTTTACCAAATAAATTTAATTTAAGTATCCTTAAATAAAGTTTAAGCTATATATTTGCAACCATATCGCGGGATGGAGCAGTTGGTAGCTCGTCGGGCTCATAACCCGAAGGTCGTCAGTTCGAGTCTGGCTCCCGCTAC
>CAYNGO010000030.1:0-1320 GCA_964397025.1 uncultured Weeksellaceae bacterium
GTAAACGGGAAACTGTTTCGGGGGTTCGAATCCCTTCCTCACCGCATCTTTTTTATAAAATAATCAGTCATATTATAAAAATCGAAGTCATTTTATCAATTACAATATTTGAGATTCCAGTAAAATGATAAATTTCTTTACAAGACTTCGTTAATTCCTGTATACTCTTTTGATACTCTAACCTACTGGTGTCATCAAAGATAATCATTGTCCCTGATATTATCTTATTTGATTTAATTAACCCTGCTAAATATGAAGCACATTCATTTCTATATATTCCATCTATAAGAAAAACATTAATTGTACTAAAGTTAATATCTGGCTTAACATAATCATCCTTTGTTGTACTAACAATTAAATTAATCTTTTCAGATTTCATTCCCTTTACAATATTAGCCCACTCTTCATTGTGTTCAATTGAAGTCACATCACATCCGTTTTTTTCGAACCACAAGCTAGATGATCCTGAGCCCCACTCAAGAATTTTTAGATCACTACTTAATTTATCTTTTAGAAAATCAATTGCTGAAAATGTAAACCATGGTTCAGGGTTAGTTAGGTATGTGCTTTTATTAATTTTTCTGAACCTTTCAAACAATCTATCATGAGTGGGTTCGGTAATAAAAAGAAACAACCTCTTCCAAGCGCTAAAATATAATAATCTTTTTAAATTCTTGATTCTCCTTATTCTTTGAGGGGTCAACATAATTAGTGTTAAATTAATTTTTTGGTGGATTTATAATTACTATTCTTTAGAATATTTTTTTATCACAACCACTTATTATATAAATATATGGAAATAATTTTTTATATAAAAATTAGTATTAAAAAATCATGTTATTTTTTTTGTTTTTCTAACAATAAAAAAGTCCAATAAATAAAATAATAAGTAAAATCAGAAAAAATTTAACTTGATCAGAAAATCCCTACTATTCAAATATTATATCAATGTTTTATTTTAAATCTACTAAATATTTAACGATTTTGAAGTAACTTTAACATAGGTTTACTTAGCCTTTAAAAACTATTACAGCTGTAAAATTTACTTTCATATTTTTGCAATAGAAAAAAATCTAAAAAAACAGTATGTTAAGCTTGAAATAAACCTTTTGATATGATAAAAAAAATAAATAAAGCACAAGCCATATTAATAATTGTATTTATAAGTAATTCCATTAATATTATAAGACTTTGGCAAAGAGGTGGATTAACTCAACAAGACTTTATAAGTCTAGCTACTCTTCAAGTAATCTTAATTTTAGCGTTTTATATCTTTAGAAAAAGATAAACTACTGCAAGATTAACTTCTTATTTATAATT
>CAYNGO010000030.1:1420-18347 GCA_964397025.1 uncultured Weeksellaceae bacterium
CACATCTATTAATGGAAAAAATGAAACTGTTAATCCCCAAAAAAGAAGCATTATAGCTACACCAATAGCGTAACTAACATACATGGCTCCATACCAAAAACCTAGTTCCATCTCGTATACTAAAGAACAGTTTGAACAACTTTTTATTTCTTTTTTACTACTTAAAAACATATTCTTAAAAGGATTATTAGAAAACCAAAATTTTCCTTTATGACATCCAGGACATCTATTAAAAAAAATACTATAAAGCTTAGAGCCTTTTTGAATTATTCCCATAATTTAATGACTATTTTTTATTTAAGAAACTTGAAACAGAAGGAAATTTATATTTAAAGCCCGATTGAACTAATTTGTCTGCCTTTAAATGAAGACCACCTTTTAGAAGCTGACTGCGACCACCCATAATAATCTTCATTAAAAATAAAGGAACAGGGAAAATTATAGCATATTTAAAAACACAATTTCTGATCTCTTTTATTAACTCTAACTGTGTTTGTTTACTATTTGAAGCCATATTATAAGGACCCGAAACATTGTTATTCTTTATGGAGAATAAAATAAAACGAGATACATCATCAATATGCATCCATGAATATGAAAGATTAGATGGTAGAAAAACTGAAGAAATACCAAAACGAAGAGGAAACAGAGTTACTCTTAAAAAACCAGAATCTGGATCCATTAGTAATGAGATTCTAAGGTTAATTACTCTAGAACCAAGAGATGTAAAATTATTAGCTGCCTTCTCCCAATCTAGAGAAAGCTTAGCCAGCCAATCTTTTCCACAAGCAGAATCTTCATCCACATCAGCAATAGTATTTAAACCATAATAACCCATAGCAGATGCTCCAACAAATGTTTTAATTTTAACTTGGAGTTCTTTACATTTTTTAAATAATAAATTGGCTGTATCTACTCTGCTTGAATACATTTTTGCTTTACCACTTGTAGACCACCTATTCATAATATTATAGCCACATAGATGAACAATGTGATCACAATTTAATACTGCTCTAGGATCTATAAATTCTTGTTTTATATTCCAGAAAAAAATATCTTTATTATTAACAGATTTTTTATTTGAGGTAAGATAAATTAATTCATATTCTTTCTCTAAAATTAATTTTAGTCTTTGAGCTAATGCGCCATTATAACCAGTGATCAGAACTCTTTCTAACATAAACCTATTTATTCATCTAATAGCTTAAATAGATCATCTAAGTTGGGGGAAAGAATCATTTCAATTCTTCTATTCTTACTTCTACCCTCAGATGAGGTATTGGCTAATAAAGGAACAAACTCACTTCTACCAGCAGCAATTAATTGAGTAGGATCTAGATTAGTATTCGAAGTAAGTCTTTTTACTACAGAGGTAGCACGCATTACACTAAGATCCCAATTATCTTTTACCAGTCCTCTTCCACTAAGAGGTATACTATCAGTATGACCCTCAACTAATATTTCTAAATCTTTTTGATATGAGAGAGCCTCAGATAATTTATCTAGAGCTTGTTTTCCAGTTTGGTTTACCTCGTATTTTCCAGAGGCAAATAAAAGATCTTCCTCAAGAGAAATATAAACCTTACCATTTCTCTGTACTATAGTAAGTCCATCACCCTCTAAACCAATTAGTGCTTTTGAGATTTTTTGCTTAAGAGCTGTAACCATTGAATCTTTACGATTTATAATTGCTTCAAGTTCAGCAACACGTAAAGAGCGAAGCTCTAATTCATTTTGAGAGCTTAGTAGCTTTCTTTCTTTTTCCTCTAAATTAGCTGTAGATTTATTCAATTCGTCTTCCTTAGCAAAAAGTTCACTCTGTGTTTTTTCTAATTGATTTAAAAGCTCTTTAGTTTCATTAGCCTTTTCAGCCATATATCTACTACTTTTTGAGGAAAGTAAATCGTAAGTTGTATTTAAGTCAGCATATTTCTTTTGAATAGAAAAGAGTTCGTTATTAAGATTTATTGAATCTAAACGAAGGCTCTGAACTAATAAATTTAAAGATTCAATATTCTTCTCTTTATCATCTAAAGTCTCTTTTAGTTGAAGTATTTTCTTTTCATTTTTTGTAAGATTTTTTTTAGCTAATTCATGCTTATCTAAAAGCTCGTTATACACCTTAGGAGTAATACATGAACTTAAAACAAATAAACATAATATAAGTAATGAGATTCTTGACATAACTTTTTTTTTCAAAATTACAAAGGAAGAAGGTTGTGATTAAGTGGAAAAACAATACTTATCAACAAACTAATTTAAATTAATAGATGATAAGCTTTCTACTATTTAACTCTGATAATGACAAAACTTTAAGGGTATAAACTCCTGCAGAGATATGAGATACATCAATATCTAAAGAAGAAGCTAAAACATTATTAAATTCAATAATTAATCTACCCTGATTATCATATAAAGCTACTAAATCGATATTATCATTATTTACATTAATACTAATTTGAGAATTTGAAGGATTAGGATAAATATTAAGTGATTGATCATAATTATTTAATATTTGACTTGGCATTGCTGAAATCTTAGAAACCCCAGTAGTTGTTGCAATCCAAATATTATCCTCAGAATCAATAGCAAGACCTTTAACATTTGGCCCTGCTATACCATCGGTATGATCATAGTCATTCCACTGATTACCATTCCAAAAAGCAACACCTCCCTCTGCTAAATATCCTACATAAATTGTTGTCCATATCCTGCCCCAAGAATCTTTTGCAATATCAACGACTGGGTTTAATGTATCTGGAGGCGGCAAAGAATACATAATAGTATGTGATGAGAATTGTGTTGCATTACTATTTACAACTGACATACCACTAGATGACCCAAGCCATTTATTATTATTATCATCAATACATATTGATGTACTGTAATTACTTAAAAGCCCATTATTAACAGTAAAGTTTGTAAAAGTATTTCCATCAAAATGTGCAATACCATCAAGTGGAGAAGCAAACCACTTATCTCCGTTGGAATCAAATGAAGTACCACATACACCACTAATTGGAAGGTCTGGATAATTATAAGAACTCCAACTCATTCCATCAAAAACACTTACTCCAGCAGAAAAAGATGAGTGCGCAAACCACAAATCACCATTTGGATCTTCGTCAATACTTGTAACTTTATTGTTAGCAAGACCATCAGAATCTGTGTAAGGAATCCATGTCAAACCAGATGCTCCTCCTATTAGCTTATTAGCTCCATAATCAGTTCCAATCCAAATATCTCCATTTGATGTAGCAGTTATTGTTTTTATATTATCTGACAACATGAGAGGGTGCGAACTCTGTTTGTAAGATGTCCATGAATTACCATCAAACATAGAAACGCCAAAAGCAGTTCCAAACCATACATTGTCATTAATATCTACAGCGACACACTCAACATAATTATTTAAAAGACCATCTGATTGATCATAACTTACTATTGTTTGTGAAATAAGATTATAACTTGATAGTAATAGAATACCTAGAAATAGAAAAATATTTTTAAGCATTATTTTACTTTTAAAAGCTTAACACTATTGTTTAGTGAATTTGTAAAGTGAAGAAAATATACTCCGGATTTCCATAATGACGTATTAATAGTTGAACTTGTATTTGAGTTATAAATTATTTGACCAATAGTGTTTGTGATATACCAATCCTTCTCTTTTTCAATTTTTATAAAATTGGAAAATGGATTTGGGAAAAACAATGTATTCTCTTGATCAAAAAAATCATCTATTGAAGTAGGGGTATTATTACTTTTAAATGTTGGAGTTAGCATATTAAAAACACCTGTTCCATTTGGTGATCTTCCATAAGCAACATCATCAAGCTGAGCATAAATAAATTCTGCATCTACAACAGTTGAATCACTATTAGATAATATAAGTTGTTCTCCTAAATTAGAAAGCTTAAAATTAGCATGATTATCTCCTGTATTACCATCTTCATCTGCCCAAATAATAAAATATGAATTAGGATTAATAACTGCATTAGGAAGATCCCACTTTGCAAGATTCAACAAATTATCAGAGAAAATTAATCCATTTGTAGAGATTGGTGTATTTGTGGTATTATATAATTCAATCCAGTCATCATAATCACCTGTTTCATCAGTAACAATTGTTTTATTATTAGACATCACCTCATTAATTACTAGGCTAGATTGAGGGATTGTAGTAGAAACAGAATAGAATTCATATGCTGCTCGTTTTGGAGAAAAAACACCTTCACTATTATTATCAGCATATAAATAATAATCAACTGAATTACTACAATTATTAATTATAGCTCCATAGATACCATCATTTGCACTTCCATCATTATGATTTCCATCATCATACATTTCAACTTCTATAAATGGCATATTCTCACCAAATCTATATGCAAGCATGGCATATAAAGCATCCTGTATTTGTGCGGTAATTGTAAAATCGTTACCAAAAAACTGATTAGAATTAGGTAAAGTCTGAATATTTGAAATATTAGGCTGCGTAAAACTAGACCAGTAATTTGATAAATAAGTGGTTCTTGAATCCATAAGCTGAGAAATTCCAGGACATATAGAACTTGTTATAGATACTTGTGTATTTAGGTTATCTGTAAAATTATTAAACGAATAAAATTTATTATTATCATTTTGAACATGAGTAGAAATTAAGCCCTGAAGATACTGTCCTCTAGATAGATAATTTTGATTTATAAAATTCTCTTCTATAATTGTTCGCATATGAGCCAAATACATTCTTTGATGTCTAGTATCGTTTAAAATATTTGTAATTAGCGGACGAGGTGATAAAAAATTATTATTTAAAAAAAACAAGGGATCCATATTTTGTGCCTGAGGAATATCAAATCCATTAAAATATGCTTGAGTAGCGTCAGTTAAACGGAAGCCTCCAAATGACATATTTAAATCCCAAAGAATAGGTTGGAATTGTTGAGAAAGTCCTTTATATAAATAATAGTTTTGACTGTAACCAACATAAGAATCAAAATTAATAAGTGAATAGTTGAAGGCATGCATCCATAATGTCCTATTTATATTTAAAATATTATTTAGATCATTACTATGATTATTTAATGTGTCAATTAAATCATATAAATCTTTCCATCCATTATTTGATTTTAAGTCATAATAATCAACATAATATGAACTATCTGATCCGTGTGAATTGCTTAAATTAGAATTCTCACCACCTGTTTGTAAATTTATATTTAATGGATTTCCTTTAACAAGAGTAGAATTCACTGATGAGAAATGCTTATTAGTGAACTTATCATTTATTGATTCAACATTAACATATAAACCCCACAGAGTATCATTTATATATAGATTTGCATAATTAGCTCTTGGAGCTGGCATATAATTTCTAGCAATCTCATAAGAAAGTACCTCACGTAAAAAAGAAGGATCCTTAATGACATTAGATAATTTTAACTTTTTAAACCCTTCATGGTTTTGGTTATTATCTATATAGTCTAGCTTAATATTGAAAGGGTTTTTTATTGTATTTACACTAACAGAACTAAAACCTTTGTATCTCACCCCTACACTATCATACGAATCACCATCAATCTCAATACTAGCAATCAGACGCTCTTGGTCTCCAGCAACATATAAACTATCTAAAATATAATCCCAATTTGGTTGGGTGAAATACATTTTTATTTCTCTGACATTATCAACATCATAAAAATTATTTTGTGAAAATGATTTAAGAGATAAAGCAATAATTACAGCTAATATTAGTCTGTTTTTTATCATTTTATTAATGCAATTTTGTAAGAATAGAAATTTCCATCTTTAGATATTAAGCTTAAATTATAATAACCTTTAGGTTGATTTGAAAGATTAATTTTTTGATGAGTGACATGATTCATATTCTTATAGCTTTTATAATATATTTCCTGACCTAAACTATTGGATATTATTATATCAAAGTCATTTTCAAAAGAATTGTTAAAAGATACATTTAGTATATCAGATGTAGGATTAGGGTAAAGTGATAAAAAATCATTATCCGTTTCTAATATTTGTACAGATGCTGTAAAACAAGAAGTTGATGCTGTAGAATTCATATATGGCTCAAGTGATATAACACCTGGATGTTCACATTCGTATCTAAAAGCCTTCTGAGTATCTGCATTATATGGACCCCAAACTATAGAGCCATTTTGATCAACCTCATACATAACACCGGCACCACCTTGCCCCCCTGATGCGTTAACAAAAATATTACCATTATACATACGATCAGAAGCAGATTGACCACTAGCAGAATATGCACATTCATATCTAGTGGAATATGATGAAGGACCAAAAGCTTGACCAGGATTTCTATAGTAATTATAAGGATTTGATGGGTCAATTGGCGTTTCAATACCATCAACTGCTGATTGATTATTGGATACTCCTGAATTATTAAATACTTGCAAAAACCCTCCATTTGGCCTTCCATCATTAGTAATCCACCTTACATCATGAACAGCATTTGGAATAATCTGAGAGCCAGAAGTATTATAGTTACTTGGATTTCCCCATCTATATAAAATATCTCCACCCATACCAGAATTGCCACCTGTATGTGAAGCGGCCTCTGCAGTTGTTGTGCTATGGTCAATAATATAAATCTCACTTGCAAACCTAGAGGAAAAAGAAATCTGATCTAAATCCTCGTTATAGTCAACTCCATTTACATGAAACCAATCACCACTACTACTACCCCCAGGACCTCCACCTCCGCCTGCTGTAATCATATTTATATCTATTAAATGAGGGTTTTCTGAAACTACTCCGTAGTTTGGAAGATTTGAATCAACATCTTGAATCATATGATCCCAAATATGCCATTCCCATACAATCTGACCACCACCATTACCATCACTAGCAATTTCAACAAAATGAGTTGGCCATTTGTCAGTTGTAACACTTCCTCCAGCATTATTAATCTCTAAAGAAGTTTTAACTTCCCAAGCTGTTAATAAAATATTATCACCAATTAAAGTTAAGTCATGATGAGATAAAACTGAAGAGCTTGAATAAATAAAATCCATAACAACATTTCCTAGCGGGTCGATTTCTTGAACTCTACCAGCATCAGCCGCACCGCCCAAAGAATTATTAGTACCACCAGTTTGAGTATTGTTTTTAGTACCTCTAACAATATTACCATTATCTTTTAATTGAACAGTGTAATTGCATTCAGTAGGCATTGTCCATGTGTGTGCAATATTTTGATTTTCATCAATAAGATATGTAGTGCTTGATCCTTGTGCATTATAAAGGGCAAATCCATTGAAAGATTGCCCAAAAGATAAAAAAGGAAATATTATGGCAAAGCAAGTAACAAATATTTTACACATAAATTTTGAATTAAAGTTTAACAAATATATCAAATTTCACTTAGAGTATATAGTACACTTATTAGCAGTATCTTAGTAAAATTAGATTATGTAAAGCTACAGAAATAGGATTAATATCAATAATTACAAGTAATTAATTATATAAATATTATAAATGTCTTTAAAAATACACTAAAAGATATTTAAATACATTAAAGTGTACATAAAATGCAATAAAATGCAATAAAATGCAATAAAATGATTAAAAATAGACAGTAAAAAAATTTAATATTTAAAAATTAGCTATTTTTTTAAAAAAAAACACTAAAAAGCACTAAAAAGTACTAAAAAGTACTAAAAAACACCTAAAATTACATATAAATGATAATTTTTATAGAAAAAAATATTAAAAAAAATTAATCCTACATTTTAATAAGATTATTATCTTTAGAAACAATTTAAAACCAATTATGAAAAATTTAATTAATTACTTTTTACAAGGACTTTTATATATTGTTCCTATTAGCGTCACTATCTATGTTGTCATATGGTCGTTTAATAAAATTGACGGAATATTGCCATTTGACATTCCTGGAATTGGACTTATTGTACTTTTTGCATTAATAACATTAATCGGTATGTTAGGTGCTAAACTTATTGCCTCGCCATTTAACTCGCTTTTTAATAAAGTATTAGAAAAAGCACCTCTTTTAAAAACTATTTACTCATCAGTTAAAGATCTAATGAAAACATTTGTTGGTGGAAAAAAAGGATTTGATCAGGCGGTATTAATAAAAATTTATGAAAACTCAACAATTGAAAGAATTGGCTTTATAACTAATGAGGATCTTAAAAACCTTAATATTAGCGAAGAAAAAGTTCTAGTCTACCTCCCTCACTCATATGCGTTTTCTGGCCAATTATTTGTTGTTGAAAAGAAATTCCTTACACCAATTAACTCCTCATCCAGTGATATCATGAAACTAATAGTGTCTGGAGGCGTATCTGAAATAGAAAATTAAGATTAAATTTGTAAAACAATTAAAAGACATAAAACATGATAAAAAAAATCATATTTATCCTTCTTTTATTAAAGTGTTTTTCATTAAACGCTCAAAATAATGGAGACACAATCATTACTCAAACATTTGACTATACTAGTACAACAAGAGACTCTGTATTCAACTTCCCCTCTAACAATGCGATAACTTATGAGAAGATAATCATGTCATACAATATGAGATGCAAGGATGATGTTATAAATACTAGCGGAAGTATTAATAATATTGGATGTGGAGCATGGGACTACAGCTGCCATACAAATATTCACGATTCAAGTAGAGTGGATTCAATAAAAGCCAAAACTACTTCTCATGTAATTTCAAATTTTTCTGGAAACACATATTCTTACAGCAATAGTCCGATATATAACTACTATCAATTCATTCAACAGAACACAATTTTAAACAGTATTATTTCTGAAGATACAACATCAATTGGCATTGGAAACAATCATTTAAATCTTGTTTTAGCAACTGACAAAAATTCAAATAAATCTCAATTTCTATATAAAGCAAATGAACTTGCTGCTGCTGGATTAATTCATGATTCCATTTACGCACTATCACTAAATTCAGTCTCTACAAACACATTAAATTTCTTTAAAATAAAACTCAAAACAACTAGCGATAGCACCCTTGACCCATTAAATCCTCACCTTGATGGATTTACTGAAGTATACCACTCAAATAACACATTATCTACTGGTGAAAATCGTTTTCAATTCCATACTCCTTTCATGTGGGATTCAACCTCTAATATCATTATAGAGTTTTCTCTTTCAAATTCAACACCATCAACACCAACTTTAATTTTAGGAGATTCTCTTAATTTTAATTGCGGACTAAGCTCGGATGATGCAACAAATATTGAGGTTAATAAAGGAGAGTCAATATCAATTCCTACAAGCTCACTAAATACAATATCAAATGAGATTACCATTTCTTTTTGGTCTTATGGTGATGAAAATACACTGCCCTACAACAGTACGATTTTAGAAGGACTTGATGCTAATGGTAGTAGGACATTAAATATTCATTTTCCCTGGAGTAACAGCAGAGTTTATTGGGACTGCGGAAACAATGCTGGATCATATGACAGGATTGATAAACTTGCTAGTCAAAGCGAATTCTCATCACAGTGGAATCACTGGGCATTTACAAAAAACAGTATCAGCGGAGATATGAAAATGTTTAAAAATGGTATTCTTTGGCATAGTGGAAATAATAAAAATGCTAATATCGATATTCAAACATTAAGCCTTGGAGCAAATGGTAACGGAAGCGGTTACTTTTGGGATGGTAAGATTAAAGAGTTTAGAGTATTTAGCAAAGAACTTAATCAAAATACAATTAATGAATGGATGAACTCCCGAATAAATAATACACATCCTCAATATTTAGATTTAGTAGCATACTATCCATTTAATGAGGGAAGTGGAACTATAGCAAATGACAATTCAACAAATAATTTAATTGCTAATTTTAATGGAAATGTTAACTGGCAATACTCAAGAGGTGATAAAATCAATCAATTCTTTAACCCAACGAATTTTAGACCTTCGGTAAAATTATTCCAAGGAGATTACATCACAAGTAATACAACTAATATTGTTTTAGACTCTATAATAGCTACACCTAATATAGTTAAAGAACAAAGCATCTATTCAAATTACAACTCTCTAAACCATGATAGTATTGCTATTATTTCATCCAATACATTCTGGCAAGCAATTAGCTACACATATAATACAAGTGGAGCTGTTTTATCAATTGACACTCTTAATATTGATAGCACAATTAACATTAATGAACTTGACTACTATAATAGATATCCTATGGCATTTCAAATTATGTCTTTTGTCACTCCATATGGCGCCTATCTTGACCTAGGCACTAATGGAAAAACATGGTATTTTGATGTAACGGACTTTGCTCCAATTCTTAAAGGAAATAAGAGAATAAATATGACAAGTGGCGGGCAATGGCAAGAAGATATGGATATTAAATTCCATTTTATAGTTGGTACACCATCAAGAGATGTTGTTGATATACAACAAATATGGAGACCTCAATCAAAAGGTTATTCAACTATTATCGATAACAATGCTTTTGAACCTCGCGATATTATTCTAGATCCAAATGCAGAATCATTTAAAATAAGAACTACAATTACTGGTCATGGGCAAGAAGGGGAATTCATACCTCAAGATCACTTTATAAATATAGACGGAGGTAGTGCTGAATATACTTGGCCAGTTTGGACTTCTTGTGGAAACAACCCTATTTATCCTCAAGGAGGAACTTGGATATATGATAGAGCAGGATGGTGTCCGGGACAAGCTTCAGACATAAGAGAAGATGATATAACATCTCTAGTGAACCCTGGACAAACTCATAATATTGACTATGGAGTAATAAGCGCTTCTGGAAGCTCAAACTATTGGGTGAGTAGTCAGCTAGTTAGCTATAAAGGTGCTAATCATGATTTAGATGCTTCTATTATTGATATTATATCTCCTACAGATAAGGTTCTATACTCAAGAATAAACCCAACATGCGGAGATCCAAAAATTATCATAAAAAATACTGGAGAAACAACGCTTACAAGCTTGAAAATTGAATTCTGGATAAATGGCTCAGTAAATAAACAATCTCAAATTTGGAATGGAAGCCTTTCATTTCAAGAAGAAGCAACTATTACATTAGACGCACCATCAAACTTATGGGACAATCTTTTAAGTTCAAATAATAAGTTTTATGTTGAAATCAGTGAGCCTAACCAATCTATAGATGAAAATATCTATAATAACTACATAAAATCAACATTTGATCCTGTACCAACATACGATAATTCTTTTGCCTTATGGCTCCAAACTAATAGCGGAACAATTGGAGCTAGTCAGTCAGAAACTTCTTGGAAAATCTTTGATAGCAACAATAATTTAACTTATGAATCTGCTGGAGGAGGCAGCCTAATGATCAACAGTCAATATAGAGATACATTAGTTTTTAATGATGGGTGCTATAGCTTTATAATTAATGATAGTGATAATGATGGGATTGATTTTTGGGCTAACAATGATGGTGCTGGAATGGCAAGATTCAGACAACTTGGAGGTAGCTGGATTAAAATATTTGAAGGAGATTTTGGCTCTTCAGTACATCATGAATTTCAGGTAGATAATGGGACTACTTTTATTGAAGATGATCTTTCAAAATGGGAGTTTTATCCAAACCCAGTAAAAAATCAAATAAATATTAAAGGTTTTTCATCTGGAATAACAGATTTTATTTTATTAGATAGTCTTGGTAAACAACTTAAAAAAATAACTTTTAGTATAGAAGGAGAATTTTCTAAAAATATTGATCTAAGCTATTTAAAAGATGGTGTTTACATGATAAAAATAATTACAAATACTGAAGAAATTATTAAGAAAGTCGTAAAAATATAATGAAGTATTGCAATAGTCTAACTTCATATTCTAGATTTAAAACTAGAGAAGTAATGGTTGGTGGTATCGGATTTGGTGGAGACAATCCAATTCGAGTTCAATCTATGACTACTACAAACACTATGGATACTCTTGCTACTGTGGAGGAATCCATACGGATGATTAAGGCAGGTTGTGAGCTGGTAAGGATAACAGCTCCTAGTAAAAAAGATGCAGAAAACCTTCAAAATATTAAAGATGAACTTTTTAAAAGAGGCTATTCTACTCCTATTGTTGCAGATATTCACTTTACTCCTAATGCTGCAGAAATAGCAGCAAAAATTGTAGAAAAAGTAAGAGTAAATCCTGGGAATTATGCCGATAAAAAGAAATTTGAAGAAATAGAATACACTGATCAAACATATAATGAAGAGCTATTAAGGATTAAAGAAAAATTCACACCTTTAGTAAAAATCTGTCAACAACATGGAACTGCAATGCGAATCGGCACTAACCATGGCTCATTATCAGATCGTATTCTTAGTAGATATGGCGATACTCCTAATGGAATGGTGGAATCAGCAATGGAGTTTTTGCGAATTTGCAGAGATGAAAACTATCATGAAATAATTCTTTCCATGAAAGCTTCAAATACAAGAGTTATGGTTCAGGCATATCGTCTTTTAGTTAGTGAAATGATTAAGGAAGGGATGAATTATCCACTTCATTTAGGAGTTACCGAGGCTGGGGAGGCAGAAGATGGAAGGATAAAATCAGCTGTTGGAATTGGAGCTCTTTTAGAAGATGGAATAGGTGACACTATAAGGGTATCACTTACTGAGGCTCCAGAATTTGAAATGCCTGTTGCTTATAACTTGCTGAAGAATTTTAAAGATCGGGGTAATAAAATTAGGATTAAGGATATTAATAAAAACCCACTAAATCCTTTTGAATATATTAGAAGAAGAAGTAGAATAATAAAAAATATTGGAGGCAATAATGCTCCTGTTGTTATTGCAAATCTTTATAATCAAGATCTAATAAAAGCTTCTTCTTTCTTTGCGTTAGGATATAATTACTCGGTTCCTTTGGATAAATGGCATATTGCTGATCATGCTACAGATTATATTTATATAGGAGATAATATTATAGATTTTGAAATTCCAGGAACACTGAGTATTATTTATAATTATAAATCCTGGAAAAAGCATAAAAAAGGGTATCCACTATTAAGCACTTATGAATATATCTCTTCTTATGAAAAATCTAATGAGTTAAATTTTATTAGCACCTCTATACAAGAACTAAGCGATGATTTAATTAATCATATAAAAGTTGATAATACAGCTGTTCTTATCTTAAAAACACAAAATCAAAATGGAGTTGCCGAGCAAAGGAGGTTTTTTATTGAACTAATAAATAAGAAAATTGAAACGCCTATTATTATTGAAAGACATTATAATAAACTAAGCTCCGAAGAATTACAATTAAATTCATCTTCCGATATTGGATCGCTTTTATTAGATGGCTTAGGAGATGGAATCTCTATTAAAAATTCTTTAATAGGAGATAGTATGCATCTTAATTCAACAGCTTTTGGAATATTACAAGCAAGCAGAACGCGCATCTCTAAAACAGAATATATTTCATGCCCCTCTTGCGGAAGAACACTTTTTGATCTTCAGGAAACAACTGCTAAAATTAGAAAAGTAACGGATCATTTAAAAGGACTTAAAATTGGAATAATGGGCTGTATTGTAAATGGTCCTGGTGAAATGGCTGATGCAGATTATGGATATGTAGGCACAAGACCTGGTAAAATCACGCTATATAAAGAAAGAAATATTGTCAAGAAAAATATTGACGAGGAAGAAGCTGTAGATGCTTTAATTGATTTAATTAAAGAAAATGGCGACTGGGTAGATAAGAAATAATACTACTTAAATTTTACTTTGCACAATATAAAACTTAACGTACGTTTAAAAAATATGATAGAAATACAAGAGCTAAATAAATCCTATGCCATAGGTAAAAACTCCTTACATGTCTTAAAGGGGATTAACTTATCTATTAAAGAGGGAGAATTGGTTGCTATTATGGGATCATCTGGATCAGGAAAATCTACACTTTTAAATATAATAGGAATGTTAGATAATTATGATTCTGGCTCATACCATTTAGATAATGTACCAATAAAAGATCTTGATGAAACAAAGGCTGCTAAATATAGAAATCAATTTCTTGGCTTTGTTTTTCAATCATTTAATCTTATTAATTATAAGACTGCATTAGAAAACATAGCATTGCCATTATACTACCAAGGTATTTCTAGAAATGAGCGTCAAAAAATAGCATTTGAATATCTAGAAAAAGTTGGGCTTGGTGATTGGTCAGAACATCTTCCAAGTGAATTATCTGGTGGTCAAAAACAAAGAATTGCCATTGCGCGCGCACTAGCTTCTCAACCAAAAGTTCTACTTGCTGATGAACCAACTGGAGCTTTAGACTCAGCAACATCAGAAGAAGTAATGGCATTAATAAAAAAAATTAATAAAGAAGGAAAGACAATATTAGTTGTTACACATGAGAATGAAATTGCTAATATGTGTAATAGGATAATCACATTAAAAGATGGGGTTATTATGACAGATATTAAAACAAGCTAAATGTTATTTAACAAAGACAGTTGGAAAGAAATTTTTGATACTATCAAAAAAAATAAACTAAGGACATTCCTTTCTGGCTTTACTGTTGCAATAGGGATTTTAATTTTTATAATTCTATTCGGATTAGGAAATGGCCTGCAAAATAGTTTTGGGAAATTTTTTACTGATGATAAAGTAAATACTATTAGACTATACCCAAGCTCAACATCTATTCCATACAGAGGATACGAATCACAAAGAAGAATAAAATTTACAAATAGTGATTTAAAAGATTTAAAAGAAAAGTTTAATTCTAAAATTGAAGATATTGTGGTTAGGAACAGGAATTATTTTCAAATAAAATATAAAGAGAAAGCAAATAATTACTCAGTAAGAGCAGTCTCACCTGGACATCAAGAAGCAGAGTTAACAATAATGATGAATGGAAGATATTTGAATGAGGGTGATATAATAAATAAAAAAAAACATGTTGTAATTGGAAGATTAGTTGCAGAAGATTTATTTAAAGATGAGGATCCTATCGGCAAGTATATATTTGGAGGTGGACATAGTTGGAAAGTTATTGGAGTATTCCAAGATGAAGGTGGTGATAGAGAGGAGAGAAATTTATACGTCCCATACACAACTATGCAGAAGATACAAAAGAACAATGATGAGATTGGTCAGATGATAGTTATATACGACAAAAATATGAGCTATGCTCAATCCTTAGTACTTGAAAAAGATCTAGAAAGCTATATAAAAAAGAAAAAAAATATTTCTCCAGATGATAATAGAGGTGTTTATATAAGCAACACTGGTGAAGAGCAAGAGAATTCAAGACAATTTGCTTCAGTACTAAGTATTATTATATCATTTATCGGAATTGGTACTCTCATTGCTGGAATTATTGGAATAAGTAATATCATGGTTTTTGTGGTCAAAGAAAGAACTAAAGAGATTGGTATTAGAAAAGCAATTGGAGCTACACCAAATAGTATAATTACTATGGTGCTTCAAGAATCAATTTTTATTACTATGATCTCAGGCTATTTAGGTTTAATAGTTGCACTAATTATTTTAAATGGTATTGGAGATAATTTAATGGAGAAATATTTTATTTCAAATCCATATATAGAAACCTCTAATGCAATTTGGGCAACAATAATTTTAATTTTTTTTGGTGCACTTGCAGGATATTTACCTGCAAGAAAAGCAGCCAAAATCAAACCTATAATTGCTCTTAGAGATAAATAAATGAAAACAATTTTTGATAAAGACACTTGGCAAGAAATTTTTGGTTCAATTGGCCAAAATAAGCTACGAACCTTGATTACTATTATTGGTGTTCTTTGGGGGATATTTTTATACATTGTACTTTCTGGAGCTGCTAAAGGAGTTAACAATGGGTTTGAGCAACGGTTTGAAAGAATCTCTGCAAATAGTTTATTTATTTGGACACAAAGCACTAGCATTCCATACAAAGGATTTAAAATTGATAGAAATTGGAATATTAAATTAAATGATGTTGAATACCTAAAAAATGCAATTCCTGAAATTGAGTATATCGCTCCAAGAATTCAAAAAGGAAATTTTGGCTCAAGTGGTGCAAATGTTTCAAATGGGAAACGTTCAGGGACCTATAATATCTATGGGGATTATCCCGTACTAACGACTGTTGCTCAAAAAGACATCTATGAAGGAGGGCGATTTATTAATGAATTAGATATTAGTCAGGAGCGGAAGGTTTGTGTGATTGGCGAAAGAACCCAAAAAGAGTTATTTGAAGATAAAACCAATCCTATTGGTAAATATATCAGCTTAAATAGTATTTACTTTAAAGTAATAGGAATACACAAATATGTTGATTCGGGAGGAGGAAGTTTTGATGATGATGGCGACATACATGTTCCTTTTTCAACTTTTAAAAGACTGTATAATACTGGTGATAATGTTGGGTTTTTATTAATTGCTGGTTTTGATGATGTGGATATAGTAGACGTTGAAAAGAAAGTAAGGTCTAAATTAAAAAAAATACATAGAGTTCACCCTGAAGATAAACAAGCAGTTGGAGGTTTTAATCTTGGGGCTTTATTTACTAGAATTAAAAATTTTGCAAGTGGAATGTCGTTTATTTCATTAATAATTGGAATAGCAACCATTCTTGCTGGCATAATAGGAATTGGAAATATTTTACTAATTTCCGTGAAAGAAAGAACTAAAGAAATCGGAATACGTAGAGCACTTGGAGCAACCCCAAATGACATAAGAAAACAGATTGTCTTAGAATCTGTATTTTTAACATTAATTGCTGGCATAATTGGGATAATTTTAGGTGCTTTTATACTATACATAATCAATTTAGCTACCCAAAATTTAGAAGACGTCCCATTTACAAATCCCACAGTCCCAATTAGCTTTATACTTGCAGCCTTATTATT
>CAYNGO010000031.1:0-18324 GCA_964397025.1 uncultured Weeksellaceae bacterium
CTTCAACAGCAGGAGCTTCTTCAACAGCAGGAGCTTCTTCAACAGCAGGAGCCTCTTCAGCAGCAGCTAAATCCATGTGTTTTTGTTGAATTGCTTTTGCTTTTTCAGCATTATATGCTTTTTCAGCATCAATTTTTGCTTTTTCAGTTTCAGCTTTTTCTTTTTCAAGATTAGTTTTCTTATCAGAAATTTCACCTTCTTTTCCACTCATCCAAGCATCAAATCTTTTTTGAGCTTCAGCTTCATCAAAGGCACCTTTAGCAACACCTGTTAAAAGATGTTTTTTCATATATACCCCTTTGTAAGATAAAATTGCTCTAACGGTATCTGATGGTTGTGCTCCTTTCATTAACCATTCAACTGACCTGTCAAAATCTATATCGATTATTGCAGGATTTACATTTGGATTATATAATCCTAATTTTTCGATGAATTTACCATTCCTTGGAGATCTTTGATCTGCTATTACAACATGATAAATAGGTTTTCCTTTTCTTCCGTGTCTTTGTAGTCTAATTCTTGTAGCCATTTCTAATTTAATTTGGTTAAACCAACTCTGTGGTTATTCCTCATTATTGAGGGGGTGCAAAATTAATAATCTTTTCTAAAAAACAGAATTTTTTATAGTTAATTTATTTTCACCTTTTTCTAAGTTTAAAAATAATATATATTTAAATAAATATTAATTAATTTTGCAGCATTATTTTTAAAAACACATAATACGATGAGTAAGAAAGCTAATGAAAATAAACAGTTATCTAAGGATGATTTTAAAGCAGTTATTTTATCAGATTTTAGATTAATTAATGAAGTTCGTGAATCTTCTTTATTTGGTAGAAGAGACGTTTTGTCTGGAAAGGGGAGTTTCGGGATTTTTGGTGATGGAAAAGAATTAGCTCAAATAGCTCTTGCAAAGGTATTTAAAGATGGTGATTTTCGAGCAGGCTACTACAGAGATCAGACTTTAATGATGTGTTTAGGTCAATTAACTACCAAACAAATGTTTGCTCATCTTTACGGAAATCCTGAATTGTCAGCTGAGCCTAGTTCAGGATCAAGACAAATGATGAATCATTTTGGGTCTAGACTTTTAAATGAAGATGGGACATGGAGAAATTTAATGGAACAGAAGAATTCTACTTCTGATATGGCCTGCTTAGCTTCTAATATGCCTAGACTTGTTGGGCTTGCGCAAGCTTCTAAAGTTTACAGGCAAAATAAAGATTTATCTGAAAAGAAATCTTTTTCTAATAACGGTTCTGAGATTGCTTTTGGTACAATTGGAAATTCTTCATGCGCTGAGGGACATTTTTTTGAAGCTGTTAATGCAATTGGAGTTCTACAGGTTCCAGCCATTATATCAGTTTGGGATGATGGATATGGCATTTCAGTAGGAAATGAATATCAGATGACAAAATCAGATGTTTCTGAAGTTTTAAAAGGTTTTCAAAGAGATGATAAAGGTGAAGGATTTGAAATATTTAAAGTTAAAGGATGGGATTATCCTGCATTAGTTGATACTTATGAAAAAGCAGAGAAATTAGCAAGAGAAAAGCATATTCCTTCTATTGTTCATGTTGTTGAGATGACTCAACCTACCGGTCATTCTACTTCTGGTTCTCACGAGAGATATAAGACAAAAGAAAGATTACAGTGGGAGAAAGATTATGATTGTCTACTACAATTTTCAAATTGGATTATAAATAATAATATTGCTACCAAAGAGGAGCTTGATATTATTAACAAGGAAGTAAAAGATTTCGTAAAAAAATCTAAAAAAGAAGCTTGGGAAGAATATCAAAACCCATTAAAACTTGAACTTGATGAGCTTTTAATAATATTAAATAGTATTTCTGATAAATGTGAGATTGAAGAGCTTGAAGGGTGGGTTGCTAGCCTTAAACAATCAGCTTCTTTTGGGCTTTTTAGAAGAGATTTTTTATCAGTTGCTAGAAAAGTATTGTCTCGAATAGCTTCAAATAATACAATAGATAAATCATCTTTAATTAGTTTTATAAATAAAATTAAAGTTGAAAACGCAGAAAGATACAACACAAAACTTTATAATGAAACTGCTTTTTCTGCAAGAAATATTAAGGAAGTACTTCCAGTATTTAATAATGATTCTGAAGAAGTCGATGGTAGGATAGTTTTACGAGATAATTTTGATAAGATGTTTAGTAATATTCCAGAGGCAATGATATTTGGAGAAGATGTTGGTAAGATTGGAGGAGTTAATCAAGGTGTTGAAGGTCTTCAAGATAAATATGGAGAGTTAAGAGTTTCAGATACTGGAATTAGAGAAACTACAATTTTAGGTCAGGGGATTGGTCTTTCACTTAGAGGCTTACGACCAATTGCTGAAATGCAATATTTAGACTACCTTTTATATGCTTTCCAAACTATGGCAGATGATATTGCAACGCTTCATTATAGAACAAATGGTGGTCAGATTTCACCTGTTATTATAAGAACTAGAGGACATAGATTAGAAGGTATTTGGCATTCTGGATCGCCAATGGGCATGATTATACATGGAACTAGAGGTGTTAATTTATGTGTTCCTAGAGACATGACTAAAGCTGCTGGTTTTTACAATACATTGATGGCAGCAAATGAACCTGCGATGGTTATTGAATGTTTAAATAGTTATAGGGTAAAAGAAAAACTACCAACTAACATGGGTGAATTTAGAACACCTTTAGGTATACCTGAAGTAACAAGAAAAGGTAATGATCTTACTATTGTGACATACGGATCAACATGGAGAATTGTAACTGAAGCAGCAAAACAACTTGAGCAATTAGATATTAATGTTGAAGTTATTGATGTTCAAACATTAGTTCCTCTTGATATTAATAGTATGATTGTTGAAAGTGTTAAGAAAACTAATAGACTTCTAGTAGTTGATGAAGATGTTCCTGGTGGTGCTAGTGCATACATTTTACAAAATATTATTGAAGATCAAAAAGCTTTCTTCCATTTAGATAGTGAACCTCAAACTCTTGCTGCTAAAGCTCATAGATGTGCATATGGAAAAGACGGTGATTATTTTAGTAAGCCATCTATTGAAGATGTTTTTGAAAAAGTCTATAATATGATGAATGAGGTTGATCCATTAAAATTCCCAAATCTCTACTAAGTTTTATGAAAAAAATAACTGAATCTGATTCTCATTATAATTCTTTAGAAAAAATGAGTACTGATGAGTTATTGTTAAATATTAATAAAGAAGATAATACTGTTCCTTTGATTATTAAGGACAGTATTCCTCAAGTTACTATTTTAGTAGACAAAATAGTTTCTAAACTTAAAAATGGGGGTAGACTATTTTATATTGGAGCTGGAACTTCTGGGCGATTAGGAATACTTGATGCTTCAGAATGTCCTCCTACATTTGGCGTTTCTCATGATTTAGTTATAGGTATAATTGCTGGTGGAGATAGTGCAATTAGAAAAGCAGTAGAATTTGCTGAAGATGATATTAATCTAGGCTGGAATGATTTAAAAGAATTTAATATTAATATTAATGACATTGTTGTTGGTATTGCAGCCTCTGGTACTACTCCTTATGTTATTGGAGCTTTAGATAAGTGTCAAAAAAATAATATTACAACTGCATGTGTAGTTTGCAATTTACATAGTCCTTTAAGTTTAGTTTCTGATTACCCTATTGAGGTTATAGTTGGACCTGAGTTTGTTACTGGAAGCACAAGAATGAAATCTGGTACTGCCCAAAAATTAGTTTTAAATATGATCACAACAACATCTATGATTAAACTTGGTAAGGTTGTTGGTAATAAAATGATTGATATGCAATTGTCAAATACAAAGCTGATAGATAGAGGAACTAAAATGATTATGAAACAAACAAATTTTTCTTACGATAAATCAGAAAATCTTTTAAAAAAACATGGATCTGTTAGAAATGTAATTGATTATTTCAATGGATAAAGAAAAACTAATTAAAGCAGGTATTTGGTTATCAGTAACCGTGCTAATTATTACTCTTGATGCATTTCTTTTATTCATAGGTTTTAATAATATGAGACATGAAAGCTATACGGTTATTACTGTAGCAATATGTTTATTGCCAATACTTTTTTTTTCAGCTTATATGGGTATAAAGAATCTTTTAGATTCTATTTTTTCTTAGCTTGAGTTATTTCTCTTTTTCCTATTGGCCCTGCAAGTGATTTTATTTCAAACCCTACTTCTTTTAATGTTCTTTTAACAATTCCTTTTGCACAATAAGTAATAAGAATACCATCAGTATTTAAATTTTCATATAATTTTTTGAAAATATTATATGTCCATAATTCTGGTTGTTTATTTGGTGAAAAAGCATCAAAATAAATAAGATCATATTGTGTTTTTAAATTGAATTTTTCTAATTCAATATTAATTTTCAATAAATTAAAATATTTAGAAATAGGAGTTTCTTTTCCCCAAGTAGAATTATGCATTTTTAGAAATCTATCATCTTTAACTTTAAGCTGTTTGCAATAATTTAGTTTTTTATAATCTTTTGATGATATTGGGAGATTCTCTATGCTATGATAATTGTTATTTATTTTCTTTTTATCGCATTCAATTTGAGTTAATAATGCATTTAATCCAGTTCCAAAACCTATTTCAAGAGTGTTAATTTTTTTTTTGTTAATAGCTTGTAAGCCATTTTGGATAAATATATGCTGAGACTCATCAATAGCACCACTTGTTGAGTGATAACATTCATCTATTATTGTATTTTTAATTGAATTTGAACCGTCTTCAGTTAATATGATTTCAAGACTCATTTAGTATATAATCTTTGAATTTTCTTAATTGCACCAAGGCAAAATTGCTCATGACATTGAATACAATTATTTACCATTGAATTATAATTTTCTTTAGAGTTATTATTAATAAATCTCTTTGAAGAGTTAATGTATGTATCTGCAAATCTTTCATATTTTCCGTCTATTCGAAGATTTAAATCTGTTGGTTTTGAAGTATGTAATGAGTTGTAATTTATTTTAAATTCTTCTAGCTTAATAGAATTAAGATTAGAGATAGTAGTATCTGTATGGGTAAATAGTTCGTTTTTTATATCTAATGTATTTATATATAAAGCACGCATTACTAAAGCTAATTCGCTTTCTCCGTTAGGATTTATTTGAATATTCTCACATTCTTTAGTTGTTGATGAACAACCAAGCATTGTAAATATTGTAATTAAATAAAATATTTTTTTAAGCAACTTTTTATTAATAGATAATAACTCCAGTTGCCTCAGCAATACTATACATTATTTTAGGCTCTGATATAGCATCTATCTCTTCTTGTGAAGCATTTGCATCTTCTTTAAGATGTTTTTGCCACTCTACAGAAAGAGTATCTACTTTTGCCATTCCTTCAATCATTGCAATTTTATCTGTTGCATCCATAGGAACAAAAAACTCATAGTCTTTAAATCTAACCAGCATTTCTGTAGTATCTCCTAAATCAACATACATCCAACATCCTTTTTTCTGACAGATACTATTTATTTTTGCTTCTACTTTTACTTGGGCTGAATCATTTAAAGCTAGAGTGTTTAATAATTCTAATCCAGAAATTTTTCCTTCTTCAGTAATGTTTTGGTCACCAAAAATTTGTTTTTCTTGTATATTATTTGAACAAGAAATTATCAATATTGCTAAAACCACATGTATTATATATTTCATCTTTTTATTTATTTGTTACAAAAGTATCTTAAATTAATTTAAAATCATTTTATAATGCATGATTCCAACTTCATCAAATTTATTTCCAATTTTTTTAAATCCTACTTTTTCATAGAAATCAACAACTTGAACCTGAGCATGAAGATATTTAATAGTATCAATTTTAGAAATATCTTTTATAATTTTTTTCAGAATAAGTAAACCATAACCTTTTCCTCTTTGTGATTTTAAAACTGCAAACCTTTCCATTTTGATTCCTTTTTCTGTTTTTCTATATCTTGCTGTTGCATATGGTATTTTGTTTTCAATTAATAAAAAATGTATAGATTCTTCTTCGTTTTCATATTCATCTTTTGGATCACAATTTTGTTCATTTATGAATACCGATCTTCTAATTGCGAAACATTTTTCCATATTTATTTTATCTACAAATAGTATTTTTTTTATTTCTATCATTTTTATTTTATTAAAGGTAAAATTATTTAAATTTGCTTAAAAAATTATTTAATATGTTAAAAAACTTATTTGTTAAAATACTTGCTCTATCATTTATATTTCAATTTTCTTTTACTCTGCATACTAATGACGTAAAAGTAAATAAAAAGAATTCTACTGTAATTTGGACAGGAAGTAAACCTACAGGATCTCATACTGGAAACATGAATATTAAAAGTGGTTATTTAACTTATGATCACGGAAAAGTTGTAGGGGGGAATTTTGTAATAGATATGAAATCTATTACATGTTCTGATATTGAGTCTGAAAAAAAGAATCAATATCTTGTTGATCATCTAAAAGATGCTGATTTTTTTAATGTGGATAAATTCCCTGAGGCTTCTCTAACTATAATTAGAGTTCAAAAGCTAAAAGAAAACCAGTTTCAAATGCTTGCTGACTTAACTATTAAGGGAATTACTAAACCTGTCTCTTTTACAGCTGATTTAAAAGTTAATGGTAACTCATATAATGCTATTGCTAAAATTATTATTGATCGAACTAAGTGGGGTGTTGAGTATAAGTCAGGCAATATATTTAAGGATCTTGGAGACAAGATAATTTATGATGATATTGAATTTGATATTTTCTTAGTTTCAGAGAAGTAGTCTCATATAAGATTAAATATTTCTTCTGCTAGTAAATCTGCTGATTCTTCATTATTTCTAAACCATAGTTCTGGCTCTATTAGTTCTAGTTCGCTTAATGATATTTTATTATTATTATCATATATTACATCTACTCTAGCATAAACTACTTTATTTGGACATAATTTAATACATTTTTCTGCAAATAGAATCTCGTGTTTACTAGCACTGTATGTTTCTACAGTACCACCATGATCATCCTGCACTCTAAAGTCTCCATGTTTTGCTCTTTTTTTTACAGCGTGAGTATATTTCCCTCCAATTATCATCATTGATATTTCACCATCTGTTGTTATATTATTTAAGAATTCTTGAAATAAAAAACTTTCCTCAAGAATTAATTCATTTAAAACATCATTATATTTATTATAATTATTCTTATTTAACCTATAAGTATGTCTTGCGGCTCCTGAAATTGCAGGTTTAATAACTGCTTCTTCCCATTTAGTTTCTTTAAATAAGTCACCTATTTTAAGCTTATTTCCTTTTTCAATAAAAATAGTAGGAGCGATATTAATTCCTTGCTTTTGCAAGTCATTTAAATAATGCTTGTCTATATTCCAAAGAATGATGTCACTTGAATTAATAAATTTTGTTTTTTCTTTAGTCCGATCTAACCATTTAAAAAATTCATTAAAGCGATCAAAATAATCCCATGTAGAACGAAAAATAGCATACTTAGTTTTCGCCCAATCAAAATCTTTAGTATTCCAGTTCTTTTTACAAACTTTTAACCCCTTTTTTTCAAGGGACTTTTTAAGTATCTTGTCTTCAGTTAAAACCTGCTGAGTATACCAGTTAATTTTTTTTGGATTCTCATACCTGTAATCAGTTAAAATGACTACATCATACATTTAGAGTTTATATCTTTTTATACTACATCCAACTGCTTTTGTTTCATTTAGTTCAACAGTTTCTTTTGCAATTAGTTGCTTGATAGCATCCTTAAGGTAGAATTTTTTAACTGATTTTATGTCCTTATGATTATCATCAATTGAACCTTTGTAAACTAATTTATTTTCATTACTGAATAAAAAGATATGAGGGGTTGTTTTAGCTCCAAATTTATTAGCTAATTCACTTTTTTTATCTAGTACATAAGGGAATTGATAATTCATTTTTTTGGCATGGTCTTGCATTTTTTCAAATGAATCATCACCATCTCTTTTTTTATAGTTTGAATTAACATAAAATAAATCTAAATTATTTTCTTTAGCTATTTCTTCAACAAGTTTATATCTGTCTTCCCACATTACAACAAATGGACATGTATTACATGTGAATATTACTATTAACCCATTATTTTCTTTTACGGGCATAATAGAATACATGTCTCCATCCACTGATTTAAGTTTATTTTTAATCTTGGGAATATTACTACCTATTTCGATTGTTTCAAAACTTTCGCTTTGTTGTTTAATTTTATCTTTTCTTTTTTGAGAATCTTGTGCAAACATTATAAATGGTAAGCAAAGAAATAATATTATAATTTTTTTCATTTTTTTATTTTTGGTCTATAATTAGTTTTTTGTTGATGGTTCCATCTTTAAAGATATTTATTTTCAGATTACTATTGTTATTCTCTCTTCCAAGAATATCAATTGATTTTATTAGTTTTTTATTTTCTTGGATATTATTTAAACCAACAAATCCTATTGGAACAAGTTGAACATCTTGTAATGTAAAGTCGTTATTTATAATTGAAGCATTTATAGTTTTACTATAATATCCTGTTTTACTGAATGTAAATAGATAACTTCCTTGGTATATATACCTATGATAATTTCCTATTGGTAGGCTTGAAAAAACATGAGAACTATCAATATCATGACCAATAATTTCAACTTTTGCTTTTAAAGGTAATCCTGTTATACTATCTGTTATTATCCCTCTTAATCCATACAGTGATTGCTGCATAAAATTATAGAATGAATTTTTATTTGCATCCCAAAAAGATGGAAGGTCTAGAGGGTTTGGTGTTTTATCATTAGAAAGTTCTAATGTAAATTCTCTACATTGTTTAAAGTAATTCATATAGTCTTGTCTTCCGCCATCTACTTCATACCAGTCATATCCATTAACTATTCCATCATCAAATCCTGTAAAGTAGTTTGAGTTGCCGTAGTATTGACAAGTATCAGCATATTCATTACATATATGTTGCCACCAATTATCGTCTGCTGTTAGCTGAAACCATGTATCCCAAGGGTAATTTGCTACTACTGCTCCTGTATGTAAATTTGATGATAAGTTAAAGTTAATAGAATCAGATAATCCCATAAAAAATAATGTTTCGTCTTGCCAAGGGTTTCCATCAGGGTGTGGACCATCTTGAGGGTCAGGATAATTCCTATTTAAATCTATCATATTAGCATTTGATCTTGTGGCATTCCAAACATTACTATTACCACCTGCATAAGCACCATCAGGATTCGCAAGAGGATTTATCCATATATCTATTCCGTTAACTAAATTGGTTATATAGCTGTCGGTATTATAGTTATTTAAAATATCATCAATCAGTCTTAGCATTAAAACATATCCAGTTAATTCATCACCATGCATAGAAGAGGTGTAAAGGAATGAAGGTTCATCTTCTTTTTGATAAACATTGTCAGAAATATTTATAATTAATAACTCTCTACCAGAATTTAAAGTTCCTATTGAATGAACTTTACATATTTGAGGAAATGAATCTGCAAATGCATACATCATATCTACATATTGATTATATGTTGGGTAATAGTCCCAGTTATTTTTAGATATATTATCATAGCTTACACTATTGTCAATTATTTGGAATTCTATATTTTTTTGTAAGAATTTTTTAAATTGTTTTTTATTTGCATAAGCATATGCACGAATTTTATTTGTTTTATGATCTAGAGATATAATTTTAGATAGTCTATCTAATTGAGTTTTGTTTTCAGCGTTAAAAGAAAAATAAATTTCTTTTTTTTCAGAAAATATCTGATCGATATTTTGAGCTGTTAAAAAAATGGGAAAGATTAAAAGAAATAATAATTTGATTGTTTTTGACATTTTTTATTTTTTTACATATTTCTTCTATATTGACCACCAACTTCAAATAAACTAGATGTTATTTCACCTAGAGAACATGTCTTAGTTGTTTCCATCAATTCTTCAAAAATATTCTTATTCATTATTGCAGCTTGCTGTACTTTATTTAGTAATTCATCTGCATCACCAGAATTACCTTTATGTAATTCTTTAAGCATACTGATTTGGTATTTTTTCTCCGTAGAAGTAGCTCTAATAACTTCATTAGGGATAATAGTAGGTGATCCTTTTTTATTCATAAATGTATTTACTCCTATTATAGGAAATTCACCAGTATGTTTAAGAGTTTCGTAATGAAGCGATTCCTCTTGAATCTTACTTCTTTGATACATAGTCTCCATTGCTCCTAACACTCCACCTCTTTCAGTAATTCTATCAAATTCAACTAATACCGCTTCTTCTACTAAATCAGTTAGCTCTTCAATTATAAATGATCCTTGAAGAGGATTTTCATTTTTAGTTAACCCAAGTTCTTTATTAATGATTAACTGTATTGCCATTGCTCTTCTTACTGACTCTTCAGTTGGTGTTGTAATTGCTTCATCATAGGCATTTGTATGTAAAGAGTTACAATTATCATATATAGCATAGAGAGCTTGTAGAGTTGTTCTAATATCATTAAAATCAATTTCTTGAGCATGTAGTGATCTACCTGAAGTTTGTATGTGGTATTTTAACATTTGTGCTCTTTTGTTAGCACCATATTTATGTTTCATTGCTTTTGCCCAAACTTTTCTTGCAACTCTACCAATTACCGAATATTCTGGATCTATTCCATTACTAAAGAAAAATGAAAGGTTAGGACCAAATTCATTAATATCCATTCCTCTGCTTAAATAATACTCCACATAGGTAAATCCATTAGAAAGTGTAAATGCTAACTGAGATATTGGATTTGCACCTGCTTCAGCTATGTGATATCCAGAAATAGAAACTGAATAGAAGTTTCTTATTTCTTTATTTATAAAAAACTCCTGAACATCTCCCATCATTCTTAAAGCAAATTCTGTACTAAAAATACATGTATTTTGAGCCTGATCTTCTTTTAGAATATCTGCTTGTACAGTTCCTCTAACTTGATTTAAAGTAGTTTTTGCTATTTTATCATACACCTCTTTTGGAAGTAGTTTGTCACCAGTTATTCCTAGAATTAGTAAACCTAAACCATTATTTCCTTTAGGGATTTCTCCTTGGTATTTAGGTCTATTAATTCCTTTGCTTTTATAAATTTCAGCAATTTTTTTCTCTACTTTTTCTTTAAGATTATTTGCTACTATATATTTTTCACATTCTTGATCAATTGCAGTATTCATAAAATAAGCCAATAGCATAGGAGCAGGGCCATTTATTGTCATACTTACTGATGTTAATGGATTTGTAAGTTCAAATCCAGAATACAATTTTTTCATGTCATCAAGACAACAAATAGATACACCTGCATTACCAATTTTACCATAAATATCTGGTCTATCTCCCGGATCATTTCCATATAAAGTAACAGAATCAAAGGCAGTTGATAGTCTCTTAGCATCCATATCTAAACTAACATAGTGAAATCTTGTATTTGTCCTCTCGGGACCTCCTTCTCCAGCAAACATTCTAGTTGGATCTTCACCTTCTCTTTTAAAAGGAAATAGTCCTGCAGTAAAAGGGAACTCACCTGGAACATTCTCTTGTAATTGCCAATTAAGTAAATCTCCCCATGCTTCATATTTTGGGAGGCTTATTTTGGGAATATTAGTATTCGATAAGGATTTAGTATGTGTTGCTATAGATAGTTCTTTTGATCTGACAGTATACTTAAAAAACTCTTTATTATATTTTTCTTTAAGCGCTGACCAACTCTCAATTAGAAGCTTATTTTTAGGATCTAAATCTGTTAATAGTTGATCATAAATACTTTTTAATTCATTTTTGATTTCATTTGATGAATTGTCCAGTAAGTTTAAAGAAGTATTTATAGAGTATAGTTTTTGAGCAATATCTTTTTGTTCAAGTACCCACTTATCATAAGCTCTATTGTTTTCAGCTATTTCTGAAAGATATCTTATTCTTTTAGATGGAATCACAAATATCTTTTCTGACATTTCATCTGTAATTTCAAATGATGAATTAAAGTTACCAATCTTTTTATCTTTAAATTCTCTCATTACCGCAGTATAAAGAGTATTTGTGCCAGGATCATTAAATTGAGATGCTATTGTCCCATATACAGGCATTGAGTTAGTAGGCTCATCAAATCTTTGATTATTTCTTTGGTATTGTTTTTGAACATCTCTAAGAGCATCTAGGCTTCCTTTTTTATCAAATTTATTTATTGAAATTAAATCTGCAAAGTCAAGCATGTCAATTTTCTCTAGTTGAGTTGCTGCACCATACTCTGGGGTCATAACATATAATGAAATATCTGAATGTTCAAGAATTTCTGTGTCAGATTGACCAATTCCTGAAGTTTCCAGTATAATTAAATCATATTTTGATGCTTTTAAAATTGTAATTGCATCATTTACATGAGCTGATAGTGCAAGGTTTGCTTGTCGAGTCGCTAAAGAGCGCATATAAACTCTGTCAGATTTTATAGAATTCATTCTTATTCTATCTCCTAATAATGCACCTCCAGTTTTTCTTTTAGAAGGGTCTACAGAAATAATAGCAATTTCTTTATCTGTAAAATCTAAAATAAATCTTCTAACTAATTCATCAACTAGAGAAGATTTTCCCGCACCTCCAGTACCTGTAATTCCTAATACTGGAGTTTCTGATTTTTCAGCTTCACCTTTAATTAATGATAGTGTATCAACATGCAGTTTTGGGTAATTCTCTACAGCAGTTATTAATCTAGCTATAGTGTTTGTATCTTTTTTATTTAGTTTTTCTATTAAATTATCAGTATTGATCTTTTCTCCTAAAGTAAAATCTGATTGTTTCACTAAATCATTAATCATACCCTGTAAACCCATTTTTCTTCCATCATCTGGATGATAGATTTTTGTGATACCGTATTTTTCTAGCTCTTTAATTTCACTTGGAAGAATTGTTCCCCCTCCTCCAGCAAATATTTTAATATGATCTGCATTTTTTTCTTTTAATAGATCAAACATGTACTTTAAATATTCAATATGACCTCCTTGATAAGAGGTCATTGCTATTGAGTTAGCATCCTCTTCAATTGCACAATTTACTACTTCCTCAACACTTCTATCATGACCTAAGTGAATTACTTCACATCCTGTAGATTGAATAATTCTTCTCATAATGTTAATTGCAGCATCATGACCATCGAAAAGGCTAGCAGCTGTAACTATTCTAACTTTATTTTTTGGCTTATAAATTGATTTGTCTTGCATATATTAAAAAACAGATTGATTGCAAATTTACACTTTTAGTAATGATTTTTATATATCAAATAAAATGATATTTTTACATAAAAAAAATTCCATGAAATTTATTTATACGTTCATAATAATTTGTCTCATATCTTTTTTCTCATGTCAGAATATAAAAGATAGTTCAAGTTTTTTTCCGTCTGAAAATCCAATTGAAAGAGTAGAATGGGATAATCAACGTATGTCAGATCCAGCTACTGGAAAAATTCCAAATAATATCCGTAAAAAGGAATTAACTTTTGCTAAGACTCTTCCAAAAGCAACTAGTTTTTCCAAAAATAATTGGGTGAGTAGAGGGCCTTATAATGTTGGAGGAAGAACGAGAGCTATGTGTTTAGATATTTTAGATGAAAATACAATTTTAGCTGGTGGAGCTTCTGGTGGTATGTTTCGTTCAACAAATGGCGGTCAATCTTGGAATATGACTACAGATCCTGGACAAGAACATAGAATTAGTTGTTTAACCCAAGATAGAAGAGTAGGGAAAGAAAATATATGGTATTTTGGAACTGGAGAAAATAGAGGGTCATATTTAGGAGATGTTTCAATTTATGGTAATGGAATATGGAAATCTATTGATGGTGGATTGTCATGGGACTCACTTCCTATTACAACTTCAAATACACCTACAGTGTTAGATGGAGATTTTGATTTTATGTTTAGTTTAAAAACAGACCCTAGCAATGATAGTTTAGATGTTGTATATGCTGCTACAAGAGGAGATATTTATAAGACTGAAGATGGTGGAGTTAATTGGCTTAAACAATTAGGTGGGCCAAATAATAATTACTATCAATATACTGATGTTGAGGTAGCTACTAATGGTACTGCATACGCTACGATATCTAGTAATTGTGTTGATAAAGGTCTTTGGAGAACTGCAGATGGTCAAACTTGGAAAAATATTACACCGCCTGGATTTAGTCCTTCATATAGTAGAGTTGAAATAGGTATTAGCCCCTCTAATGAAAATGTAGTGTATTTTATTGCTGCAGAAACATCTGGTTATGGTCAGTATAGCGAAACATTCTTTAATGGAAGTACATGGACATCTCTATGGAAGTATGAATATCTTACAGGTGATGGTACAGGTGCTGGAGGCCAGTGGACTGATCTTTCATTAAGTATTCCTGCTGGTAATATTTCTAGCTTTGATAATTTTAATGCTCAAGGATCATATGATCTACTAGTTAATGTGCATCCTAGTGATACAAATATTGTAATAATTGGAGGTACTAATTTATGGCGCTCTACTGATGGATTTAGATCTGATAGTAACACTTCTATAATCGGAGGATATTTACAAGGTTCTAGAGAGGGTAATGGGAATTGGGGTTCTTACACTAATCATCACCCTGATCAGCATGAAATAATTTATCTCCCATCTAATCATGATGTAATGTTTAATGGAAATGATGGAGGTGTGTATAAAACATTAAATGTTTTTAAAGATTCAGTAGATTGGATATCTCTTAATAATGGATATAACACTACTCAATTATATACTGCAACGATAAGCAAAGTACCTAATTCTACAGTAATGCATGCTGGTTTACAAGATAATGGTTGTAGAGTAACTTTTTCAGCAAATCCTAATTCTACATGGAAAATGCCTTTTAATGGAGATGGAATGCTAGCTGGAATTGCTGATAATGAAGAAGACTTTTATATGGCTATTCAAAGAGGAGTACTTTATAAAATGAAATTGGATAATACTGGAGCTCAAATGGCTTTTCAAAGAATGGATCCTGCATCTTGTGATAGTTCAAAGTATATGTGGAAAAATCCATTAGCTATGGACGAGAATAACGATAATATAATTTATTGGGCAGAGAAAAATAAATTATGGAGACATAACTCTTTAAATAGTATTCCATATAATAGTTCAAATTTAAAGGATGATTATGGCTGGGATTATTTCAGTGATTCTTTACAAACTCAATTACAGATATCAACAATTTCTACTTCCACTGACCCTGCCAATATTTTATATTTTGGTACTACCTCTAAATATATGTTTAGAATTGATGATGCTCATATTGGAGATCCTCCTGCAACTCTTTTAACAGGACCACCAACGGGATCCAATTCTTATACTCATGATATTGCTATAAATCCATCAAACGCAGATGAGATTATATGTGTTTATTCTAACTATAGTGTCTATTCTTTGTTTCATAGTTTAGATGGTGGTCAATCGTGGAATAAGATTGCTGGAAACTTAGAACAAAATCCTTCTGGATCTGGAAATGGCCCATCATGTAGAACAGCTGCAATCATCCCATTTGATAATGATACTTTATACCTTGTAGGAACTACTGTTGGTCTTTTTGGAACAAGAGATCTAGATGGAGAAAATACTGTATGGCAACAAATAGGAGCTCAAGAATTTGGTTCAACTATTGTTGAGGATATCAAGTATAGATCATCAGATGGCTTGTTAGTAGTAGCAACATTTGGAAATGGTGTTTATCAAATTAATTTAACATCTCCTAATATATTGCTTTACGCTGATAATGATTTAGTTGATGATTTTAAAATGAATATATTTCCTAACCCAACAAGAGATAATTTAAATCTTTCATTTAATACTATAAATTCTAATAATTACCAATGGATCATATTTAACGAGATAGGGGCTAAAGTTTCTCAATCCAAAGCTAATAATTATTTTTCTACCGCTGTTAATGAGCAAATCAGTGTTGGCGACTTAAAATCTGGTTTATATTTTATTTCATTAATTATAGAAGGTAATGTAATAACTAAAGAATTTATAGTTAATTAATATAAACTATAATCAACTAAAATGAAAATGAATAAACTAAAAATTAAGATGAAAAAAAATATTAATGTTATAATTATTGTAAGTAGTTTTTTTCTATCATGTAGTCAAAATAAAAACGAAACTAAAGATCAAGATATTTCTACTGCTTTAAGTGAAGAAATAGTTAGTATTGATTCAAATACTATAAGTGAAGAAATTACTACTAATATAAAATCTAATACAGACAATATATTAAGAGTTTTTCCTGAAAACTTAAAGGTAGATGGTTATCAAACATATTTTCTTAATGATACTTTATTTACTGGATTTAGTTGTCATTATGAGAATGATATCATGATTTTTGAGATTGAGTTTAAAAATGGTAAAAAGAATGGTACATCAAAGTTTTGGTTTAAAAATGGTAAGAAAAAGAATTTTCAAACATTTAAAAATGGTAAAGCTGAGGGGCCATTTCAAATATGGGATAATGAAGGTAATATAGTTAAAGAAGGGGTTATTTAAATTTCTATAATCAAGTTCAATTTTAGCTAATACATAGTAAGATACTAGTTTATTGAAGATGTTTTTTAAAAAATAATAATATGAAAAGTATACTTTGTTTTGGAGATTCTAATACTTGGGGCTATGATCCTGCTACAAAAACTCGTTTTTCTAGAGATAAAAGATGGACTGGTCTTCTTCAAAAATATTTAGGCAGTGAATATTATATTGTTGAAGAAGGTTTAAATGGAAGAACCACTAATATTGATGAGAAGGAGGAGTATAATTTAGGATACTTTAGAAAAAATAGAAGTTCATTGGATTTACTTCCTGGTCTTATTGAGAGTCATTACCCATTAGATTTAATAGTTGTTATGCTTGGAACTAATGACCTTAAAAGTAATTTTAATCGTTCTGCCAATCAGATTGCTTCAGATATGAAGTTAGTATGTCAGTCTATTATTTCAAACGAATGTTTTAATAGTAAATCTTTACTTTTAATATCACCCACACATATTGAGGAAAATTCTGATATTATTTTAGATAGTTTTATTAATACTAATCATAAAGCAATGGCTTTAGCTTCATTATACAAAGATATATCACATGAATTATGTATAGATTTTTTAGATGCTTCTAAAATTGTTCAAATAAATACAATTGATGGTATTCATTGGGATGCTACTCAACACAAAGATTTTGCTTTAGCATTATCAGAAACTATTAAGGCTCTTAATCTCTAAAATATTATGCTATGCATAGTAGTCTGAAAATTTCTCTTTTAATTTGAATATGTTTTTAAGATTAATATTATTTATTTTAATGATATTTCCAGCAATGACTTTTGCATCATTTCCTGTTTTACAGATTAATGATACTATTATTATTGATGGTAAAAGATATATTGATGTTGGAGTAGATTCGCTATCCATATTTAAATTACCAAATGAAAATATAAAAGATTATCGAGCAAGATTATTAAGAAACAAAGCATTAATTACTAACTCTCCAAATCATCAAAAATCTGTAAAAACTCCAATTACATTTTGGCAAATTATTGGAATAATTGTAATCTTATGGGTGTTAATTCTTATTATTGCTACGGTAGGATTTATTGATTCAATTTAATTATGAAATTTTTTTTATTTATTATTATTTTTTTGTTCCCATTTGTATGTTCTGCAACTTTTCCAGTCTTACAAAATAACAATGATACAATTCGAAAGAATGGTAAGATTTATATTACTTTAGATAATGATATTTCAGAGGCTGTTTTAAAAAATAACATATCTAATCAATCCTTACAGCAAGAATTTATTGACTCTCAGAAAAAGAGAATTAATAAAGATAGAAATATATCAATTTTTACTTTTTTAGGTATTGTACTTTTCCTGCTAGCTTTGCTTCTTGTAATTATAGTTGTTCAATTTTTTAAATCTTTATCAACTTTTTAGTTTTTTTCTGTCAAATTTTTATTTACTTCTTGGTATATTTGTAGAAAATAATATATCAAAAAATGAAAAATTTTTATTTAACTTTAGTAGTAGCATTTTGTTTTTCTAATAGTGTTTTTAGTCAATCAAATTCAATTTATGATATTGTAGTAAATTCTACTAATCATACAACTTTAGAAATAGCAATAGATACATGTTCACTGGATGGTGTCCTTTCAGGTCCTGGAACATTCACTTTATTTGCTCCAACTGATTCTGCATTTAATTTATTACCTTCAGGTACTATTG
>CAYNGO010000032.1:0-17600 GCA_964397025.1 uncultured Weeksellaceae bacterium
ATAATCTATTGAATTACAAGGGTTTAACTTTTATTGTTGCGGTCTGGACGGGACTCGAACCCGCGACCCCATGCGTGACAGGCATGTATTCTAACCAGCTGAACTACCAGACCGTTCTTTAAAAGAGATGCAAACTTAAAAGAATTTTTAGTATCTCAAAACATTTTTTGTCTTTTAAGTAGATAAGATGAAATAATTTGATCATAACCAGTATTAATATCTACTTCGATTAAATCTATTTTAAATTGTAAGCACTTTAACCTTAGTTCATCAAGATGATTTTTGATTTTTTTTGAATACTGTTCTTTATATTGAGATGGGTTCATTTTAATAGTATCTCCGGTTTCAACATCAATAAAATTATAAGGTTTATTATCAAAATCTAAATTAAGCTCCTTATCAACATCTGTAAGGTGAAATAGTATAACTTCATGTTTTTTATGCTTAAGATGCTTAAAGGCATCAAAAACAACGTCTAAATCGCTTTCATTGGAGATCATGTCAGTAAATAATATAACTAAAGATCGTTGATTAATTCTTTCTGCTATTTGATGTAATGCAGATACAGTAGAACTAGTTCTTTGAGTTAATTTTGCATCTATAGATAAAATATTTTCTAACTCATGATAAAGTAGTTGATGATGTCGTGTTGATGTTTTAGCTAAGATATGATTTTCAATATCATTAGAAAAAGTACTTAATCCAACTGCATCCCTTTGTTTTTTTAATAAATTTATTAGTACACCAGTGGCATAAACACTAAATAAAACTTTATTGGGTTTGTCTAATGTTAAAGAGTTGAAATTGGGATAATACATAGATGAAGATGTATCTATAATTATCTGACATCTTAAATTAGTTTCTTCCTCAAATCTTTTGACGAATAATTTATCTGATCTAGCAAATAGTTTCCAATCAATATGGCGAGTACTTTCTCCGTTATTATATAATCTATGTTCTGCAAATTCTACAGAAAAACCATGATATGGGCTTTTGTGCTTGCCTGTAATAAAACCTTCAACTACTTGCTTTGCAAAAAACTCAATGCTATGAGAAAGTTTAATTTGATCTATGTTTTCCATAAAAAAAAGGGCATATAGCCCTTATTAAAATTACTAGAAAAAGATTACATATATGCTTGTAACTTCTCTAAAATTTGAGATTTTGGCACGGCACCAACTAATTTATCAACTACCTCACCATTTTTAAAAACAAGTAAAGTAGGAATATTTCTTACACCATATTTAACTGGAGTATCAGAATTACTATCAACATCAACTTTACCTATTACAGCTTGACCCTCTAACTCAGTATGTAACTCATCTACAATTGGACCAATAGTTCTACACGGACCACACCATGTTGCCCAAAAATCAACTAAAACTGGTTTATCTGAATCTAATACTACTTCTTGAAAATTTTTATCTGTAATCTCTAATGCCATTTTTTTTAATTTAATTTATTTACAAATCTATGAATTTATTTTAATCAATTTATAGATAATGTTATCTCTTGTAAACTATTTATTTCTTTAATAAAATCTTTATTAATATCTACCTTTAATTTTCTTGATAATAAATCCACATCATAATTTTTTTCTGAATCAATAACACTTAAAATCAAAGAGTGTTTTCCCTTATTCTTTTTAATAATATTTACAGTTTTATCAACTATTATTTCAGATATATTATTTAAATCAATTCTTAAAATAACATCTCTTACCTCATTATCAATAACTTCTGAAAGCAAACTCATATTATTAATCTTAAATTCTAAATCATCATTATAGAATTTCTTTTTAACTCTACCGCTTAAATGAAGTAGCCAAGAAGGTTCAAGAAATGATTTAAATTTAATATAATCATCACCAAAAATGAAAAATTTAAAAGAACCATGATAATCCTCTAAATGTAGTACTCCAAACTTTTTTCCTTTTTGAGTTTCTTTATGTTCGACATCAATAACTACTCCAGAAAAATGCATTTCTTTACTTGCAACTTTATCTAAATCTGATAATAAAGATAAATTAGCATTACAAAAATTTTTAATCTCAAGTTGATAATCATCAAGTGGATGTCCTGAGAGATAAATCCCTACTACTTCTTTTTCTTTTGATAATAAATCCATAGTTGACCATTCATCACAATCTATTAAATCTGGTGCTTTTACCAAAGAATCAATACTATTGCCAAACATATCAAATTGATTTGAATTTTTGTCATCTTGAATTTTGTTGCCAAATTTTATCATTTTCTCAATATAACTTTGCTCATTCACTTTAGCAAAATATTTTGATCTCTTAATCTCAAATGAGTCAAAACCTCCAGAATAAGCAAGACTCTCTAAAGTTCTTTTATTAGCTGATCTAAGATCTACTCTTGAAACAAAGTCTTCAAAACTCGCATAATTACCGTTTTCTTTTCTTTCATTAACTATTGCATTTACAGCCCCTTCACCAACTCCTTTAATAGCTCCTAATCCAAACCTAACCTCTCCTTCTTTATTTACCGCAAATTTAAAAAAGCTCTCATTAACATCAGGACCTAATACTTTAACACCCATTGCTTTACATTCCTCCATATAAAGTGTTATATCCTTTATATCTTTCATGTGATTAGTAAGAATTGCTGCCATTAACTCTGCAGGATAATGAGCTTTTAAATAAGCTGTTTGATAAGCAATAAAAGCATAGCAAGTAGAATGAGATTTATTAAATGCATAAGAAGCAAACGCCTCCCAATCTGTCCATATTTTTTCAACAACTTTGATATCAAATCCATTTGCACTACAACCCTCAAAAAACTTTGGCTTTAATTTATCTAGAACAGATTTAATTTTCTTCCCCATACCCTTTCTAAGCATATCAGCATCACCCTTAGAAAAACCAGCTAAACTTTGGGAGAGAAGCATTACTTGCTCTTGATATACTGTAATACCATAAGTATTTGACAGAAAACTTTCCATTTCTGGCAAATCGTATTCAATTTCTTCCTCACCATGCTTTCGTTTAATAAAATTCGGAATATACTCCATTGGTCCAGGTCTATATAGAGCATTCATTGCAATTAAGTCATCAAACTTATCAGGCTTTAATTGTTTTAAATGAGCCCTCATTCCATCAGAAGAAAACTGAAAAATACCTTTAGTTTTTCCACTTTTAAAAATGTCGTAAGTTTTTTCATCTTCAAGTGGGATTTTATCAATATCTAAATCTACCTGATGAATATGTTTAATAATTTTTACACAATCTTTAATAATAGTCAAGTTTCTTAAACCTAAGAAATCCATTTTTAATAAGCCAGCATCTTCAACAACACTATTATCAAATTGTGTTACCATTAATTCTGCATCTTTTGAATTTGTAACTGGTATAAGATCCATTAATGGTTCAGGAGTAATAATAACTCCACAAGCGTGTGTTCCAACATTTCTAATAGAGCCCTCTAATTTTCTGGCATTATTAATTGTTTTTGCAACTAGATCATCTCCTTTAGATAGTTCAATAAGCTTTTTGGCATTAGCTAACTGATCTTTTTTAACATTCTTTTTTAATTCCTTATCTGAATAGTTGAAAATTTTCGATAGAGACATCAAATCTGGAACTAACTTAGCTGTTTTATCAGCTTCAAATAAAGGTAAATCTAAGACTCGAGCTGTATCTCTTATTGCTGATTTTGCAGCCATTGTTCCATATGTTATAATTTGTGCAACATTGTTTTTACCATATTTATTAACTACCCAGTCAATAACACGATTTCTTCCTTCATCATCAAAATCTATATCAATATCAGGTAAAGATATCCGTTCAGGATTAAGAAATCTCTCAAAAAGTAGATCATATTTTATAGGATCAATATTTGTAATCTTAGTACAGTATGCAACTACAGAACCCGCTGCAGAACCTCTACCAGGACCAACAGAAACATTCATTTTTCTTGCTTGAGCAATAAAATCTTGGACAATTAAAAAATAACCAGGATAACCAGATTTCTCTATTGTTGCAAGCTCAAAATCTATTCTTTCTTTAATTTCATCACTAATCTCTACATATCTCTCTTTTGCCCCCTCGTAGGTTAAATATTTTAAATATTTATTTTCACCTCTTTTGCCACCATCATTTTTATCCTGATCATCTTGAAATTCATTAGGAATATCAAATGCTGGCAGTAATACATCTCTAGATAATTCATATGGCTCAATTTTATCTACAAGAGCCTGAATATTATCTATAGAGTCTGGAATATCTGAAAACAACTTATGCATCTCCATAGAGGATTTAAAATAAAATTCATTATTTAAAAATCCATATCTAAAACCTCTACCCTTACCAATTGGGGTAGATTGTTGTTCACCATCCTTAACACAAAGTAGAATATCATGAGAATATGAATCTTCCTTATTAATATAATATACATTATTTGAAGCTAATATGTTAACATCATACTTTTTAGCAAGAGTAATAAGTATTTTATTGACATGATCCTCTTCTTCTAAACCATGTCTATTTATTTCAACATAAAAATTATCACCAAAATTATCAACCCACCACTTAAACTCATCTTCAGCTTGTGACTCTCCAACATTTAAAATTAAATTTGAAATACTTCCATATAGACTACCACTTAAAACAATTAAGCCTTCCTTATATTTTAATATTAAATCCTTATCTACTCTAGGAACATAATAAAATCCTTCAACATATGCTAACGAACTTAATTTTGCTAAATTATGGTAACCAGTTTTGTTTTTTGCTAAGAATGGAATCTGAGCACCATAATCCTTTATAGATTTATCTAAATGATTTGCACAAACATTAAGCTCACATCCTAATATTGGCTTTAATTTAAGCTTCTTATCTTCAGAAAAAGAACTATTAATAGGATGTTTAAAAACAGAATCAACAAACTTAAATGAGCCAAACATATTTGCATGATCTGTTAAACCAATTGCAGGCATATTCATCTCAACAGCTTTATTAATTAAAGAATTTACATCTCCAGTAGCTTGTAATACAGAATATTGTGAATGAACATGTAAGTGAGAAAATTTTGAATCAAAAGAATCAGTTTTAATTTCATCTTTAATCACCTCTTCTATTAAATCACTTTTAACTTCTTTAATATTATCATCACTTTTATATGGTTGGATATTAAGACCAATTAATTGAATGGTTGATTTATTATTCTTCTCAAATTCTTGAAAATCCTCAACTTCCATTCCAACTTTATCATAAGGAATTACTTTGATTCTAATCAATTCAAGAAAACATCTTGTGGTGGCCTCTACATCAGCAGAAGCATTATGAGCCTCAGCAAAAGATTCATTAAATAGTTTTTTGTATAATTCTGATAAGTTAGGCCATTTAAACTTACCTCCTCTTCCTCCAGGCAACTGACAAAATTCAGTAGATTCATTTTTAGTATCAATAGAATATTTATCTATTAATATGTTGTCCATACTATGTCTTAAAAACTCACATCCAACTATACTATTATCAAAACTAATATTATGACCAATAATATATTGCGCCTTAGATAAATCTTCAATAAAAAAACTTAAAACATCTTTTATAGAAACTCCTTCTTTATTAGCTTTTTGAGTAGAAATACCATGTATTTTTTCTGCATTGTAAGGAATAGTAAAACCCTCAGGTTTTACTATATAATTTTTGACCTCTATTAAATCACCTTTAACATCATGAATTTGCCATGCTAATTGAACTAATCGAGGCCAATTATTAAAATCAGTTAATGGAGCTTTCCAATTAATAGGAAGACCAGTAGTTTCGGTATCAAATACTAAATACATCTAAAGCAATTTAGATTGGTTATACATCTTGTAAATTTAGAAAAAAGAAAAAATTAGGCTTTTGAAAAAAACTTTACTTTCTAAGAAGTTAATAACTTTTAATACTATAAAAAACCTACACTTTTCATCCACTCATCATTATAGACTTTAGCTATATACCTAGAGCCATGGTCATGAAGTAAAACGACAACAACGTCATTATCAGATAATTTATCTTTAAGTTGGGTTAAACCAGCAATAGCACTACCACATGAATAACCACAAAAAAGACCTTCCTCTTTTGCAAGTTTTCGGGTAAATATAGCACCATCTTTATCAGTAACTTTTTCAAAATGATCAATTAGATCAAAATCAACATTCTTTGGTAGTATATCTTCACCGATACCCTCAGTAATATATGAGTATATTTCATTTTCATCAAAAATACCAGTTTCATGATATTTTTTAAAGACAGATCCATATGTATCAACTCCCCAAATTTTAATATCTGGATTCTTTTCCTTTAAATATTTACCTACTCCTGATATAGTTCCTCCTGTACCAACACCAACAATAAAATGCGTAATCTTTCCATCTGTTTGTTTCCATATCTCAGGACCAGTAGTCTCATAATGTGCTAATCTGTTAGACAAATTAGAATATTGATCTGGATAATAAGAATTTTCAATCTCCTTATGAAGTCTTTGAGCTACAGAATAGTATGATTCTGGATGATCAGGAGCTACATTAGTTGGGCAAACATGAACAATAGCACCCATAGCTTGAAGAATATCTACCTTCTCCTTGGATTGCTTATCTGACATAGTACAAATTAGCTTATATCCTTTTTGAATGCATGCTAAAGCAAGACCCATACCAGTATTTCCAGAAGTAGCTTCAATTATTGTTCCTCCCGGTTTTATTAAACCATTTGCCTCTGCATCTTCTACCATTTTAACAGCCATTCTATCTTTAGTAGAATGACCAGGGTTAAAACTTTCTACTTTAGCTAATATTAAAGCTTTAGATTCTATAACTTTATCAATCTTCACTAAAGGGGTATTCCCAATTGTTTCAACTATATTATTGTAATAATCCATGTATTTTTTATTGAATAGCAAATGTAAAACAACTATTCAAACCTAATAGATTTAACAGGAGATATTTTAGTAATTATAACAGAAGGGATAATCAAAACCAAATAGCATATAATTACCGTCCCAATATTAATCATCAGAATAGAAGATATATTAATACTAACAGGAACAAAACTCATAAAATAGATTGTTTCATCCAAAGATATTATATTAAAATATTTTTGCAGAAAAGCAAAACCAAGCGCAAAAGTATTACCCCAAAAAAGTCCATTTAGAATTAAGTAAATAGAATTATATAAGAATATCTTTCTAATACCCCAATTACTAGATCCAATTGCTTTTAAAATACCAATAAATTTACTCTTTTCTAAAATAACAATAAGTAATGATGTAATCATATTTACTGAGCCTACTATTAACATTAATATTATAATAATTATAACATTAAAATCTTGTAAAGCAAGCCAATCAAATATCTGAGGATTAGTCTCTTTAATACTTTGAGCTTTTAGATCATATCTTATAAGATCATCTATTACTTCAGTGTTTTCTTCTAAATCATCAAAATTTTTAATTGCAATTTCATAACCACCAATTTGATTATAATATGAATTATTAAGCTTCTGAATATTTTTTATATCTCCAAGAATAATAAGATCATCAAAATCAGAAAGTCCAGTTTTGTATATACCAGAAACTATAAACTTACGCACTCTTGAAGGTTGTTGTATAAAATACATAACCAAATCATCTCCAACCTTCACATGCATTTTATTAGAAATACTTTCAGAGATTAGTATACTATTGTTTATTTCACCTAATGAATCATTAACTGAAAATACTTTACCTTCAATAAGGTTTTCACTAAAAAAATCCCAGTTAAAATCATCACCTACTCCCTTTAAAACAACACCTAAAATCTCATCATTATTTTTAATAATACCAGCCTTTGTAGAGAATACTTGAATGTTTTTCACAAAGCTATTAGCCTGTATTTCTGAATACATTTTAAAATCAAAATCAATCGGATCATTTTCATAAGACTGATTATTATTAAATTTTGATATTTTTATATGTGATCCAAAACCTATAACTTTTTTAGTAATCTCACTCTTAAATCCTGACAATATAATAACTGACAAAAGCATTACAGCTACAGAAAGTGCAATTGCTAAAATTGCTATACGAATAATAGGTCGTGTGTAATTATTATTGTTTTCTTTTGTATTATATAATCGCTTAGCAATAAATAAAGAGGTATTCATAGTGGCTAAAGTAAAACAAAATATTATCATACTCATGATCATTTCTAGTTTTGGAGCAAATGCTCAAGAACTAGTTTTGGGTGCACAAAGAATAGATAATATTCTTCAACACTTATCAAATAAAAATATAGCTATAGTTGGAAATCAAACTTCAATGATTAATCAAACCCATTTAGTTGATACTCTACTTAATCTTCAACAAAGCATCAAGAAAGTTTTCTCTCCAGAGCATGGCTTTAGAGGAAAGAAAGATGCTGGTGCTCATATAAATGATGAAATTGATAAAAAAACAGGCCTATCAATCATATCTCTTCACGGAAAAAATAAAAAACCCACAAAAGAATTATTAAAAGACATTGATATAATCGTTTTTGATATTCAAGATGTGGGTGCAAGATTCTACACATATATATCCACTCTACATTTAGTTTTAGAAGCAGCATCTGAAGAAAATATAAAAGTTTTAGTTCTTGACAGACCAAATCCTAATGGACATTATATCGATGGACCAATACTTAAAAAGGAATATGAATCATTTATTGGAAAGCATCCTATTCCTATTGTTCATGGCATGACTATTGGAGAATATGCAAAAATGATAATTGGAGAAAAGTGGATTGATAAAAAATGTGATTTAGTTATAATTAAAATGCTAAATTACAACAGACAAAAAATCTATAATCTTCCTATTAAACCTTCACCAAATTTACCAAACAAGAGGTCAATAAACTTATACCCCTCATTATGTCTATTTGAAAGAACAACAGTTAGTATTGGAAGAGGTACAGATTTCCCTTTTCAACATTTTGGAGCTCCATTTATTAAAAGCAATTATTCCTTTACTCCAAAGAGTGGAGATGGAAGCAAGTACCCAAAACATGAAAACACAAGATGTTTTGGAAAAGATTTAAGGTTTCAAAAAAATATTCTTAATTCTTTAAATATAGATTGGCTAATTGAATGTTATAATGAAAGTCCAAATAAGGAAGAGTTCTTTACACTAAACTTTGATAAGTTAGCAGGAACAGACAAGCTACGAAAACAGATTATTGCTGGATTAACATCAAAAGATATCAAAAAATCATGGCAAGAAGGATTAACTAATTTTAAAGATATTAGAGAGAAATATCTGATCTATAAATAATCTACACTTCTTTTTTTAAATCCTCTATAATATCATAAACTGCTGGACATATCTCAATATTCTTTTGAGTAATTTCTAGTAGCTGGTGTTGCTTAATTCTATCAGTATGAGGATACTCTCTGCATGCTTTTGGTCTAACATCATAAATTGAGCAAGAATTATCATTTAGTAAAAATTCACAAGGAACTTTTTTAAGAACATAATCACTATCTTCATCAACTTTTAAATATTTATGAGTAAAATCTGATGGCTTAATCTTCAAATACTTAGAAATCCTTGTAATATCCTTATCAGTAAATAGAGGTCCTGTTGTTTTACAACAGTTTGCACATTCTAAACAATCAGTACAAGAAAAAACCTTATCATGAATTTTATGAATTGATTGATCAAGTTTTTTAGAATTAATTGTTTTTAATCGTCTAAAAAACTTAGTGTTTTCTTTCCTTTTTAATTTTGCCTTTAACTTTAGATTTTCTAAATCCATTAATTATTACGTCCCGGATATACTTTCAAAGCTTCATCAAGACATTTAATTGCTTTTTTTAGTGACTCTTGATTTAAAACATAGGCAATTCTTACCTGATTAAACCCTTCACCTTTGGTGGAATAAAACCCCTCAGCAGGAGCAACCATTAATGTCTCACCATTAAAATCAAAATCTTCAAGCAGCCATTGTGCAAATTTATCAGCGTTATCAACTGGTAATTGGGCAATAGCATAGAAAGCTCCTTTAGGTTTTGGACAGATAACACCTTCTATCTTATTAAGACCTTCAACAAGTAAATCTCTTCTGGAAACATATTCATTAATTACGTCCTCAAAATAAGATTTTGGAGTTAATAAAGCAGCCTCACCAGCGATCTGTCCAAATGTTGGAGGAGAAAGTCTTGCTTGGGCAAATTTTAAAGCTGTCTTAATTATTTCTGGATTTTTTGAAACTATACAGCCTACTCTAATTCCACACATACTATAACGCTTAGATGTAGAATCAATTACTATAGCATTATTATCTAATCCTTCAATACTTAGCACTGAAAGATGTTTATGTCCATCATATGCAAACTCTCTGTAAACTTCATCAGCAAATAAAAATAGGTCATACTTAATAACGATATCTCTTAAAGTCTCTAATTCTTCTTTTGAATATAAATATCCAGTTGGGTTACCAGGATTACAGATTAAAATAGCCTTAGTTTTGGGAGTTATTAGCTTTATAAACTCCTCAATTGGAGGTAAAGCAAATCCATCATCAATTGAAGTAGAAATAGGTTTTACAGTTACACCTGAGGATGTTGAAAATCCATTATAATTAGCATAGAAAGGCTCTGGAATAATTACCTCATCTCCAGCATCTAAACAACTATTTAAAGCAAAAAGCAAAGCCTCAGAACCACCAGTAGTAATCATTAAATCGTTATGATCAACATTAATATCTAAAGACTGGTAATATAACGCTAATCCTTTACGATAACTTTCAAAGCCTGCAGAATGACTATACTCTACAACATTCTTATCAAAGTTCTTAACAGCATCTAATGCAACTTGTGGTGTTTGAATATCAGGTTGACCTATATTAAGGTGATAAACTTTTTTTCCATCTTTCTTTGCCTTTTCAGCAAAAGGAACCAATTTCCTAATTGGTGATTCTGGCATACTTAAGCCCTTGTTAGATATTTTTGGCATAATAATTTATTTAAAAAAACACCTCCTTTAAAGGGAGGTGTAAATACTATAATATTTTTATTTAAAACTATTTTTTCTCTAATGGAGAGCCATCATTCTTTTTAATAGGCATAGCTCCTTCTTCCTTAGCTGGAGGATTAACCTCTCCTTTAATAGTTAATATTACTGGTCTTTTATCTGCATTAGTTGTTAGGGTAATTGTTTTAGTAAATTTCCCAACTCTATTTGTAGCATATTTAACACCTATAGTTCCTTTTTCACCAGCATTCCATGTTGATGAACCATCTTCTTTTCTCCAAGAGGGAACAGTACACCCACAACTACCTTTTGCATTCTTAATTATAAGTGGATCTGATCCTGTATTTGTAAATACAAACTCACGTTTACCATCAGAATTATGCTCGATAACACCATAATCTACAACCTTTGATTCAAATTCAATTACTGCATTAACTGCATCTTCTTGTGAAGATTCTACACTAACAGGTTTTACTTTATTAGGAGTATTTTGAGCATTTACAATTATAATTGATGATGCTAGTACAAGAGATAAAATTATTTTTTTCATTACTTTTTATAAATTTAATTTTTTACTGATATCTTAACGTCAAAACTACTAAAATATTTCCTTTAATCAAATTAATTATTTAGAAGGATAGATTTTGTAAATTTGGCCTTTTACTAAAGAAAAATTAATGTCTATCCCAAAAATATACCTTGCTAGCAAAATAGAAAAAAAATGGTATAACCATTGGCTTAAAAAAGGATATTTCCATTCAGAACCTGATAAAAGAACTCCATATACTATTGTTATACCTCCCCCTAATGTAACCGGAGTTTTACATATGGGTCATATGCTTAATAATACAATTCAAGATGTTATTATTAGAAAAGCTAGGATGCAAGGATTTAATACTTGCTGGGTACCTGGAACAGACCATGCCTCAATTGCAACTGAAGCAAAAGTTTTAAAAAAACTCTCTGACGAAGGGATTAGTAAGGATAATATTTCTCGAGAAGAATTCATGGATCATGCTTATGCATGGAAGGAAAAACATGGTGGCATAATCTTAGAACAACTTAAAAAATTAGGAGCATCGTGTGATTGGGATAGAACAAAATTTACCATGGATAAGGACATGAATGAATCTGTAATTAAGGTTTTTATTGATTTATTTAATAAAGGTTTAATTTATAGAGGTGTAAGAATGGTTAATTGGGATCCATCTGCCCAGACTGCTATTTCTGATGAAGAAGTAATTCACAAGGAAGTTAATTCTAAACTATATCACATATCATATAATATTAAAGGAAGTGATGAGAAAATAACAATAGCTACAACAAGACCTGAAACTATTCTTGGGGATACTGCAATTTGTGTTAACCCATTAGATAAAAGATATACGCATCTTAAGAATAAATCTGCGATAGTTCCACTCATTAATAGAGAGATTCCAATTATTTATGATGAATATGTTGATATTGAATTTGGTACTGGTGCTCTGAAGGTAACTCCAGCACATGATATTAATGACTATAACTTAGGTGATAAGCATAATTTAGAGACTATAGATATACTTAATAATGATGGAACTTTAAATGAAAACGCTAAACTATATGTTGGTATTGATAGATTTAAAGTTCGTGAAGACATAGTGGTTGAATTAGCTAATCAAGGTTTTCTAATTGACTCAGAGGATATTACTAATAAAGTAGGTTACTCCGAAAGAACACAAGCGGTAATAGAGCCAAAATTATCAATGCAATGGTTTTGTAAGATGGAAGAGTTATCTAAACCTGCACTAAAGCATGTAATGAATGATGATATAAGATTACATCCTGCTAAATTCAAAAACACATATCGTCATTGGATGGAAAATATTAAAGACTGGTGTGTATCAAGACAATTATGGTGGGGACAACAAATACCTGCATATTTTTATGAAGGAAATAAATATGTAGTTGCTGAAAATATTGACCTTGCTCTTTCTCTTGCTCAAAAAGAAAATCCTAGCTTAAAAAAATCAGACCTTCGTCAAGATGAAGATGTACTAGACACATGGTTTTCTTCATGGCTTTGGCCAATATCTGTTTTTGATGGAATTAGAAATCCTGAAAATAAAGAAATTCAATATTACTACCCAACTAATGATCTTGTAACTGGACCAGATATTCTTTTCTTCTGGGTTGCTAGAATGATTGTAGCTGGATATGAATTTAAAGAAGAACTTCCTTTTAAAGACGTTTATCTTACAGGTTTAGTTAGAGATAAACAAGGAAGAAAGATGAGTAAATCTCTTGGTAATTCTCCTGATCCATTAGAACTTATTGAAAAATACGGTGCAGATGGCGTAAGAGTAGGGATGCTATTATGTGCTCCAGCTGGAAATGATCTTCCTTTTGACGAAAATCTTTGTGAACAAGGTAGAAATTTTTCCAATAAAATATGGAATGCATTTAGACTAATTAAAGGATGGGAAGTATCTAGTATCCCTCAAGAAGATGCATCAAAATATGCTATAAAATGGTTTGAAAACAAACGAGATCAAACTATTAAAAATATTAACTATGCATTTTCAAAATATAGAATTTCGGAGGCACTTATGTTTACATACAAATTAGTATGGGATGACTTCTGCTCTCTTTATCTAGAAATTATTAAACCAGAGTATCAGCAACCAATTGACAGAAAGACATATGATTCAACAATAAAATTTTTAGATGATATACTTAAACTACTTCATCCATTTATGCCTTTCTTATCTGAAGAATTATGGCATCAAATTGATGATAGAGAAGAGGATATTATTATATCATCATGGCCAATGGTTAAAGATATTGATGAGCAGCTAATTAATGATTTTGAAAATACAGTAGAGATTGTTTCTGGAATAAGAAATATTAGAAAGCAGAAAAATATTACCAAAAAAGAAAAATTAGAATTACTTATAATTGAAAAAAGACAAAGTAAAAATAATTTACAATCTATTATAATAAAACTTGGACATTTATCATCAATAAAACACACTGATACAAAAGTAGAAAGTGCATTTTCATTTATGGTAAAATCAAATCAATATTTTATTCCATTACTAGATAATTTTGATAAAGAATCTGAGCTTGAGAAATTAAATAAAGATTTAGAATACACTAAAGGTTTTTATAAAATTGTAGAGGGTAAGTTATCTAACGAAAAGTTTGTTAAAAATGCTCCTGAGCAATTAGTCCAAAATGAGAAAAATAAACTTAAAGATGCAAAAGAAAAAATTAGGATCTTAACTGAGAAAATTAATTCTTTAAGCTAAGACCCTATTTTAAATTCTTATTCTATAACTAACTTTCTATTAATCAGACTATTTGAAGTTCTTATCTTTAATAGATAAACTCCTTTTGTTTTTGAAGAAAGATCGATACTATTAGCATACTCACCAATAAAATCATTTGCCTTGAACGTATAAACCTCCTCACCAAGAACATTAAATACACTTATCTCAAGAGCACTTAAATCATTAATTTCTAAATCAATATTTACAATACCATTAGATGGGTTCGGATATATTGACAATGAAGAGAAAATATCTGAATTAATACCTGTAGTACAAGAATCAACATATATCATCACTGAAGATTCAGATCGACAATTATTAGCATCAATAGCAATCACTGTATATAATTGGTCAACGACAGGGTTATCAGAAATTACTTGTCCATTCATTCCATTGTCCCATGAATAAGATTGAAAGCCACCAGAAGCCGTTATTATAGCAAAATCTCCAATGCATAACTTACCATTTGAAGGGTTAGTTGTTAAATTAACTGGTATTGGTTGATTAACTGTTAAATCAGTATAGATAACACTATCACAGAAATTAGATGCATCTAGAGTATCAAAATAAATGCCTGTATCATAATATGTATTTGATCCAACAACAACAGAATCCCCATCACAAATAGATAATACATTAGCTGTAGCTTGTCCAACTAATTCGATATCATAAAAGAAATAATAAAAACCTGTATTATTTGCTGTTGATCCTGTTAAAGAAGCCAATGAACCAAAGTTATATGGATAATTTACATTAGTATTACTTCTAAACAACCCTACTTGATTTGGATTATCTACTCCAAGTTCATAGTCAGTGCCAACAGGCATATCAAAATTTAATATCACTCTCTGAGGACCAGGAACTACAGACTGAAGCGAGCTTTCTATAATTGTTCCATTATCATCTCTTAACTCAAATGTTACGCTGCCAAAATCTTCAGAATAAATTAAGGCAGAAGCAATAGTTGATGGAGAATAACAATCAAACACCAATCTTCTATCAAAAGCAAAATATCCTCCAGGGGCTGAAGCACTATCTGGAATACCTCCAAAAATAACAGGATAGCTGGCTGATAAAACATTTAAATTTGTTGTTACAGTACTATCACATCCATTAGCTGCTGTGAGGATATCAACATAAGTTCCAGAGCTTGTATATGAATTATTTCCTACAATAAAAAAGTCTCCATAGCATATTGTTGTATTATTTGTACTAGATCCTCCTGTAATAGTATCTACTAAAAGGTTTGTATATACAATACTATCACATCCAAAAGAAGTCTGTAAAGAATCTATATACACTCCTGTTGAATCATATACATTACTACCAAATACATAAACCTCACCTAAGCATACTGTTTGATTATTTAAATAAACTACAACTGGATTAACAGTTAAGTTAGTTAGAACTAAACTATCACATCCAGATACCGATAACATACTATCAACATATTGCCCAGTTGTTGTATAAACACTTGTTCCAACTGTAATACTATCTCCTTGACAAATTGAATATTCTGTTGGAGAGCTAGAGGCACGTAATTCTATATTATAAAAGAAATAGTAGTAATCCCCAAAACCTGATGCACTTGATTGAGTAATAGATGCTAAAGATCCAAAATCATAAGGGAAACTTACTCCTCCATCATTTCTCCATAATCCTTCAAAGCCTGATGCAGGTGAAACTCCTAACTGATAATCAGTACCTGCAGGCATATCAAAATTTAATGTAACAAAATTAGCTCCATCTGCTAACACATAAATTGTATCTGCTAGAGTATTACCATTATTATCTCTTAGTTCAAACTCATAAATTGAATTCCCATCAGAATAAACTGTTGCTGAAACAATCTCAGAAGGAACATAGCAATCAAATAGTAAATGCTGATCACCAGCATAAAAGCCTCCAGCTCCTACTGTATTATCCTCTATACCACCAAAGACTGAATTATATTGAGTGAAAACAGTTACTTCAGTTATTACAAGACTATCACATCCAATAGAAGAAATTAAAGAATCAGTATATATTCCTGCAGAACTATAAACATTAGCACCAACAACTACACTATCTCCTGGACATATATTATATACTAAATATGTAGGAGTTTGGACAGTAAGATCTGTTATAATAACACTATCACAACCAACAGAATTAGTTAAAGTGTCATAATACATTCCTGTTTCAAAATAGATACTGTTAGCAACATAAATACTATCTCCATCACAGATGGTGTAATCAATATTTAAGAAAGAAGCTGAAATTGTTAAGACATGAAGATAAGTAGTAATAACACTATCACAACCTAATGAATTAACTAGAGTATCACTATATATACCAGTTGTGTCATACATATTTCCATTTACAGTAATTGATGACCCATTACATATAGTATCATAAAAAGTACTGTAAGTTGGAGATACTGAATGAGAACCTAAAAAGCTCCATGTATCTTCATCAAAAACTACCCATTGAGAACTAAGCGCATCAATTCCTGCAGCATTAGACCAGCTTGTATCTCCCATCATTACATTACACTTTCTAACAAGTGTATGATCTCTTGTTGCTGCAGTAACTCCTGCAACATCCCATCCTTGACCAGGATCACCGTTCCAATCACCAATCCAATCAAGTACAGTATACAAACCACTATCAGGGTGAGTTGGAGTTAAAGGTTCTGTTCCATAAACAAGAGCCATTCCATCATCTCCATTACTTAAAGCTGTAGAGTTCATATCAGCCTCAAGTAGAATCTGAATATCAGCACTTGGGTGAGCTACAATATATACATCTCCTGCAAGTATAACAGCTCCTGAATCAAAATTATTCCATGTCTCATAAACACCAATATTATTAGGATTACCAGTTACTCGAGCAAAAGCATAATTTGCTAAATCTATAGTATTTGAAGTAGGATTATATATTTCAAAATATCTATTTGCAGTTCCAGTACTTCCTTCAGCATATTCAGAAATAAACAAATTATCAATTACAGGTTGGTAATTACAAGAACCATCGTTTATAATAGCTGATGAATCATAATTTAATGCAAGAGGATCAGTACAGCCACTACAACTAGAATTCCATAATGAATTAGAAGGATGATTAGGCATTCTAACTTCTTCAAATGTCCCTAAAGAAAGTGATGTTGTATCATCAATAAACTGAACAAAATTTTGAGTAAGAAAATTAAAGATATATGCTTGCTGACATACTCCACAGCTATCTGCTAAAGAAGTTCCATTTACAATTCCATTACAATCTGTTATTGGGAAGGTACATGATCCGTTATCAACTAATG
>CAYNGO010000033.1:0-17127 GCA_964397025.1 uncultured Weeksellaceae bacterium
AAGAAGAAGAAGAAGAAGAAGAAGAAGAAGAAGAAGAAATTCCAATTCATAAAGAAGTTCAAGAAACATCAGTTGATATTGATCTGCAAGAAAAAGAAAAAACAGAGAAATCAGAAGAAAAAGATGAAATAGCCATTGAGATTAATCAAACCGAAAATGAAGAAACATTATCTGAAAAAGAAATCAATAAAAAATTAAAAGAATTAGGAGATTACGATCCAACTTTAGAATTATCAGCATATAAAATGCCTGGAATGGATCTTTTAAATAAATATGGTGGCACTGATATTAAAATTGATAAAGCTGATTTAGAAGAGAAAAAAAATAAAATTGTTGAAACATTAGGACATTATAAAATCGGAATAACCTCAATAAGTGCTACAGTAGGTCCCACAATTACACTTTATGAAATTGTTCCTGAAGCTGGAGTAAGAATATCTAAAATTAAAAACCTTGAAGATGACATTTCTTTAAGTCTTGCTGCAGAAGGAATTAGAATTATTGCTCCTATGCCCGGTAAAGGAACAATTGGTATAGAAGTGCCAAATAAAACAAAAAATATAGTTTCCATGCTAGAGGTTTTATCATCTGATAAATTCCAAAATAACACAATGGCTCTTCCAATTGCATTTGGAAAAACAATTTCTAATGAAACATATGTAGCTGATCTAGCTAAAATGCCACATCTATTAATGGCTGGTGCTACTGGGCAAGGGAAATCAGTGGGTCTAAATGCAGTCTTAGCATCATTATTATATAAGAAACATCCATCTCAAGTAAAGTTTGTTTTAATAGATCCTAAAAAAGTAGAGCTTACCTTATTTAATAAAATTGAAAGGCATTATCTAGCTAAACTTCCAGACCAAGAAGATGCAATTATTACTGACACTAAAAAGGTGGTAAATACCGTAAACTCATTATGTATTGAAATGGATGAAAGATATGAGTTATGTAAAAATGCTAATTGTAGAAATATTATAGAATATAATAAGAAGTTTATTTCAAGAAGATTAAATCCAAATGATGGACATAGATATTTACCATATATTGTCTTAGTAATAGATGAGTTTGCAGATCTTATTATGACAGCAGGAAAAGAAATAGAAACTCCAATAGCGAGATTAGCCCAATTAGCTAGGGCAATTGGAATTCATTTAATAATTGCAACACAAAGACCTTCAGTAAATGTAATCACTGGCTTAATTAAAGCAAATTTTCCAGCAAGAGTTGCATTTAGAGTAACTTCAACAACAGATTCCAGAACAATTATGGATTCTAAAGGTGCAGAACAATTAATTGGAATGGGTGATATGTTAATTTCAACAGGCAATGAATTAATTCGATTACAATGTGCATTTATTGATACTCCAGAAGTAGAAAAAATATGTGAATTTATTGGATCACAAAGAGCTTATCCTCAGGCTCATTTACTTCCTGAATATGAAGGTGAAGCTGAAAGTGTAGCAACAACAGCTGATTTAAATGATAAAGATGCTTTGTTTGATGAAGCAGCTAGAACAGTAGTACAATCTCAATCTGGCTCAACATCATTAATTCAAAGGAAATTAAGATTAGGATATAATAGAGCAGGAAGAATAATTGACCAACTTGAAGCAGCAGGAATTGTTGGTCCATTTGAAGGCAGTAAAGCACGACAAGTCTTAGTAAGAGACTTATTAGAACTGGAAGATTTATTAAAAACATTAAACAACAATGAATAGGACACTAATTTTTATACTATTAATACTTAGTATTAATTCTTATGCTCAAGATGAAAAATCAAATGAAATATTACAACAACTTAGTACAAATACTAAAGCGTATAAAAACATTGATGTAGATTTTGATTTTAAGTTTGAAAATACAACACAGGGGATTAGTGAAAATCAAAAAGGAAATATTAAGATAAATAGTAATAAATTCAGATTAGAACTCAATCAACAAATTATTATTAGTGATGATACCACACAGTGGATATATTTAAAAGAATCTAATGAACTGCAAATTATGGAATATGATTCTCTTGACGATATGATAAGTCCAAATAAACTATTTACAATATATGAAGAAGGATATAAAAACAGCTATGTAGAACTAAAAAACGAAGGAGATATCACACTACACATAATAGATTTATTTCCAATAGAAAGTAATGCATTTCAAAAAATACAACTGCAAATTAATTCTGAAAAAATTCAGTTGCACAATATTATTTTGTTTGATAAAAATGGAGGTTCTTTTACTTATTTGATCACTAAATTTAGTATAGATAATAATCTAGATGATAATCTATTTAAATTTAACTCTGAAGAATATCCAGAAATTGAAATTATAGATCTAAGATAATAAACCTATTTAAAATACGTTTTTTTAATATTATGAGAAAAAAAATACTAGTTTACTTATGCTTTTTCTTATCATCTTTTACTTACGCTGATGATAAATATACTATTAGCGGGTTTGTTTCTGATCAAAATAATGGAGAAAACATAATTGGAGTTAACATATTTTGCAAAGATCTGAAACAAGGTGTCGTCTCAAACACCTACGGCTTTTATAGTCTTACACTACCCAAAGGAAATTATGAAATTTCATTTTCATATATTGGATATGAGACCCAAATCTATAACATCTCCTTAAATAAAAATCTGGAAAAAGATATTGCATTTCAAATTTCATCGTTTTCTGTTGGAGAAATTCAAGTTCAAGGCAAAGCAAATATTATAAAACAAACACAATCATCTGTTATTGAGGTTCCTATTGAACAAATTAGAACTATTCCTGCCCTATTAGGAGAGGTTGATATTATTAAAGCAATACAACTTCTCCCAGGAGTTCAATCTAGTGAAGGAACATCAGGCTTTTATGTTAGAGGAGGTGGTCCTGATCAGAACTTAATACTACTGGATGGTGTTCCTGTATATAATGCATCACATCTTGGTGGAATATTTTCTGTTTTTAATGCTGATGCTATTAAATCAGTTAGGTTAACAAAAGGAGGATTTCCAGCTAGATTTGGAGGAAGATTATCCTCTGTACTACAAATTGATATGAAAGAAGGAAATCTTAAAGAATTCAAAGGGGATCTATCAATTGGTTTAATATCTTCAAAATTTACTTTAGAAGGTCCCATAATAAAAGATAAAACTTCTTTTATAATTTCAGCAAGAAGAACATACATAGATCTAATTGTTGCTCCTTTTCTTCCAAACACAACAGATTTAAAACTATATTTTTATGATTTAAATGCTAAAATAAATCATAAAATTTCAAAAAAAGACAGATTGTATTTAAGCGCTTACACTGGCAAAGATAAGTTAGGTGTTGATTTTGTAGAAAATTTTGACAATGAACAAAGTTCCTTAAATTTTGGATTAGGATATGGCAATCTCACCTCAACTCTTAGATGGAATCACTTATTTTCTGATAAACTTTTTAGTAATACAACATTTACTTATAGTCGCTATTCCTTTAATACTGACTTTGGTGTAAACTCAACATATTATTCTAATGATGGTACTGAAATTTATGATATTAATTTTGGATATCTTTCTGGCATAGAAGACTTAGGAGCTAGAATTGATTTTGATTTTATACCCAATCCTAATCATGAGATAAAATTTGGAACTTCTTATACAAACCATAATTTTTTCCCTGGTGAAACAAACTTATCAATTAATGAAATATTTCCTGATCCCACACAGAATTTTTCATTGGATACTACATTAAATTTTTCTGGAAACACAAATGCAGATGAACTTTATTTTTATGTTGAAGATAATTTTAAAATAAACAATCGGTTAAAAGCAAATCTTGGGATACATTTAGGCTATTATAATACTAATAGATTAAACTCTCTATTCCAAAATGAAATATCATTTCAACCAAGAGCATCAGTAAGATACCTTCTTAATGATAGATGGTCAATAAAAGGGTCTTATGCTGAGATGACACAAAATATTCATTTACTCTCTAATTCTTCTATTGGTTTTCCTAGTGATATATGGGTGCCAGCCACTGACAACGTGCCTTCTCAAACCTCAAAACAATTTGCTGGAAATATTTCTACTGAAATTGCCAATGGTGAATATGAGCTTAGCTTAGAAGGATATTACAAAACTATGGGTAACTTGATTACATATAAAGCTGGGTATTCTAACTTATCTAGTACTGAATCTTGGGAAAATTCTGTAGAAACAGGAGGTAAAGGAGAATCTTATGGTGCAGAATTATTCCTTCAGAAGAAAAAAGGTAGAACTACAGGATGGATTGGCTATACTCTTTCTTGGACTAATAGAAAGTTTGATAATATTAATTTTGGAGAATGGTATCCATATAAATTTGATAGAAGACATGATTTTTCGCTAGTTTTATCTCATAAATTTAATGAAAAATGGGATGCTGGAATTACATGGATTTATGGAACTGGAAATGCTATTACATTTCCTCAAGCAATATACTTAGGAACACCAAATAACAATAATGATTTTGTTGATATTGTAGAGTCATATGGTCCAAGAAATTCCACTAGGCTTGATGCATACCATCGCTTAGATCTTGGTTTTAATAAGACTATTAAAAAGAAAAAATCAACTAGAATACTGTCTTTTGGAGCATACAATGCTTACAGTAGAAAAAATCCATTTTTTGCATACCTTACATATGAGTTAGGAAATAGAGTTGCAAAACAGGTATCATTATTCCCAATAATCCCTTCAATTTCTTACAGAATACAGTTTTAATTATGAAAAATTTAAATTTACTTTTATTAATAGCAATTATGTGTTTTCTATCATGTGACATGGAAACCGTAATTGATCTTGAAATCCCTGCACATGAACCAGTTTTAGTATTAAATGGCAGGTTAGATACAGACACCAATATACAAGTATTAATTTCAAGCTCAGTTGGGGCTTTTGATAATAGCACTCCATCTATGGTAAATAATGCTAATGTTATATTATTTGAAAATAATATTGAAATAGAAACGCTTACTTTAGATACAGATAATACTTATGAAATGTATGTTAATGATGGAAACTGGAATAGCTCTACATTTCTTGATATGAATTACTATGTTTCTAATTATATTCCTAAAGAAAATAAAAGCTATAGAATAGAAGTCAAGCACCCTAATTTTAATGACCTAACTGCTACAACTTATATACCAGATGACATCTTAATCTATAATTTTGTTATTGACTCTACTTCATATAATGATAAATTAAATTTCCAATTTAGTTTTGATGACAATGCTAATATTGAAAATTATTATGCTCTTGAACTTAAAGTTGCTTGCAGTAAAGTATTTGAGGATGAATATGGGTATTTTGAATTATATGGTTGGGGTGGAAGAATAGAAATGAATTCTAACGATCCATCTTTTCCATCAAACAGTTTTGATGTTTTGGAGGGAGGATATAGATTTCAAGCTAATAGGGCAGTTTTTAATGATGCTCTTTTTAATGGCCAACAAAAAAATATATCAATAGATGTTTTTACAGAAGATTTTGAATATAAGGATTGTGATACTATAAAATTTATTTTTTCAACATTTAGTGATGATTCCTATAAATATTATAATTCGTTATCTGACCAAAGAGAAAATGGAGGACTAGATATATTTGGTGGTGAAGTAACCCCTGTTTTTTCAAATGTCAATAATGGACTCGGAATATTAATTTCAACTAATAAGCAAGAGGTTTATATTAAACCATAATTAACGCTCTACTTTTTCTAAAAAATAATCAGAATATCTAACTAAAGGAGCGTTAATATTTACTTTACCGCTATTTTGATTATATTTTTCAAAACTATATAAAGTGTTTTGATTACAAAAATGCATCATAATATTATAGGCAACTAAAGAAAATCTATTAGGAGAAGAAAGAAATTTTTCTTCAAAATTATATAAGAAAAGGCTATCTTTAATACTATGCTTGTTAAAATAATATGGATCTGGAAAATGAACATCAAGTTGCATTAAATTTTCGACATCAAGATGATCATAATTTTTAATATTTGACAAGCCAAAAACGATAAAGCTTGAATCAATCCCGCCTAAACTAGCTAACATTTTACTTATAAAAGCTCTATTATATGATGGAAGAATAATAATTTGAGAATCCAAAAACTGATCTCTTATACTATCAATATGAGTAAAAACCATTTCCATTTTAATAATATTTTTAAGTTTTTTAGACAATCTTCTTTCAATATATTTAGCTAAACCTTTTTCTCTCTCATCATAACATATCATTACATTAATAGATTTGTATTTTTCTTCAATAAATCTTGAAATAATTTGACTTTGAATTTTAAATGGAGTGTTAATTTGAAGACTAGAAGGACTTCCTTTTAAAAACTCACTAGATTTAGATAATGGAGAAATAATTAATTTATTTTTATCATTACCATATTGATCACTAACTAACTGCATATTTCTAGAATATATAGGGCCAAGTATTACTTCTACAGTATCTAACATTTTAGATTTAATAATCTCGCTAGTTTTAGCGGAATCATTCTGAGTGTCTAAAACAATAAGATTAATATTCATTCCTAAGCTCTTAAGAGAATCAAGTGCTAAATGAACTCCTTGCATAAAATCTAAAGCCATTGCAGATTTTGAGAGTATTACTTTTTCAGCATCCTCCACTTCCTCAAATGATGCAACTAAAGTATCATTTAAATTTTTGTAAAAAGGAAGTAATAAAGCTATGTCTATTTTTTTATCTTTTTTGAATAAATTAAATAAGGGTTTTTTACTAATTTTTAGAGGAATATATAAAACTTGCTTATAGTATAGTTGTAAATTAGTTTCATTAGTTTCTATGATTTTATTTACAGATATATTATAATAATTAGCTATATCTGAAATAGATTCATTAATCTTTACAATATGTTTTATGTAGTAATCATTATTTATAAAAATAGTGTCATTACTATTTTGTGAGCATACAGATATACTCAAGAATATAAATAATAAACAACATCCTATTTTATCTATTCCCATTCTATTGTTGCTGGAGGCTTTGAACTAATATCATATACCACTCTGTTTACTCCATGAACTTTATTGATAATTTCATTGGAAACCTTAGCAAGAAAATCATAAGGGAGATGTACCCAATCTGCAGTCATACCATCAGTTGACTCCACCGCTCTTAAAGCAACAACGTTCTCGTATGTTCTTTCATCACCCATTACACCAACAGATTGAACTGGAAGAAAAATAGCTCCTGCTTGCCAAACTTTATTATATAGATTATGTGATTTTAAAGATGAAATAAAAATATAATCTACCTCTTGTAATATTCTAACTTTATCTTTTGTAATATCACCAAGTATCCTTATGGCTAATCCAGGGCCAGGAAAAGGATGACGAGCTAATAACTCTGCATCTATTGAAAGGGCAGCTCCAATTCTTCGCACCTCATCTTTAAATAATGTTTTTAAAGGTTCCACTATTTTAAGTTTCATAAAATCTGGCAAACCACCAACATTATGATGAGATTTAATAGTAGATGAAGGTCCCCCAGAAACAGAGATAGATTCTATCACATCTGGATAGATCGTTCCTTGAGCTAACCACTTAACGTTATCAATTAAATTAGCCTGTTGATCAAAAACATCAATAAATTTTGAGCCTATTGCTTTTCTTTTCTTCTCAGGGTCAGAAATACCACTAAGAACATTATAAAAATCTTGCTTGGCATCAATACCTCTGACATTAAGTCCCATATCATTATATTGATCTAAAACCTGTTCAAATTCATTTTTACGTAGTAAGCCATTATCAACAAAAACACAAAATAAGTTTTTACCAATAGCTTTATCCAGTAAAACGGCTGAAACAGTAGAATCAACTCCGCCAGATAATCCTAGAACTACTTTATCACTTCCAATTTCTAATTTTAATTTTTTTATCGTACTATCTACAAAAGAATCAGGTGTCCAATCCTGATTACACTCACAGATATTAATTAAAAAATTACTAATCAATTTTTGACCATCTTTTGAATGATATACTTCAGGATGAAACTGCAGTCCATATGTTTTTTCGTTATCAACATCATAAGCGGCAATTTCAACTTCATTTGTTGAGGAAAGCACATTAAAATCTTTTGGCAAATCTGTGATGGTATCACCATGACTCATCCAAACTTGTGAGTTTAATGATATATTGTTAAAGAGTGTAGAAGAGGAGTTAATATAAGATAGGTTTGCTCTTCCGTATTCTCGAATTTTAGATGGAAGAACAACTCCACCATTATTATATGCTAGAAATTGTGCGCCATAACAAATAGCTAATATAGGAATACGACCTTTTATATTTTCTAAATTTGGTGTAGGGGCATCATCTTCTCTAACTGAAAAAGGAGATCCAGATAAAATTACTGCTTTAACATTACTATCTATATCTGGAATCTTATTAAATGGATGTATCTCAGAATAAATATTTAACTCTCTAACGCGTCTAGCAATTAATTGTGTATACTGAGATCCAAAATCTAATATTATAACTCTTTCATGCTTCATAAGTAGTTTAGTTTTCTAAATTTAAAATTACAAAATTAGTGTCTAGTGGATTTAAATGAAAAATTATATTTTTTATAAAGTTATCCCCATATTTTACATATTGTGGAATAAAACTATCATGACGTTCTTGTAATTTTTTATTTGGAAAAAAGTCATTCTTAATCTTTAATATCTGATTAATCTGAATCTCATTTTTAGACTTTAAATTCTTAATAACCTTATTTTCAAAATCAGCTATCATATTATTATTCTTTTTCTCAATTGCATTAAGACTTGATATTAAACTTGGATCTTCAATTTTCTGATTAATAGATTGAAAGACTTCTTTCATTCGCATTAATTCTTCATTAAGATTAATTTTATCAGAATTTTTAAGAATATATTTTTTATTTATTAGATTAATATCTTCAAAAAAATCTAATGTATCTAATGACAACTTTTTAATCTTATTTTGTTTTTTTGAATCCAATAAAACAACAGAATTTCTCATGACTAATATGGGCATAGGCAGTGAAAGATCTTTAAATGTATCATATAGCTGAAACCAATAAGAAAGCTCTGAACCACCACCGACATATGCTATATTTGGCAAAATCATTTCTTGATAAATAGGCCTCATTAAAACATTTGGACTAAATATTTCTGGATTTTTATTTATAGTCTCAAAATCCACTTTTTCAGTTACTCTAACCCTATCTTTTTCAGATAATCTAAAAAAATTAATTGGACGAACATAAGCCTGAGAATGATATTTAACTGAAATTTTCTCATTAGATTTTTTAATGATATTATAAAATCTACTATGATTAATATCATGGTCAATAATTTCAGATATTTTTTGTTTTAACAAAATATCATCACCATCAATTATTAATAATCCATATTTTCCAAATAATTCATTAATTAATATTCGAGTTGCTTGTGAGAGATTATTATCTTCATTATATGATTTCAGAAAAATATCAATAAGTTTTTTAGCATTATTACTAGATCCAAGTATTTTTTGAATTTCAGCAATAGTTAAGCTAATTCCATCCAATTTCATTCTTCCAACAGCGCCATTTTGACTTGAATCCCATTTAACTGGCTTATTAAAGAGGTTAATTGAATTAATTTCTTCAAAATCATGATCTTCACTTGCTAACCAGAATACTGGTACAAAATTATATTTTGGATAATTATTTTTTAATCTATTAACAAGATTTATAGTGCTAGCAATCTTATATATAAAATATAAAGGCCCCGTAAAAAGACAAAGTTGATGCCCAGTAGTTACAGAAAAAGTATTTTTAGATTTTAATGCTTCTATATTTGCATTACAGATTTCAGAGAGTTCTAAGAAACTATTTTGTTCTTTAACTATATTCTGAAGTAATTCACGATCAATATCATTATCTGATTTACTTTTAATTTGCTTAAGAAAATTTTCTTCATTAGGAAAATAAGAAATGTATTGCTCCAAATCTTTTTTTTGATCTAAATAATCAATTATTAGCTGACTAAATAAACCGGTATCTTTATATGATATTTTGTGTGAATCCAAATTTATCTTTTCATAATAAACCCTCCAGCTACAAGATCATTACCATCATAAAAAGCAGCAGACTGACCAGGTGCTATACCCTCAACTTTATTATGAAAAAGCACCTTTAAGTCATCACCTTCATTAGTAATAGTCGCCATCTCTCCATTATGTTTATACCTAACCTTAACTAATAATTGAACTCCATCAATTAATTTTGAGTATTTGACATAATTAATATTACGAACATACATTTCTTGTTTCTTTAAATCCTCTTTTGTTCCAACAACTACAATATTGTCTATTTCATTAATTCCAACAACATATGTAGGCTCATTACCTAAAGAAACTCCTATTTTTCTTTGCCCAATTGTATAGAAAGGATAACCATCATGTTGTCCTACAACTTCACCTGAAACAGAAACAAAATTTCCATCTTTAACTTTTTCTTCCAAGCCTTCTACCCTTCTTTTTAAAAATCCTCGGTAATCGTTATCAGGGATAAAACATATCTCATAACTTTCATTTTTTGCAGCTAACTGATGATATCCTCTATCAATAGCCATTTGTTTTATATCTTTTTTATGTAAATTCCCCATTGGAAAAATTGTTCTTTGCAAACATTCTTGAGTCACTCCCCATAATACGTATGATTGATCTTTACTTTCATCAAGTCCTTTCGAAACAACATATCTATCATCTAATTTACGAACCTGAGCATAGTGACCAGTAGCAATAAACTCACAACCAAGCATATCTGCTCTTTTTAATAAAGCTTCCCATTTTATATGAGTATTACATAATACGCAGGGATTTGGGGTTCTTCCTGCAATATACTCATCTACAAAATTATCAATAATATAATCTCCAAACTCTTCTCTAATATCAAGAATAGTATGAGGAAAACCACAATCAACTGCTAACTGCCTAGCATCATTAATTGAATCTAAGCTACAACATCCAGTCTCCTTTTTTGAACCACCTGCAGAGGCATAATCCCATGTTTTCATAGTTATACCAATTACCTCATAACCCTCTTCATGAAGTAACAATGAGGCCATAGTACTATCAATACCTCCACTCATTGCCATTAAAACCTTTCCTTTACTCATTATAATTTATAATTGTATCTTTTAATCCTTCATTTTTATAATAAATCCATTCGCCAAACTTTGAATCATCTTTATACAATCCAGATGAATAAACTTTACCATCAGGAAAATAATAAATCTGCTGACCATCTCGTTTTCCATTTTCATATAATCCTTGTAACTTTAGATTTCCATTTATAAAAAACTGTTTCCAAAATCCATTTAAAATATCATTTGTATAATTCTTAAATTCATAAAGAGCTCCTTCGTCATAGTAAGTCTTAACAGCTCCATCTAACTTTCCATTAGAATAAACTTCAGAAAGAATAAGAATACTATCATTATTAAAATAATTCCAAGTACTGTCTTTTAATTCGTTAACATATAGCCCAGAAGCTTTAAGATTACCATTTTTAGAATAAATATAAGTTGCTGCAGCAGTACCATTATGAAAAAACTCTTTTTCTAATTTTAATTCTCCAGTTTTATAATAATAATAAAAAATACCTATAGCATTATTATCCTTAAAACTACCAGTATATCTTAAGCTGCCATTATCATAAGTTTTTTTCCATACCCCTTGCTTGTTACCATTAATATCTATTTCATTAATAGATTGAGCATTAATAGTAATTGAAAAGATGAAAAAGAAAGAAAAAATATACTTCATGATTTTTTTTACAAATATAACAAGAAAAGAATTTTTAATCTACTTAAGTATTAAACTCTCAATACCATCTATTAAACTTTCCCAAGTAAATCTCTTTTTTTCAGAAATAGTATTCTTTGTAAATTCCTGCTCTTTATTATTATTATAGAAATCAACAATAGCACCTGCTATATCAGATGGGTTTTTAGATGTTACATAACCGACCTTGTTATCAGGTACTATTTCTGCTAATCCTCCAACATTTGTCACTAACATAGGTCTTTCAAAATGATAAGCAATCTGAGTAACTCCACTTTGTGTAGCAGTTCGATAGGTTTGAGTTATCATGTCAGATGCACAAAAATAATTTTTCACATCTGCCTCCGCTATAAAGTCACTTTTTAAGATAATATTATCTTTTATTCCTAACTCATCAATTAAATTTAGATATTCATTTATATCATCATAAAATTCTCCAGCTACAATTAATTTAACACCTAATTCTTTTACTCTAACATCAGCCATTGCCTCTAACATAAGGTCTAAGCCTTTATATTTTCTAACAAAACCAAAGAATAGAAGATGCTTATCTTTACTATTTAAATTAAGATTTTGTAAGGCTATATTCTTGTCAATTTTATTTCCAAATGTATCGTATATAGGGTGCGGTATAAAAATCTTCTTAGTAGAGCTAGTGAATTTCAAAAGATCTTCTAAAACTGATGCTGATAGAGTTAAAAATGCATCACACCCTTTTATAAAATACTTAGTTAATAAAAAATCTCCGAACCTCTTTTCATGAGGAATAATATTATCAGTAATAGCTAGTATTTTAATATTAGAATTAAGTAACCTTGCGATTGTACCAAGACATGGACCCATAAAAGGAAGCCAGTATCTAATAATAACATAATCAGGATTTTCTTTGTTGATTTGTTTAGATACAGAAAACCAATTAAAAGGATTAATAGAGTTAATTACACTTTTAATATTTATATTTCTAGGTGGATCTGAATTTTCATATTGTGTTTTTCCAGGAAATAAAAAAGAAGGGTACTGTAAAGAAAAAGAGAAAACCTGCACATCATCGCCTTTATCATTATACGCTTGAGCTAAAGAATTATTAAAATTTGATATCCCTCCTCTATAAGGATGAGCAGGACCTATAATAATAACTTTTTTAGATGACAAAACTTAAACCTCTTTTTCTATTTGGTAATTATTTCTGTCATTTGCATTTCTTGAAATCATTTCAGAAATAAATCCAGCTAAAAAGAGCTGAACTCCAATAACCATAGAAGTAAGTGCAATATAAAAGACGGACATGTCAGCTATGTTTTTAGCAGATACACTATTAAAAATTGCATATAACTTTTCTACAACTATATATCCAAAAATACCAAATCCAATCATAAACATTATTGTACCTACTATACCAAAAAAGTGCATTGGTTTCTTACCAAATCTAGTTACAAAAGTAATCGTTAAGAGGTCTAGAAAACCATTAACAAAACGCTCTAAACCAAATTTTGTTTCACCGTACTTCCTACTCTGATGTTCTACAACTTGCTCGGTAATATTAGCAAAACCAGCCCATTTAGCAAGAACTGGAATATATCGATGCATCTCCCCATGAACTTCTACACTTTTAATAACCGTATTTTTATATGACTTTAAACCACAATTAAAATCATGAAGATAAATTCCAGAGGCTCTTCTTGCAGCCCAATTAAAAAGTTTAGTAGGGATCGTCTTTGTTAGCGGATCATATCTTTTTTGTTTCCAACCAGAAACTAAATCAAAATTTTCTTTAATTATCTTATCAAATAATGCTGGTATTTCATCAGGACTATCTTGAAGGTCAGCATCCATAGTTATTACAACATCACCCTTAGCTTTTTTAAAACCTACATTTAAAGCAGCTGATTTACCGTAGTTTCTTCTAAATTTTATTCCTTTAATTGACTTATTTTTAGAAACAATTTCTTCAATAACTTGCCAAGAACTATCCTTACTCCCATCATCTATTAAAAGAACCTCGTAAGCATAATTATTTTTAAGCATAACCTTATCTATCCATAAACAAAGTTCAGGAAGTGACTCTGATTCATTTAATAAAGGAATAACAATTGAAATATCCATAATCACATAATTAAATTAGGATCTTCTTTTTTTACAAAAAAGGAGATTATTAATGAATAAAAGAAACCCATAAAAGTCCCACCTATAATTGAAAGAGTAGCCATCCATTGGGGTTGAAGCATTTTTTGTGTCATAGATAAAGCCAAATCTAAATCATCATCAGAAATTTCAGGATTTGAATTTAATATCTCTTGTTCTGCTAAATTTATAATATTTTTTAAATATTCAGGATTTATAAAAGTTACAAAAATATATGTATAAAAAGCTAATATTACAGATGCAAAAAAAACAACAGACGTTCCTAACCTGAGACTTTCGCTATATGAAATTAATCCATTATTAAAATTATCTCTAAATATTATAACAGAATATGAAATTGAACCAATTATAAGAAAGTTATTTATAAGTGAAGGAATAATAGATTTTTGTTCTTCTAATCCTAGAAAATAAACTATTACCGATATCATAACTAATGCTAAACCTAAATATGCACCATAGTTCATTGCAAATTTTCTTGTATCCATAAAATTTATTTTTTTACAAATATAAAAAATACATACTAAGAAAAATTTTGCTGTAAGATAGATTATATTAATTTTGTCGCCGAAGGGTAAGTCTTGTACGACCAGCTCCCTATTAACTCCCCCAGGGCAGGAATGCAGCAAGGGTATTAGGTTGTAGCGGTGCGATACAAATAGCTTACCCTTTATTTTTTAACTAATCCTACTCCACCCCATTCTTTCTCTTGCATACGGCCTATAAAATCTTGCTATATTTATATTTTCTGATTTGGACAATTCAAAATCATCAAGTAATAATTGATCAACCTCCTTTCTAGCATAAAGAAGAATTTTATTATCCTTAATGATATCTGCAATTTTAAAATCTAAGATTCCACTTTGTTTAGTCCCCATCATATCTCCGGGACCTCTTAACTTTAAATCAACTTCAGCAATTTCAAATCCATCATTTGTATCAACAAGAGTTTTTAAACGAGTTTTAGCATCATTACTAAGCTTATTACCACTCATGAGTATACAATAAGATTGATTAGAACCTCTTCCTACCCTTCCTCTTAGTTGATGGAGTTGTGACAAACCAAACCTTTCAGAACTTTCAATAATCATTGCAGAAGCATTTGGAACATTAACACCAACTTCAATTACTGTGGTTGCTACCATAATATCTGTAATTCCCTCTACAAAGCGATTCATCTCATACTCTTTATCTTCTGATTTCATCTGACCATGAACTACACTTACTTGAAATTCTGGCAATGGAAACTCTCTTACAATTGAATCATAACCTTCTATTAAGTTTTTGTAATCCAATTTAGCACTCTCATCAATTAATGGAAATACAACATAAATCTGTCTACCAACTTTTATTTGTTCTCTCATAAATCTTAGAATCTTTAAGCGAGAGCTATCAGATCTCCACAAAGTTTTAATTACTTTCCTTCCAGGTGGCAATTCATCAATAACAGAAACATCTAAATCACCATATAAAGTCATTGATAATGTACGAGGAATAGGAGTAGCTGTCATCACTAAAACATGAGGAGGAAATTTATTTTTTTTCCAAAGTTTAGCTCTTTGAGCAACACCAAATCTATGCTGCTCATCAATTACAACAAAACCTAAATTATGGAACTTGACTTTATCCTCTAAAAGAGCATGTGTTCCTATTAGTAATTGAATTTTTCCATTTTCAAGTTCTTCTAATAATTCTCTTCTTGCTTTTGTTTTTTTGGAGCCAGTTAAAATATTCACATTAATATCCATTTCTGCAAGTTCCTTAGAAATTGTAGTAAAATGCTGTTGTGCTAAAATTTCAGTTGGTGCCATTATACAAGCTTGAAAACCATTATCAATAGCCATTAACATACTTAAAAGAGCAACAATTGTTTTACCACTTCCAACATCACCTTGTAATAGTCTATTCATTTGTTTGTTGTTCTTTACATCTATCCTAATTTCTTTTATAACACGCTTTTGAGCATTTGTAAGTTCAAACTTTAAATGATTCTTATAATAATTATGAAAATTATCTCCTAATTGAGAAAGTGAATACCCAATATATTTATTATTTCTAATCATCTTTATTTTGACAAGATGCAATTGGAGAAAAAATAACTCTTCAAATTTTAATCTTTTCTGAGATCTTTCAAGTTCTTTTAAATCTTTGGATAAATGAATATTCGTTAAAGCCTCCTTTTTATTGGGAAGTTTATATTTATCTAATATCTCTTGTGATAAACTTTCATCAATATTATTTTCAAGATGAGGAATAAGGTTTTTTATTAATCTAGAAATTGCCCTACTATTTAATCCCTTGTTAATAAGCTTTTCTGTAGTTGAGTACACTCCATGTAAACCTCTTGAGTCTATAGATTCATCATCTAAAACATCTAATTCAGGATGAACTAAACTAGCTTTTCCAGAATAAAAAGTAGGCTTGCCAAAAACAAGATATTCTTTATCTAAATTAATACTAGATTTTATCCACTTTACAGATTTGAACCATATTAATTCAATATCACCACTTGAATCTCTAAGATGAGCAATTAATCTTTTTGATTTTCTTAATCCTTTTTCTTCAAGCTTAATAATTTTTCCTTTAAATTGAATATAAGGCATATCCTCATTAATATCGCTAATAAGATGAATATTACTTTTATCAATATACCTAAATGGAAAGTGCATTAATAGATCTTCGTATGAAAAGATTCTAAGTTCTTTCTTAAACAGTTCAGCTCTTATAGGGCCAACTCCTTTTAAATATTCAATTGGGGTAGAAAGAACGTGCATGTGTAATAATTAATATTTTTTCAAAAAAGGACTCTTAAAGATAAAAGGAAGTAAGTCTTCGACAGATTCTGAAATTAAAACTTTTCCATTTGGCGAATGCAACAAAACCTTAATTTTACTTTTTTGCTTTTCTTCATATTCAGCCATAACCTGCCTACATGCTCCACAAGGGCTTATGTAATCTTCTATTGTAAATGATTGTGAAAAAGCTGATATAGCAATAGTTTTTATTATACCATTTGGATATTGAGAACCTACATAAAAAAGAGCAACACGTTCAGCACACAATCCAGATGGATAAGCAATGTTTTCCTGATTACTACCCTCAACTGTTTTACCATTATTTAACAAAATACTTGCTCCAACTGAAAA
>CAYNGO010000034.1:0-17111 GCA_964397025.1 uncultured Weeksellaceae bacterium
ACTCCATCTAACAAAAAAATCTTTCTTTAAGCTATAATCAGAAAACCCTTTTTCACTATTCACTATATTACCATAAATCAGATTAAGATTTCCGGAAAATTTATATCTTTTTTTATATCTGATTAAAGATTTTAGGCCCCAGCTTCCTTTTGAGTATATATCTCCTTTCAATGATAGGTCAATCTTATCAGAGATTGTAAAATAATACCCACCTTCTTTAAGGAAAAAACCCAAATTTGCCGATTCCCCATATGAAGGAATAATTAAACCTGAACTATTTTCTTTTTTATTTGGAAAATAGCCAAAGGGAAGAAATAAAGGAGTTGGAAAATTAAATATTCTAAGATAAGCAGGTCCTGTAATTATTTTCTCTCCAGGAATTAATTTTATTTTATTTGCTCTAATTGAAAAGTGTGGATGCTCAGCGTCGCAGGTAGTATAATCTCCTTTTTCGAGGTAAAATATATCATTATCAGTTTTTTTTACTTTTTCTCCAAGTATGTACCCTTCACCTTCTTTAGAGTTTATTTCTTTAATTAATCCTTTTTTAGTTTTAAAATTATATCTTATTTCTGTAGATTTAAAAGATTCATTATTTTCTTCAAAAACAGGTTTTTCAATAAATTCGCCTAAAGAATCAATTTTAGGCTTGGCAGTTATTGTATTTGTATTCCAATCAATTTCTATATAACCAGCACTAATTTTAATATCTGAATATTTAATTTCAGCTTTTCCATAAAGAAAAATTTTTCTATTAATTATATCAATATTTATTGAATCCTTAGCGTTTTTAATGATTTCATCCTCTAGTACTGTTGCATCAGTATTCTCTATTTTTAGTATTGTATCTTTAATAATCTCTTGTGCAAAAAGTTGAGAATTATTAATTACTACTGTTAATAAGAATATTATTAGAGTTAATTTATTGACTTTCAAGTTAAATCTTATGTGTTATATTTGTCTTATACAAGCTTAAAAATACTTGTCAAATCTAATTAATTTATGCCATTTATTAGTGAATAACGTAAAACTGATCTTTTTCTTATTATTTTATGTTTTTATATCTGATAATTCATTATTGGCACAGTCAAATAATACTGTATTAAAAACAATTGTTATCGATCCCGGTCATGGAGGAAAAGATTCTGGTACTATGGGTACTAAAAGATTTAAGATTTATGAAAAACATGTTGCTTTAGCAGTTTCTTTAAAATTAGGTAAATACATTAAGGAAGCATTTCCTGGTATTGATATTAAATACACAAGAGATACTGATGTTTTTCTTGAACTAAATGAAAGAACCGAACTAGCAAATAATGTAAATGCTGATCTTTTTATATCTATTCATTGTGATGGATTTACTAATCCTAATCCCTCAGGAGCTAGTGTTTTTGTAATGGGAATGAGTAAACTAAAAGCCAATATGGATGTTGCAATGAGAGAAAATTCTGCTATTTATATGGAAGATAATTATCAACAAAAGTATGATGGTTTTGATCCTAAATCTCAAGAAAGTTATATCGTATTTAGTCTTATGCAGAATACATATCTTCAACAGAGTTTGAAAATTGCTGAAGAAGTAGAAAAAGAATTTTCAACTAGAGCTAATAGAAAGAGTAGGGGCGTGAAGCAAGCCCCGTTTTATGTGATTAGTAGAACTAATATGCCTAGTATATTAATCGAATGTGGTTTTTTAACTAATCCAAAGGAAGAAGAATATTTACATTCTGAAATTGGTCAGGATTATATCGCTTCAGCTATTTTTAGAGCATTTCGATCTTACAAGGAAAGTGTCGAGGTTTTAGAGGATATTGCCGTTGTGTCAAGTAAAGTAGATAATGCGATTTCCATATTAAAAAATGTTTCTGACTCAACATCTAAAGAGACTATAAAAAATAAAATTGAATTAATTTATAAAGTTCAAATTGGCACATATTTAAAATCAATGCTTAATAATCAACAATTTATTGATTTAAATGTTGAAGAACTTAAAATTAATGGAACCTATAAATATTTTATTGCTTCTGACAGTAAAAAAGATAATGCTGAAAAGCTTAAAAATAGATTAAGAAATCTTGGCTTTAATGGTGCTTTTATTATAGCATTTTATAATGGAAAGCAGATATCTACAAAAGAAGCACTAAATTTGCAAAATAAATTAATAAATAATGAGTAGATTATCAAAAGAATTTAAATTAGGTTTTGTTTTTTTATTAGCCATTGTATCTCTAGTATATGGTCTTAAATATTTAAAAGGATTAAATGTTTTTCAAACCAATAAATCATACTATGCTATTTATGATGATATAGATGGTTTACAAGTTGGTAGTGGAGTTTTGCTAAATGGTTTTAATATTGGTATGGTCAGTGATATTAAGCTTATTCCGTCAAATCTTAAGCTTCTTGTTACACTAAATATAAATGAGTTTGATAGTATTCCTGATAATTCAGTTTGTAAAATTATTAATCAAGATTTAATGGGTACAAAGGGGGTTTCATTAATCATTGGATCCTCAACTTCATTTTCTGTTATAGGTGACACATTAAAAAGTGGTGTTGAGAATAGTCTTCAAGATGAAGTAAATGCTCAAATTTTACCATTAAAAAATAAGGCAGAAGAGCTCATTGGATCTGTTGACTCTTTATTAACAATTGTTGCAGCTGTATTAAATAAAAATACTAGAGCTAATCTTTCAAATAGTATAAAAAGTTTAGATCAAACATTTGAAATTTTATCAAAGACAATGATTAAAATTGATAGTGTTGTTTATAAGAATGACTCAAAAATATCTAAAATTATTTCTAATTTAGAATCTATAACATCAAATTTAAATGAAGGAAATTCTGATATAAAAAGTATTTTGTATAACTTATCTTCAATAACTGATTCATTAGCTAAATCCAATATTATTTCTTTAATGGAAAATGTCAATAAAATATCTTACAATATAAACTCTGGCTCTGGAAGTCTAGCTAAATTAATGAATGATGATAATTTATATGATAATCTTGAAAAATCTACATCTGAACTTGCTACTTTAATTGAAGATATTAAGAATAATCCAAAGCGTTATGTTAATTTTTCAATTATTGGTGGAAATAAGAAATCTTATGATAAGAATAAGTTAAAATAATAAATATTTAATGCATTTTCAAAACATTATATTTCTTTTAGTTTTAGTTTTATCTTTTTCTGTTTTTATATATAATCTAAGAAAGATTATTTCTAATATAAAACGTGGAAAAGATATTGATCGTAGTGATAATAAAAAAATTAGATTAAAAAATATGTTTAGGGTAGCTATGGGTCAATCAAAAATGTTTAACAGGCCTATTGCAGCTGTTCTACATTTATGTCTTTATGTTGGCTTTATAATCATAAATATTGAAGTATTTGAAATTCTCATAGATGGTGTTTTTGGAACACATAGATTTTTAGCTCATATTATTAACCTTAACATATATAATTTTTTGATTGCATCATTTGAAATCTTAGCTTTTTTAGTATTGGTTTCATGCGTAATTTTCTTAATTAGAAGAAATGTTATTAGGATTAAAAGGTTTTCAGCTAAGGAGATGACTAAATGGCCTAAAACAGATGCTAATCTCATTTTAATATTTGAAATATTTTTAATGGGTGCTTTTTTATTAATGAATACTTCAGATTATATATTGCAATCAAGAGGAGTAGATCATTATATTTTAGCAGGCTCATTTCCAATCTCTAAACATTTACTCTTTCTTTTACACTCATTTCCAACTGATACTATTATTATTATTGAACGCTTTACATGGTGGTTTCATATTCTTGGTATTTTAGGATTTATGAACTATGTGTTGATTTCAAAACATCTGCATATATTTTTTGCATTTCCAAGTACATACTATGCTAATATTAATAAACTCGGTCAATTTGATAATTTACAATCTGTAACTAAAGAGGTGAAATTAATGCTAGATCCTAATGCTGATCCTTATGCTGTTAATAATGATGATAACTCAAACACCCCTCAATTATTTGGTGCTAGGGATGCTACTGATTTAAATTGGGTACAACTCTTAAATTCATATAGCTGTACAGAGTGTGGACGATGTAGTTCTGTTTGTCCAGCAAATCAAACTGGTAAACTCTTGTCTCCTAGAAAAATAATGATGGATACTAGAGATAGGATAGAAGAGATTGGAAGTAATTCAGCTATAGATGATGAAAAATTCCTTCTTGGAGATTATATAACTAAAGAAGAACTTTGGGCTTGTACCACATGTAATGCATGCACTGATGCATGTCCTATTAATCTAGATCCATTATCTATTATTGTTGATTTAAGAAGGTATTTAGTTATGGAAGAGTCTTCAGCTCCTACGGAACTCAATAATATGTTTTCAAACGTTGAAAATAATGGCGCTCCATGGAAATTCCCTGCAGATGATAGATTAAACTGGTTAAATAATAAATAATTTATGAGTATTTATAAAGCCGAAAATAAAGATGTTAATGGATTAGATATTAGTCCTGTCTTAGATGATAATATTAAAAATTACCTTATTGATATTGATGGAACTATTTGTGATGATATTCCAAATGAACAACCTGAAAGAATGATTGATGCCAAAGTATATGGAGATGCTTTAATTACTTTAAATAAGTGGTTTGATCAGGGACATATTATTACTTTCTTTACTTCTAGAGTAGAAGAACATAGAGAGGTTACTGAGCTTTGGTTAAATCAACATGGATTTAAATATCAAGCTTTGTTGATGAATAAACCCAGAGGAGGTAATTATCATTGGGTAGATAATCATATTGTTAGAGCTACAAGATTTTCAGGAAAATTTACAGAACTTGTCGAAGAAGAAGTGAAAATTCAGGTATTTAAAAAATAAAATGAACTTATTAACTGTTAAAACTATATCAGATTATGTGAATTTAGGAGAATCTCCTGATATTTTGTTTTGGGTTGGTTCTGCTGGAAGTTTTGATGAAAGAGCACAGAAAATAACTAGAGCTTTTGTTAAAATATTGAATAAAGCAAATGTTAGATTTGCTGTACTTGGCAAAGAAGAAAGCTCTACAGGTGATGCTGCTAAAAGAGCTGGTAATGAGTTTTTATTTCAGATGCAAGCATTAATGAATATAGAGATTTTAAATTCCTATAACATTAAAAGAATAGTTACAACATGCCCTCATTCATACAATACTCTTAAAAATGAATATAAGGGTCTTGGTGGAGATTACTTTGTTCAACATCATACAGAATTTATTGAAGAATTAATTGAAAATGGAAAACTAGATTTTGATTCTAATCTAAAAAATAAAAAAATAACTTATCACGATCCATGCTATCTAGGTAGAGGAAATGATGTATATGATGCTCCTAGAAATTTAATTAAAAAATTTAATCTAGATTTTATAGAAATTGCTAGAAATAAAAGAAAATCTTTTTGTTGTGGGGCAGGAGGTGCTCAAATGTTTAAAGAATCAGAAAATGGTGAATTTGAAATAAATATTGTTAGAACAAAGGAAGCTTTGGCAACTGAAGCTGATATCATTGCTACAGGATGTCCATTTTGTAATACTATGATTACAGATGGGGTAAAAAATATTGCCGAAGGAAAAGCAGAGGTAATGGATATCGCTGAGTTAATTGCAGAATGTTTATAGATTTTAAAAATATATCTGATAATTCACGCTTATGGATTTATGGCTCTGCAAAAGTTTTAACAAGTGATATTCAAATTTCTATTAGTAAAAAAATAATAAGCTTTCTTAATTCTTGGGTTCATCATGGAAATTCTCTTACATGTTCATTTACAATACTTCATGAAAGATTTATTGTTATTGCTTTAGATGAAGATATTAATCAGACTGGTGGATGCTCAATGGATGGTCTACAAAAATTAATTCTGAAAATAGACGATGATTTTTGCTTAGATCTTTACAATAGATTAAATGTATTTATTAATGCTAAAAATAAGATTACATGTATTAATTCAAATATGTTAAAGACTAATTATGATATTACTGAAGATAGTTTGTTTTTTGATTTAAATATTTCTAAAAAGAAAGATTTATCTAGCTGGTTAATCCCTATTAAAAAAGGTTGGTGTAAAAGATTTTTAGATTGATCTTCTGATTCTTACAAGTTTTAAAAGTAGATCTTCAAGTTTTGCTAATTCTAACATGTTTTTACTGTCAGATTTTGCAATTGAGGGATTGAAATGTGTTTCTAAAAAAATCCCATCTACTCCAACAGCTACTCCAGCTTTTGCTATTGTTTCAATCATTTTTGGTTTGCCGCCAGTAATTCCAGAATTTGTATTTGGTTCTTGCAATGAATGAGTTATATCTAAAATTACAGGATATGTAAATGATTGCATTATAGGTATTGCTCTATAGTCTACAATAAGATCTTGATATCCAAACATCGTACCTCTTTCTGTTATTAAAATATTATTATTATCATGATCAGAGACTTTTTCAATTGCATATTTCATACTATCAGCTGAAAGAAATTGCCCTTTTTTAATATTAATGTGTTTTCCTGTTTTGGCAGCTGCTATTAATAAGTCAGTTTGTCTACAAAGAAATGCTGGAATTTGTAATACATCAACATATTTTGAAGCTAATTCCGCATCTAACGGAGAATGAATATCAGTTAATACTGGTATTTTAAGCTCTTCTCTTACCTTCTTTAGTATATTAAGCGCCTGAATATCACCAATACCAGTAAAAGAGTCTAATCGTGTTCTATTGGCTTTTTTAAAAGATCCTTTAAAAATAAAAGGAATTTTTAATTTATTAGTAATTCTCTTTAATTCTTCAGCAATTTTAAAAGTATCACTTTCAGATTCTATTATACAAGGTCCTGCAATTAGAAAAAAATTACCGCTATCTATATTTTGTATAAAATCAATTTTTGATATCATTATAATATTTTATAAATATTTAAAAATAAACTAAAAGATTTACTTCCTTCATTGATAATTAAATCTTCCAAGTGCTTAGTTCCCAAAATTAATGAAATTTTACTTTCAATTTTTATTGCTAATTCTATATTTAAATCTTCTGAATATCCACCATATGATAATCTTGGTAATAATTTAATTTTTTTATGTCCCATTTCTGAAGATATGTAAAATAATGGTTTATAATTTGATTGGCTAAAGCCATTTGAAATAAGATTTGATAATTTATCTTTTTTAAAAATATATGGTTGCCATTTTGAATGTAATCCAAAAATAAAATGATTAAACTTTTTTATACTACTATTAGTTTTAATATTAAATCCAATATTAGCAGAAACAAATGATTTATAAGAATTTTTTTGATTATTTATATAATCTTGATCATCAACTATATTATTAAATATTGAATCATTAAAATCATAAATATTATCAATATCTATTCCAATAAATGAGAATGTACTATCTGCAGCAAAATTTATAGAGTTTTTATTCCATTTTATAAATCCTAAATCATTTATATAGAAATTTATTGTATTTGCCCCAGCGTTAAATTTTACATCAAAATCTAATGCTACTCCGTTACCATTATTTTGAAATAGATTAATGTTAGATGTGTCAGTAATATAACCATTAATATCATAATTTATATCAAGATATTCTCCGTATAATGCTGTATAAAGACTACCTTGATTAATGTTAAGATTTATATTATGATTTCCTTTTAAATATGCCAATCCTATTAGAATTAATTTTTCCTTAGAATTAAATTCATATTGAAGATTATACTTTTGATATCTCTCAATTCTAATATGAGTATTGTCAAAGTTTAATGTTTGATCTTGATAATCAAAATTTCCGTTTAATGCTAGTTTAAGAAGATCCTTATTAAATACAATATCTATTTTGTTAATATCACTTATTATAAAATTTAAAGTATTCTCATTGAATTTTCTTTTAAAGAAAAAATCATTTTTAAATATCGAATATATTTTATTTTCTTGCTTACATAAGTTAATCCAATTATTTTTTGTTTCCTCATTTATTTTACCACCATATAATAAAGAATTTATAAAATCAAAATTTAATGAATTTGACTCAAAGTTCACTTCACTTTTAATTCCAACAGTATTGTTTTGACAGAATAGTGGCTGAACAAATATTAGACATACAATAAATTTAATCCACCTAATTTTCATTATTTGCCAATTGTTAATTTAAGTTTTGCACTTAAAACAAAATCTATATTATAGCTGCTATAAATACTTATAAATTCATTAATATCAGCAGTAGAAAATTCTGTAAAAAATATTATGCTGTTTATATTATTTATATCTATTTGATTTGACTCTAAAATAGTTTTAGATGGTTCATAAACAATATAGTTTTCATTAATCATTGCAGAAGCAATATATGATGGATTAAATAATGTATCAATAATAACATTATTATTATCTAAAAGAATAAGTTTTACATTAGCATCTAAGGGATATCCATTTTCTACATTTAAATATAGCTTTTCAATTATATAGCTATCACTTTCATTATAATTAAAATCTACAGTATCTACTAATGTGATATTCTTGGCTATTAATGTTAAAGGTACTTTCATATTTAAAGAAGCATTAAAGGTAAAATCTGTAAATAGAAAACCCTCTAATGATGGGGTAGTATTGTGATTAAGATATATATCTGCACTAGTATTAATCCTATTTGGAAAAATCTCTAATAATTCATCTGCTTTTAAGGATATATTTGTTGTCGTAGGTTGAATTGGTAACCATCCATTTAAAAGCGTAGCATTATTAAGTGTGTAAGGGGTGTTAATTATATTAAGGCCACTATTTTGATCAATGCCAGCAAGTATTAGGGTATTTGTATTAGTATTTTCAGATGATAAATCATTAAATGTTATTTCTGCACTTGCCCCTACATAATTGTTAATGCTTAAATTTAAATCTACCTCTTTTAAATCTAGATCACCATTCATAATATTAGAAAATGCATTTATTTCAATATGTTCATTATTAATTTTTAACGAATCATAACCTAGAAAACCTAATGCGTACTCAGGTGTAACTTTAAATTCTGTAAAAAAATATAAACTATCAGAATCATCAATTGTTATTAATTCTCCAGTGGAATCAATAAATGTATAGAATTCAGTATAAATAGTATTAATTGTATCACCTCCTAAACGATTGTCTTTACCTGTTAAGTTAAGCTTATACCCATCAAAATTAAACTCATATTTAGTCATTTCACCATTAACTGAAGGTGGTACTAGATTTTCAGTTGTAAATGGAATACCATTTTTACTTAGAGATGGGATATTGTATATTATTCTTCCAGTATCAGAAAGAGTGCTAAGTATATTAACAATAACTAAACCTTCCTTTATGCCAATCTCTTTAATTTGGGCACCCATAAAATCAAATGTATTTTCAGTAAGTGTTTGTGATAATTCTTGATCTGGGAAAAAAGCTGTTGCTTGAGTTATACCTATGTTTTCAATTTTTATTTGAGTAATGATAGCATCAAGATAATTAATCGAAACAGGGCCATTACTTTGATCTACATCAAGATTATTAAGAATAGCTACTATGTTTTTATCTATTGTTTGACCCGATATAGATACATTTTGTGAAACTGAATTTCCTGAAGAAATAATTGGAAAATAAAAGGAAGCAATAATATTTTGATTAGTCTGATTTATTAATGTAAAACTAATATTTGATATATCTGTTGGGAAATTATTTGTTATTGCAACACTCAGATCACCGTCATATAGAGTCATTGTTTCAAAATATTCAGAGGCATCAAAAAATGTAGTATCATTACTTATAACATTTGGAAGAGCAGGAATTTCTTCAGTACTTCCATTGGGGAAAAGTATAGTTCCAAATGGAATTTGAACTATTAATTCTCCTATTGTAGAGGTGTCTTGAATTACTATATCTTTAAAATTTATTGAATCAAGCTTCTCTGTTTGTTCACCTATAATTGAATTTATATTAATAATAGAATCAAGATTTAAATCAATTATATTTTCTTCATAAATTAATGAAATTAGTCCTGAATCATTTTCATTTATAGATATAATACTATCTTTAACTATACTATTTATATTAATTGTTGTATTAGCAATTGGTACAATTAAATCAATATCCCAATTAGGTTTTTCTAATTCATGTTTACATGAAAAAACAGTTAAAGCCAATAAAAATATTAACTTATATCTTATTTTTTTTTGAAATTGTTTAGACATATATTATTTGTTTAAACAATACTTTTTATTATTCTTAATTTATGCGTATGAATTTTCTTTTCGATATTAAAAATTCCTTGTTGGTCAAGTTTATCAATTCTTACTTTTCCTGATGCGTGTATAATATTATTGTTATTCATAATTATACCAACATGTGTAATTTTCCCCTCAGAGTCATCAAAAAATGCAAGATCTCCTTCTTCACTCTCCTCAATAAAACTTAATGTATTGCCAACTTCAGCCTGTTGATATGCATCTCTAGGAATATTAATTCCTTGTAGTCTATAAACTATCTGTGTAAAGCCAGAACAATCAATTCCAAATGGTGTTCTTCCTCCCCATAAATAAGGAGTATTTAAAAATATTAATGCATTATTAACAAGATGTTTTTTTTCACTAAATCCTTGGGTTTTCTTTCCTAAGAACTTATACATTTTATTTTTTATTAACGCATGATCGCTTTTATATGTTGGTAATACACTTCCAATAACAATTGGTTGATTTGATTCGCCTTCAATAATATCTAGTATGTCAGTTGTTAAAGTAACTATTTCTTTATCAAGCTTATCATACTCTTCTTGATAAATAATATGTATTTGATTATTTGATATCCAACCTGTGTATTTATCATGTGCAATTTTAATTCTGCTCCATTTTTTTCTTTGTTCTAAAATCTTGTAATGTTCTCCAAATATTAATTGGGTTGTCATTTCTGATTTGTCACTTGGTAATTCTCTAATAGGAATTACAGATAATATGGATATTCCAAATTGCATTTATACAGATTCAATTACTATTGCAGAAGCTCCACCACCTCCATTGCATATTCCAGCAACTCCAATTTTCCCATTATTTTGTTTTAAAACATTAATTAATGTTACTACAATTCTTGATCCAGATGAACCTAATGGATGTCCTAAAGATACTGCACCACCATTAACATTAACATTTTTAGATTCTATTTCTAAAAGCTTAATGTTGGCTAATCCAACTACTGAAAAAGCTTCATTTAATTCATAATAATCAACATCAGATTTAGTTAGTTTAGCTTTTTTTAATGCTTTTGGTATTGCCTGAGATGGTGCTGTAGTAAACCATTCTGGTTCTTGAGCAGCATCAGCATAACTTATTATTTTTGCAATTGGTCTTATTTTCAGTTCTTTAGCTTTTTCTAAACTCATTAAAATTAAAGCTGAAGCGCCATCATTTATTGTTGATGCATTTGCAGCTGTTATTGTTCCATCTTTGCTGAAAACAGGTCTGAGATTTGGTATTTTTTCTAGATTAACCTTCTTAAATTCTTCATCTTCATTAACTATAATATTATCACCTTTTCTTTGCGGAATTTCTACACTTACTATTTCATTACTAAACTTATTTTCATTCCATGATTTAGCTGATTTTTTATATGAGTTTATTGCAAATAAATCCTGTTCTTCTCTAGAAAAATTCATTTCACTAGCACATGTTTCTGCACATAAACCCATATGGGTTTTATTGTATACATCTGTTAGTCCATCCTTAACTAACCCATCAGTAAGCTTCATGTCTCCTAATTTCTGACCTTTTCTTGAATTATTAAGGTAGTGGGGTACAAGTGACATATTTTCCATTCCACCAGCTATAACAATATCATTATCACCGCACATTATGGATTGAGCAGCTATCATTATCGATTTCATACCTGAAGAACAAACTTTATTTATTGTTGTACAAGGAATTGTATTTGATAGACCGGCTTCCATAGCAGCTTGTCTAGCTGGTGCTTGTCCTAAGTTAGCTTGTAAAACATTACCCATAAACACTTCATCAATTTTGGCTTTATCAATTCCTGCTTTATCTATTGCTCCTTTAATCGCACAAGCTCCTAAGGTTGTTGCTGGTGTTGAAGAAAATATTCCATTAAAACTTCCCATAGGTGTTCTTACTGCAGATACAATTACAACTTCTTTCATCCTTTTTTATGTTTGATTAATTATTTGCTAATTTATGTAAATTATCCTTACTTAGAATAATTGAATAATCATAAATAATACAAGATATCTTCAATTAAGAAGAATCTAATTAAAGATTAAAATGATATGAGTATTATATTAACTTTTAAGTCTTGGGTCAAGTGCATCTCTTGAAGCTTCTGCAATCATGTTATATATTGTAATTGTCAAGAATATTGCCATCCCAGGATAGATTATCAACCACCATGCTTCAAGGTTTTGTCTACCTAGATTTAGTAAAGATCCCCAAGTAACTATATCATCTGGAACACCAATTCCTAGAAATGATAGTCCACTTTCAATTAAAATTGCAGATGCTATTCCAAAGGCAATACTAACAAAAACTGGTGCTAAAGCATTTGGTAATGCATGTTTAAAGATTGTTCTAATACTTGAGTATCCAAGAGATTGAGCTGCTTGAACAAATTCTAATGATCTTATTCTAAGTAATTCAGCTCTAGTAAATCGAGCTATACCTGTCCATCCAGTAATTCCAATAATAATCATTACTATCCATATACTTCTTTCAACAACTGCTGTGATTGTTATAATCAATAATAATCTTGGAATTGAATTAAGTATTTCAATTCCTCTAGAAACAAAAGTATCGATTGGAACAAATGTTTCTTCTTGTAGTTTTTTAATTTTAATTAACTTGCTAAGATATCTAAAGATTGTAACAGATATAATAATAATTGACGTGCTAATAAGTATTTGAGTCATACCGCTAAGTATACTTTCAGAAAAACCATCAGCTAGTGCATATTTTCTTTGTCCAAAGCCATAAAAGAAACCAAAGAATAAACCAATTAATGTAAAATGGTATTTAATTCTAGGCATCTTTAATTTATTATCACCAAAAAATCCTGCTAAAGCTCCGAGAAAAATACCAATTAAACTTGCTATTCCCATAGATACTAAACCAACCATTAGAGAAATACGAGTTCCATGTATTAAACCAGAGGCTAAGTCTCTTCCAATACCATCAGTTCCTAATAGATGTCTGAATTTTTTTGGAGCATCTGTAATTTCCCCATCTATATTTTTAAATCTTTGTTTTCCACTGGGAGAAACATAATCTCTGTTATATCTATCCATTCCTTCGGGAGAATATGGTATTGGCGCCCAAACAACTTTTTCAAAGTCTAATGTTCTCCAATCTGTAATATCATATTGTAATACATCTTCTAATCCTCCATTTTTATTAAAAATAGAATCAGTTCTAGTATCTTCAGCAAATGCAGGATATAAAGTCTGACCTTTATATTTAGCATAAAGTGGTCTTTCATTTGCAATATAAGGAGCAAAAACAGCTAAAATTATTAATGCAAAAAGCAAATAAAGACAAACAAGAGCAATTTTATCTTTTTTGAATTGATTCCAAGCGTATTTTTTAAAAGAGAAGTTTTCTAAGTTATTTTGTGTACTCATGATATTCTATTTGTATGAAATTCTTGGATCAACTACTGCGTATAATAAATCTGAAACTAGATAACCAACCATTGTTAAAAATCCTGATAAAGTAAAAACAGTTATAATCATTGGGTAATCATAATTTAAAATAGAATTATAAACTTCAACACCCATTCCTGGAATTGAGAAGATAACCTCTATAATAATAGATCCTCCTATAGCCATTGGAAAAATTGCTGCAAAAACTGTAATTACAGGAAGTAGAGAGTTTCTTAGAGCGTGCTTAAGAATTATTTTGCCTTCTCCTAATCCTTTTGCCCTTGCTGTTCTTATGTAGTCTTGTGAAACAATGTCAATCATACCTACTCTCATAATTCTACTTAAAAATGCAAAAGATCCATACGTATATGTAATAATAGGTAGAATTAAAAATGGTAGTCTATGCTTAATTTTTGTCCAAAATGACCAATTAGGGTCAAATAGTGTTGGGTCTTGAATACCAGAAACTGGAAACCAAGCTAAATTATCTGGATTTGCAAATTGAAGTAAGAGAAGTGTTCCAACAAAAAATGATGGCATAGAGTATAAGATAAATAGAATTAAAGAAAATCCTTTATCTACAGCTGAATCTTTTTTGTAAGCAGAATAAATTCCAATTGGAATACTAATTAGATATGCAATAAAAATAGAGATTAAAGATAAAGAAAAAGAAATTCCTATTTTTTGCCATATTTTAGTAGATATTGGTTGACTATCAACATATGAGATTCCAAAATCACCTCTCAATAAACCATGTCTATCTTTCCCATTTCCAAATAGCCAAAGATGATATTGGTTGCTAGTCCCATACCAATTGATCTTTGGGATGTAAGTCTTCCATTTATTTGTACTATTAATTAAATTACTATTATTAGTTTTTACATTCTTAAATGATAATATTAATGGTTTGAAAAAAGAATATTTAGTTATATTATCTTCAATTTTATTTATAGAAAATTTTATTAAATTATCCTCAGAGGTTTCTAATAAGTTATTTATTTCAAAACCAACTTGATTTACAGCTTCGTTTATAGTATTTAAATCATGTAAATCTTGAGCAGCATGGATTTCTTTAGAGTTAAGTTTTAAATGAATATTTTGAAGATTTAATAGCTCTTTGTAGTAGTCTGACACTAATTTCCAACTTCCTGTTTTATGAGTTAAGTGTTCTAGTGATGATTTGTGATATTTATCTTGTATTTTGTATAAAGTATCGCTGGTTGATAAATCAGAAATACTTAAATAAAAAATAGGAAGATCTAGCCCTAATTTTTTTCTTAATTCAGCTTTAATTTTTTTTGAAGCTCCAGATTGTTCTTGAGCAGAGCCCTCGCTCTCTGAAGATTTAGCTAATCTTTCTACTGGGTCACCAGGAGCATTTATACTAATTACAAATGATAATAGTGAGATAGCTATTAGCATAGGAATAAATGTTAAGATTCTTTGTATCGTATATTTAAACATTTTATATTTCTTCTATTAAATTACTTGTAGTATAGTTGCTATTTAATTTTAAATTATTAAGTCTTAAACCTGGAAATTCAAAATACATTTCTCTGTTGTCAAATCTTTTGTGTATTGCAAATTTTCTTTTTGTTATGTATAGGAAAACATAAGGTTGATCTTCATAAATTTTTGCCTGAAGTTTTAATAAAGCGTTTCTATGAGTATCATAATCTAAAGTAGTATTCGCTTCTTCAATTAATGCATCACTATAAGCATCTCCAAAACCACAAAAATTAGAACCTTTATTTACCCATGAAGATGTGTGCCATAACTGCATTGGATTTGAATATGCTGCACTGCTTCCCCATCCTGCAAGCATAGCGTCAAATTTATGATCTCCAGCATTTTTATAAAAAAGTGAAAAATCCATAGGAGTTGGTTCTGCAACAATTCCTGCCTTATACATACTCTCTTTCATCATCATAACAATTTCTTTTGAAGTAGGAGAGGCCATGTAACTAAATTTGAAAGAGAAAGGAGTTTTAACACCATTAATAACTTTATCTCTAATGTTATCTCCATCAGTATCTATCCATCCAGCTTCAGTAAGTAAAGCTTTTGCTTTATCTATATCTAATGGTATTAATTCTAGTGTATCATTATATGTTTTTTTCAGTGCTGAAATATTGGAGGTTTGTCTTGATGCTTTTCCATGCATCATAACTTCTACAATTTCATCAATTGGAATCATATGTGCTATTGCTCTTCTTACTTTTTGATCAACAAAAAATGGTTTGTGTTTAATGCCATCTGGCTTCATATTTAATCCAATATATGAAATACCGTATCTATCTAAAAAATCTGAATCATAATTATTATTAAAATAATCACGTTCTTGAAGTTTCATTAATTTAACTGTTCCAATATTAGTTGTAACATCAATTTCTTGATTCTTAAGAGCCAAATATGAAGAGGCGTCTTCTTTTATAACTTTAAAAATTATTTTTTCAGGAAATGCATTATTGTCTAAAGAAGAATCATTTATTCCCCACCAATTTTCTTTCTTAGTTAAAGTTATATATTGGCTAGCCTCCCATTCACTAACTTTGTAAGGACCAAGACCTTTTAAGTTTTCTGGTTTGTATCCGTTGTCAGCATGATTGAAATCATTAAACCAATTTGCAATTTCATCTGTTTCTTCAAAACCTCTATTTAAAATTTGATCAAATGAAATATCATCAAGAATGCCATTTGGATCCCAATAGCTTTTTTGTTGTATATAAATACCACCAAGGATAGTTTTTGCAGTCCAATTAATATCTAGTGCTGTCATAGAAAATTTAAGAGGGTTTTTTTGATCTAAATCAACTGATTTAATTACTGAATTATATATTGGGCGTATTTGAGAGTTATTTGTTAAATGACAAAGCATTATTTTAGTTGAAAAAACTACATCTTCACCAGTTAATTTTTCTCCATTATCCCATGTGATATTATCTTTTAATTCAAAATAAAAAGTTTTATTATCTTTAGATGATGTTGGTAGGTCAGTTAATAAACTTGGTACATAGTCAAGAGATTCAAGATCTAATCCAAGTAGAGTTTTTTGAGTATATGAAAAAATATAGGATCTCATAACTGAATTATTATTATAGGCATGAAGCCCATCAGGTTGAGATAAAATATGTGCTACAACTGTATTCTGGGATAAGTCTCTTTCTTGAACACAAGAAGTGATTATTAAAGCACAAAAGAGATATAATATTAGGTTTTTAATCATATAAGTAAAAATATCATGCAAATATAACATTCCAATAAAAATATTATAGATTAATTAACTTAAAATTGCCTTAAAATAAATTTGGTATAAAAATTCTTTAGTATACATTTGCATCCAATTTTTTGTTCTTTAGTTTTTATCTGAAATAAGTAATGGAGAGGTGCCAGAGTGGTCGATCGGGGCTCCCTGCTAAGGAGTTGTGCCTTTA
>CAYNGO010000035.1:0-16716 GCA_964397025.1 uncultured Weeksellaceae bacterium
ATTTGATAAAAAAATTATATCTAAGAAAATAGAAAAAATGATGATAAATATGGATATCTCAAAAGATGAAGCATCTTATTTTATTTTTTCAAATAAGGTTAGTAATAGTCTATATTCAACAAATAGTTCAAATATTAATATTCTATTTAAGAATGGTGAAATTAAAGATTTATCAAAATCTTCAGACCAATTTAACTTAGAAGCTCTTTCTAAAACAATAAATAAATATTTTTTATGTTCTCCAAATGACTATATCACTAATTAAAGATTTTAACTTTGCCATATGCAAACAACAGCAAAAGAACTAGCTAAATTATTAAATGGAATAATTATTGGCGATGAAAATTTAAAACTATCTAAACTTTCCAGAATAGAAGATGCTGAAAAAGGAGATTTATGCTTTATTTCAAATCCTAAATATCAAAAATATATTTTATCAACTAAGGCTTCTTGCGTTATTGTTAACGAAGATTTTAATCATGAAAAGAAAATAAAACCAACACTAATAAAAGTTAAGGATTCATATCAAGCATTATCTATAATTACTAATATTATAAAGAAAGATTATATTGATGAAAGAATAATTTCTTCTAATTCAGTAATTTCAAAATCTTCAGATATTAAATCAAATGTACATATTGGTCATTTCACATCAGTAGGAGCAAATTGTATTATTGAAGAAAATGTAACAATATTTAATAATTGTATCATTGGTGATAATGTAATAATTAAATCAAATTCAACAATTCATTCTTCTGTAAATATTAAAAGTGAATCTATAATTGGAGAACATAATATTATTCACTCAGGAGCTGTAATTGGCTCAGATGGATTTGGATTTGCAAATATTAAAAATGAATTTAAAAAAATTCAACAAATAGGAAATGTAGTTCTAAAAAATAATGTTGAAATAGGAGCAAATACAACTATAGACAGAGCTTCAATTGGATCAACATTAATTAATGAAGGTGTGAAGCTTGATAATCTAATTCAGATTGGACATAACGTTGAAATTGGCAAAAATACGGCTATAGCTGGATTAACTGCTGTAGCTGGTTCAACTAAAATTGGAGAAAATTGTCTAATCGGCGGTCAATGTGCCATTACAGGTCATATTAAAATTGGTAATAATGTTAAAGTTGCAGGTAATAGTGGTATTGGTTGTAACATAAACGATAATCAGACTATACAAGGTGAATATGGATTTAACAAACAAGATTTTCAGAGATCTTATGTTCTTTTCAAGAATCTACCTAAAATAGTTGATAGATTAAGTAAATTAGAAAAAGGAAACTCATTATGAGACAACAAACAATCTCTGATGAAATACAGATATCAGGATTTGGAATACATACAGGAAAAGAATCAACATTAATTTTATCTCCACTATCAGAAAATTCAGGTATTATTTTTCAGAGAACTGATCTTCAAGGAAAACCAAAAATTGAAGCAAACTTTAAAAATGTCATTTCGACAGATAGAAGTACTTGTATTAAAAAAAATAATGCTGAAGTAAAAACTGTTGAGCATCTACTTGCAGCAATTACTGGCTCACAGATTGATAATTTACTTATTAAAATTAATAATATTGAAGTACCCATTTTAGATGGTTCAGCAAAGATATTTACTAAAAAAATTAAAAAAATTGGTATTACTAAACAAAATGCTAAAAAAAATTATTTTAAAATTCATAAAAAAATATTTTTTAGAGACAAAAATTCCGGATCATCATATCTAGTTGAACCAAGTAATAAATTAAGTATAAAAGTAGAATTGAGTTATAATCCAAAATTTTTAAACAATCAAATTGCTGTATTAGAAGATATTAATAAATTTGGAGAAGAAATTTCTGAGTGTAGAACTTTTAGTTTCTTACATGAGATTGAAGGATTAGTTAATAAGGATTTAATAAGAGGTGGGAACCTTAATAATTCAGTTATAATTAACGCTAAAGAGGTTAAGGGTGAAACTAAAGATTTATTAATTAGAGAATTCGGTGAAGAAAATATAACTTTTGAAAAAGGAAAATTATTAAATAAACAAAAACTTAGATACGATAATGAACCTGCTAGGCATAAATTATTAGATCTGATTGGCGATTTTAGTCTTTTAAGTCCAAATTTACTAGCTAAAATTACATGCTTTAAACCAGGTCACAAAAATAATTTTGAATTCGTAAAAAATTTAAATAATATTATGATTGAAGACAATAGAAAAATAGCACCAGTAATTAATTTTGATGAAAAACCATTTTATGATTTAAATCAAATTAAAGAAATCTTACCACATAGAGAACCTTTTTTATTTATTGATGAGATTAGAGAACTTGGAGATGATTACATTATAGGTATTAAGTATGTTAAGAAAGAAGAAGATTATTTTAAAGGACATTTTCCAAATGAACCTATTATGCCAGGAGTATTACAATTAGAAACTATGGCACAAGCTGGAGGGGTTTTAATTTTAAGTACTGTAGAAAACCCACAAGATTATTTAACATTCTTCATGAAAATAGATAATGCAAAATTTAAAAAAAAGGTAGTTCCTGGAGATACAATTATTTTTAGATTAAATTTAATTTCACCAATTAGAAGAGGTCTGTGTCATATGCATGGTAAAGGTTTTGTTAATGGAGAAATTGTAGTTGAAGGAGATCTTTTAGCACAAATAGCAAAAAAACAATAAATAACATCATTTGCTGTTTTAATATCTAACTTAGATGAATAAATAATATGCATCACCCATTATCATACATTGATCCTCAAGCTAAACTTGCAAAAAATGTGGTAGTTGAACCTTTTGTAAGTATCGAGAAAAATGTAGAAATTGGCAATGGAACATGGATAGGTTCAAATGTTACAATTATGGAGGGGGCAAGAATTGGTAAAAATTGTGAAATATTTCCTGGAGCTGTTATTTCGGCAATACCACAAGATTTAAAATTTCAAGGTGAAAAATCATTAGCAATTATTGGAGATAATACAATTATTAGAGAATGTGCAACAATTAATAGAGCAACTAGCGTAACAGGAAAAACATTAGTAGGTAATAATTGTTTAATAATGGCATATGCTCATATTGCACATGATTGTGTAATAGGTGATAATTCTATTATTGTTAATAATGTAGCTTTAGGTGGTCATGTTACTGTAGGTGAATATGCAATAATTGGCGGTCTAAGTGCTATTCATCAATTTGTAAATATTGGAAAACATGCAATGATTTCAGGTGGCTCTTTGGTTAGAAAAGATGTTCCTCCATTTGTAAAAGCCGGAAGAGAACCATTATCATTTGTTGGCATTAACTCAATTGGATTAAGAAGAAGAGGGTTTTTAGAAAAAGAAATTGAGGAAATTCAGAATATATATAGATTTTTGTATCAAAAAAACTTTAATAATACTCAAGCAATTAATCAAATTGAGATAGAATTTAAGGTTTCAGAGATAAGAGATGAAATCATTTCATTTATTCAAAATTCTGGAAGAGGAATTATGAGAGGTTATAACCAAAAATAAAAAAATATGGCATCAACAGCGGACTTTAGAAATGGATTATGTATACAGTATAATGGAGACCCATGGAAAATAGAATCATTTCAACACGTTAAACCTGGAAAAGGACCTGCATTTGTAAGAACAAAAATCAGAAATCTTAACTCAGGAAGATTATTAGAAAACACATTTACTTCTGGAGTAAAAATTGAAATAATAAGAATTGAAAATAGAAAATATCAATTTCTATATTCTGAAGGTAATGATTATCATTTAATGAATAATGATGATTACGAACAAATTACTCTACAAAAAGATTTTATTGAAAATTCCAATTTATTAAAAGAAGGCGAAAATGTTGAGGTATTATTTCATGCTGATAAAGGCTTACCATTATCAGCATCATTACCAACTCATATTGTTTTATCAATTAAACATACTGAACCAGGAATTAAAGGAAATACTGCTACAAATACATTCAAACCTGCAACAACAGAAACTGGCGCTACAATACAAGTTCCTTTATTTATTAATGAAGGAGATAAAATTAAAATTGATACGGTAAAATGTGCATATATTGAAAGAGTTAAATAATTAAATTTATTAATAAATTATTCAAATTTTATGAAAAAACACAACTTCAGTGCTGGTCCATGTATACTTCCTAAAGAAGTATTACTAAAAGCTTCAGAAGCTGTTATTAACTTTAACAATGACAACCTATCACTAATTGAAATATCACATAGAAGCAAACCTTTTATGGAAGTCATGCAAAAAGCAAAAGATTTAGTTAAAGAGCTTTTAAATGTTCCTGAAGGATATTCAATACTATTTTTACAAGGAGGAGCAAGCCTAGAGTTTCTTATGACACCATATAATTTATTGTCATTAAATGGAACTTGTGGATACATTAATACTGGAACTTGGTCAAGTAAAGCAATTAAAGAAGCACAATCAATTGGAACAACTTATGTAATTGCAGATTCTTCTGATAAAAACTTCAACTATATTCCAAAAAATATTGTAATTAATAAAGAGCTTGATTATCTGCATTACACTTCTAACAATACAATATATGGAACACAGTTTAAAGATTATCCCAAAACAAGTTCAATTTTGGTATGTGATATGTCGTCAGATATTTTTAGCAAAAAAGTTGATATAAGTAAATTTGGATTAATCTATGCTGGTGCTCAAAAAAATATGGGACCAGCTGGCACAACATTAGTTATAGTAAAAAATGATATCTTAGGTAAAACTGGTAGAAAAATACCTACTATGCTTGATTACAACACTCATATTAGTAAAGATAGTATGTTTAATACCCCTCCTGTATTTCCTATATACGTATCTATGCTCACATTAGAATGGTTAAAAGAAAAAGGAGGAATAGATTATATTGAAAAGATTAATAATAAAAAGGCTTTTGAGCTTTATAAAGAAATAGATAAAAATATATTTTTTACAGGATTAGTAAATACAGATGATCGCTCAAATATGAATATAACCTTTGCTCTTAAAAATAATAAACTTGGAAATGAATTTGACTTATTATGTAAGAATCATGGAATCAATGGATTAAAAGGTCATAGATCAGTAGGAGGATATAGAGCATCATTATATAATGCTTTACCACTAGAAAGCGTTGAAGTATTAGTTAATGTTATGAAAATTTTAGAAAAAAACAATAAATGATAAATATATTAGCAAACGATGGAATATCAGTTTCTGCAATAGAGAAACTTAATAAAAATGGCTTTCATGTAGAAACAACTAGCGTTTCTCAAGAAAAATTAGCAGATTCAATTAACAAAAATAATTTTGAAGTTGTTCTTGTAAGAAGTGCCACTAAAATCAGAAAAGACATTATTGATAAATGTCCAAATCTAAAAATCATTGGTCGAGGTGGCGTAGGGATGGATAATATTGATGTTAAATATGCTGAGCAAAACAATATTTTAGTCATAAACACTCCAGCAGCCTCGTCTTCTTCAGTTGCAGAACTTGTATTTGCTCACCTTTTTGGAATGGTAAGATTTCTATATGCTTCAAATAGATTAATGCCAATGGAGGGAGATAATAACTTTAAAAACTTAAAAAAATCATTTTCTAAAGGAAAAGAACTGAGAGGAAAAACATTAGGAGTTATTGGATTTGGAAGAATTGGACAGGAAGTAGCAAAAAGAGGTATAGGCTTAGGCATGAATATACTAGCACATGATAAATATAATAAAGAAGCTAATATTACACTTAATTTTTTTAATGGTGAAAAGAAAACATTTACTATAGAAACAACAGATATTAAAGACGTACTTAAAAATTCAGATTTTATTACTCTACATGTACCTAAAGTTGATGATAAGGCTATAATTGGAGCTGAAGAAATTGGAATGATGAAAACAGGTTCTGGAATTATTAATACCTCAAGAGGAGGGTTGGTTGATGAGACAGCATTAATGTTTGCCTTAGATAAAGAAAAAATTTCTTATGCAGGATTAGATGTTTATGAAAACGAACCATTTCCTAGTATACATTTACTAATGCATGGAGCAATATCCCTAACACCGCATATTGGAGCAGCAACACTAGAGGCTCAAGACCGGATTGGTATTGAATTAGCTGATCAAATCATTTCATTTTTCCAAAAATAAATGGCAATTGTTAAACCCTTCAAAGCTTTTAGGCCAACTAGAGATAAAGTTGGACTTTTTGCAACAAGAACTTATCTAAGTTATAGTAAAGAAGGGTTAGTTGATAAACTAAATAATAATCCTTATACATTTTTACAAATAATAAATCCTGATTACAAAAAAATTAAAAAAGAAAAAGGATTAGAAAAGTTTAAACTTATTAAAAATAAGTTCAGAGAGTTTTTTGATAAAAAAATTATAATTAAAGATAAAGAGCAGTCATTTTACATATATCAACAATTTAAAGATAAGCATAAATATGAGGGTATAATTGGTGCTGTATCTGTAAATGATTATAAAAATGGAATAATAAAAAAACATGAAAAAACTCTAGCTAAAAGAGAAGAGCTCTTTACAAAATACCTATCTTCAACAGGATTTAATGCCGACCCAGTACTTCTTTCTTATAAGAGCAATAATACAGTTAATAAACTTATTGATGAGTATACTAAAAGAAGAGCAGAATATGAATTTACAACATCTAACAAAGTACTTCACAAATTATGGGTTGTTACTGATAAAGATATTTTATTGAATATATCAGAATCTTTTAATAAGATTAATTCATTATATATTGCAGACGGACATCATAGAACGGCATCTTCAGCAAGATTATCTCAAAATAACAATTCTAAATATTTCATGAGTTTACTTATAGATGAAAATCAACTAAATATTTTTAGTTTTAATAGAATTGTAAAGAACATCAATACTCTTATTCCAAATGATTTTCTTTTCAAATTAAATAAAAATTTTCATGTTATAAAAAAAGAAAATGAATATTATCCAGTAGTTGATAACGAGATTTCAATGTATTTAGAAAAATCATTTTACAGTTTAACACCTAAAAAAAATAGCTTTAAAGATAATTTAGTCTCTAAGCTAAGTACTTCAATTTTATCTAAAAATATTTTAGAAAAAATATTAAATATAGATGACAATAATAATGACATTGAATATGTAAATGGCAAAATTGGCTTAGACAAAATTAAAAGTATGTGTAATAATTCAAAAAATAGTATAGCATTTATTTTAAAACCAATTTCAATAAATATTATTAAAGAAATTGCAAATAACAATTTCATTATGCCTCCAAAAAGCACATATATTGAGCCTAAATTAAGATCAGGGGTAACTATTTATGAAATAAATAAATAATGTCAGTAAAAAAAAACATTAGAGAATTAAGATTAGAAATAAATGATAATATAAAATTAGTAGCAGTTTCAAAAACAAAGTCAGAAGCTCAAATTCTTGAAGCATATGAAATCAACCAAAGAATATTTGGCGAAAACAAAGTACAAGAACTAGTTAGAAAATATAATAACCTTCCAGAAGATATTAAATGGCACATGATCGGTCATCTTCAGACAAATAAAGTTAAATATATTGCCAAGTTTGTTTCTCTAATACATACTGTAGACTCTATTAAATTAATTAAAGAGATTAACAAAAGAGCTAATAAAGAGAAAAGAGTTATTAATTGTTTAATTCAAGTACATATTGCCGAAGAGAAAAATAAATTTGGTTTTAATATTAATGAAATTGATGATATAATAAAATATTCAAAAAATTTAGAGAATATAAATATAGTAGGATTAATGGGTATGGCTACATTCACTAAAAATACAGATATTATCAACAAAGAATTTCAAGTTTTATATAAAAAATTTAAAAAACACAAAACAACTAACTTTAATACATTATCTATGGGAATGAGTAATGATTATCAAATTGCAATACAAAACGGAAGTACAATGATAAGATTAGGAAGTACTATATTTGGAAAAAGAAATTAAAATGAAAAAAGTAATATTCACAAAAGAGGCACCAAAAGCAATAGGACCATATAGTCAAGCAATTCTAAGCAAAGATACTCTTTACTGTTCGGGACAAATAGCTTTAAATAAAAAAGGGAATTTTATTGCTAAAAATATTGAAGAAGAAACTATTCAAATAATTAAAAATATCTCTGAAGTACTAAAAGAGGCTAATATGAATCTGTCAAATATTGTTAAAACAACAATATTTCTAAAAAATATGGATGACTTCTCATTAGTGAATTCAATTTACGAAAAAAGCTTTACATTATGTCCTCCAGCTAGAGAGACTGTAGAAGTCTCTGCATTACCAAAGAATGCAAATATTGAGATAACAGTTATTGCAGTATTATAATGGATTTATATGCAGAAATTATTAATGGCAACAATAATGCTCTAAGCAAAGGAATAACACTAGTAGAAAGCACTCTTGAAGAACATAAAATAATTAGTCAAGAACTCGTAATGAAATGTTCAGAAAAAAATTACAATTCTATAAGAATTGGTGTTACAGGCGTACCTGGAGTTGGGAAAAGCACATTTATTGAAAAGTTTGGAATAAGATTTACTAAAAATGATAAGAAAGTTGCAGTTCTTGCAATAGACCCTTCAAGTGAAGAGACAAAAGGTAGCATCTTAGGAGATAAGAGTAGAATGAATGAATTGTCTAATAATAAAAATGTCTTTATTAGACCAAGTTCAAATTCTGGAATACTTGGTGGAGTATCAAATAAAACTAGAGATTGTATAATACTTTGTGAAGCTGCAGGATATGATATTATTATTATTGAAACAGTTGGAGTTGGCCAATCTGAGACAGTAGTAAGTAAGCTTGTCGATGTGATGTTATTATTAGCATTAACTGGAGCTGGAGATAAATTACAAGGTATTAAAAGAGGAATAATTGAACTTGCTAACATAATTATAATTACAAAAGATGATGGAGATAATAAAAATAAAGTAAAAACAACAATGCTTGATTTTCATAATACTTTAATTTTAGGAATGTCAAATGAAATTAGTATAAATCAAAAAATACTTAGATGTTCAGCAAAAGAAAATACTGGTATTTTTGAAGTGAAAAAAGCTGTAGAGATATACATTAATAATATTAAAGAAAATAAAAAATTCAATGTTAAAAGACAGAAACAAAAAATATATTGGATAAATAAGTTTGTAAAAGAAGAACTTGGTAATATAAAGTATAATGAATTACTAAATAAAAATTTAATGAAAGATATAGAACACAAAATCATTAATCATAAAGAAAACGTATACGAACTAATTAAAAAAATCTAAAACAAAAGATGTTTTTTCTGATTTTTTAACCATTTAGCTTTGCTAGAATAATCAACAAATTTTATAATAAGATCAGCCTGAGATTCATATTTAACATAAAAAATTTTCTTCTCAGACTGGCTAGCATGCTTAACAAAAAACCATTTCCCATTATTATTTTCAATTTGACTTTTATATTTAACTTTGTAAACTAATAAATCTGCTTGACTAGCATATTTACAAACAAATACCTTAATATCAGCTTGACTAGCGTAATCTACGGAATATATTATCTGCGCACTAGCATAAAATGAAATAAATAGCAATAAAAACAATAATAAAGGCTTCTTCATATTTATATAAAAATAAAAAAATTATTATAATTTCAAGTTTATTTATGAATTTTCTAAATATTAAAATTTATTGCAATATTCTTATATTTGCAATCCTTAAATACAATTTAAAATATGCAAAAAGTTTCTGACAGATTAAATAGACTAGCGGAAAGCGCTACACTTGCTATGGCTCGTATGAGTAGAGAATTAAAAGAATCTGGAAAAGATGTTATTGCATTAAGTTTAGGAGAACCAGATTTCAACACTCCTCAATTCATTAAAGATGCTGGTAAAAGAGCTATAGATAATAATTTTACTCATTACACTCCTGTTGCTGGTTTAGATGACTTGAGACTATCTATTTCTAAAAAATTTAAAAGAGATAATGATTTAGATTTTACTAAAGATCAAATTGTTGTTTCAACCGGAGCTAAACAATCACTTGCAAATATTTGTTTAAGTTTATTAAACCCTGAAGATGAAGTACTCCTTCCCTGTCCATATTGGGTTTCATATTCTGAAATCATCAAACTTGCTGAAGGAGTTCCAGTAGAAATACCTTCATCAGTTGAAAAGAATTTTAAAATAACTGCTGAACAAATTGAAAATGCGATAACAGAAAAAACTAAAATGTTTATGTTTAGTTCTCCTTGTAATCCAAGTGGTTCTGTATATACAGAAAAAGAACTTTATGATATCTCAATAGTTTTTAAAAAATATCCTAATATTTTTATTGTTTCTGATGAAATATATGAACATATAAACTTTACAAATAAACACTTTAGTATAGGTAGAATAGAGAGTATTAAAGATAGAGTAATAACAGTAAATGGTGTGTCTAAAGGGTATGCAATGACTGGATGGAGAGTTGGTTTCATTGGAGCTCCGTTATGGATTGCAAAAGCTTGTAACAAGATTCAAGGCCAAGTAACTTCTGCAACATGTGCAATAGCTCAGAAAGCCACTGAAGAAGCTATGAATGCAGATCCAAAAAAAACAACTACTAAAATGAAAGAAACCTTCTTAAAGAGAAGGGATATGATGCTTAATGAACTAAATACTATTACAGGTGTAAAGTGTAATATTCCTGATGGAGCATTTTATATTTTCCCAGATATCTCATACTACTTTGGTAAAACAGATGGAAAAACAACTATTAATAACGCTAATGATTTATGTATGTATCTTCTTAACAGCTGTTACGTTGCATTAGTTTCAGGAGCTCCATTTGGCAATCCAGAGTGTATAAGAATTTCGTATGCTGCTTCTGATAAAATGCTTAACGAAGCAGTTAAAAGAATAAAACTTCAATTAAGCAAACTATTTTAAGATGAATCTAACAAAATATTCTCATGATTTTAAATCTAAAAGAATCCTTATTATTGGTGATGCTATTATCGATACATATTTATGGGGTGAAATAAATAGAATGTCACCAGAAGCACCTGTTCCGGTTGTTGACGTAGCAGTAAATCAAAATGACAGTAGATTAGGTGGAGCTGCTAATGTTGCATTAAACCTTAAACAATTAGGAGCAGAATCAATTTTATGTACAGTAATAGGTAATGATAACCGAGGGATAATCTTTGAGCAATTAATGCAAGAGCAAGGACTATCACTGGAAGGTATGTTGATTTCAAATGGAAGAAAAACAACAACAAAAACAAGAGTAATTGCTAACAATAAACATCAATTAAGAATTGATGAGGAAGACACCTACCCTATAAAAGTTGAGAATCAATTGTTTAATTTAATTGAAAAACTTACACATAACATTGATGCTATAATTCTACAGGATTATAACAAAGGTGTTTTAACAAAAAATATAATAGAGAAAATATTATCCTTAGCTAATAATAAAAACATCCCTACAATAGTAGATCCTAAAAAACATAACTTTCTATCATACAAAAATTGCACCTTATTTAAGCCTAACCTTAAAGAAATCGAGGGTGGACTAAATATAATTGAAGATATTAATGATTTTAATGAAATAGAAAAGACAACATCAAAATTAAGAGATATAATTTCAGCAAAAGCTATTTTACTTACACTATCAAATAAAGGAATATTTCTAAACACAAATAATGGAAGTAAATTAACAGAATCAACAACAACTAATGTAATTGATGTTTCTGGTGCTGGAGATACTGTAGTTTCAGTTGCCGCAATGTGCTTGGCATGTAATATAGATTTGAATGAACTTGCTATTCTAGCAAATATAGCAGGAGGCATAGTATGTGAAAAAGTTGGAGTTGTTCCAATAACAAATCAAGAACTTTTTAATAGAGCAAAAAAACTTCTTAATGTCTAAAGCAGTAAAACCTTATAAATCTGATACTGGAAAAAAAGATCAAGTTAAACAAATGTTTAATAAGATAGCTAAAAGGTATGATCTGCTAAATCACACATTATCCTTAGGAATGGATTATGTATGGAGAAAAAAAGCAATTAAAAAAATCACGAACAATCCATCTAATATATTAGATATTGCAACTGGAACAGCTGATTTTGCTATTTCAGCAGCAAAGCATACTAATGCAAATATTACTGGAATTGATATTTCTGATAAAATGATAGATATTGGAAATAATAAAATTTCTAAGAAAGATCTTAAAGATAGAATTCAACTAAGCCTTGAAGATTCTGAAAAACTATCATTTAAAGATTCAAGTTTTGATGCAATAACTGCTGGATTTGGAGTAAGAAATTTTGAAAATCTTGAAAAAGGATTAAGCGAAATGTACAGAGTAACTAAAAAAAATGGTATTGTTGTGATACTTGAACCTTCTACTCCAAAAATATTTCCTTTAAAACAAATATTTTCATTTTATTTTAATTATCTACTACCAAAGATTGGAACTTTTTTTTCTGATGATGCAAGTGCGTATACATATCTACCAAATTCAGTTAAGAACTTTCCAAATGGCAAAGATTTCTTAGAAATACTAAATAACATAGGATTTAAAAAATCAAGTTATCATCCATTAACTTTTGGTATTGTTTCTCTATATGTTGCAATAAAATAATGCTGTTAACGTTTTTGACAAATGCAAACAATTAATAAATATTTATTAATTACTATTTTCTTATCTAGTAGTTTTTTTTCCTTTGGACAGAGATATAAAAAACCTCAGAATCTAGTTAAATATGATTTTAAAAAATTACATTTCGGTTTTTCTCTTGGAATAAACGCATTAAATTTCAATGTACAAAAAAGCAACAATAGCCTAAATAATGATTCATTATTATCAATATTAGCTCAGAATCAAAAAGGTTTTAATTTAGGAATAGTCTCAAATTTAAGAATTGGTAGATATACTGATTTAAGATTTATTCCAACCTTAGTATTTGGAGAGAGAATATTAGATTATGGTTTTGATGAAACTAACAATTTGACAATAAAAAGTAAACGAATTGAGTCTACACTTATTGATTTTCCAATTTCAATTAAATATAAATCGGCTAGATATAATAATTTCAGAACATATATTCTATTTGGAGTGAAATATAGTCTCGATATTGCTTCACAATATAAAATTGATGATGAAGGACAAGAGCTTGTGAAATTAAACAACCACGACCTTATGATAGAAGGTGGATTTGGTATTGATTTCTATTTACAATATTTTAAATTTTCTCCACAAATAAAATTATCACATGGCTTAATAAATGTTTTATCAAAAGACCAAACAGTGTTTACAGAAACAATAAATAATCTTAAAACAAGTGGTTGGATGCTTTCGTTTACATTTGAGTAACATCAAGAAAACTGATATAATACAATACTTGTTGCAGAAGCAATATTTAAAGATTCAGCTTTGCCACCAATATTATTAATAGTTAATCTTTTATCAACTAATAATTCAATTGATTTAGATATACCATTAGCTTCATTACCCATTATAATAAAAGAATCTTTTTCTATCGCAATATCTTTTATATTAATTCCTGATAAAAATGTACCATAAATAGCTCTTTTATAAGGACAATCATTAAAAAAACTAATCAAATCTTTATAAAATATATTTACTCTAAATAATGACCCCATAGAAGATTGAACAACTTTAGAATTATAAAGATCAACAGAGTTTTTGGAACAAATAATATTAGAAATATTAAACCAATCACATAATCTTATTATAGTACCTAAATTTCCTGGATCATTAATTTCATCTAAAATCAGTGTAATACCATTTAAGTTATTGTAATCAAATCTTGGAGTTTCAATATTTACTAAAGCAAGAACATTATTAGCTTTAGTAAGATTGCTAATCATTTCAAGCTCACTTTCAGTAACTACAGTAGATTTTACCAATCTAATTTTTGAAGAGTTTAAATCTATCCATTTTTTTGTTCCAAATATTCTATTAATAGACATCGTTGATAATAAAAGTTCATCAACCATTTTTTCACCTTCAATAATAAACTGAGATAAATTATATCTATTTTTCTTTACTTGTAAAGATTTTATGAGTTTAATTTGATTTTTAGTAAGCATAATTATTGTTGAGATCAATTATATGAAATTATTATAAAAAAAGTGCTTGATTAAGAACAATATTCTAATTTTGCTTAAATCAATAAAATATATCAAATGACTAAATTTCAAAAAGGTGTTTTAACTGGTGAACTCGTTCAAGAGGTTTTTAAAGATGCTAAAGAAAATTTATATGCACTTCCTGCTGTTAATGTAACTAATTCTAGTACTGTTAATGCAGTTCTAGAAGCTGCAGCTGAAGTTAACTCTCCAGTTATTATTCAGTTTTCTGCTGGTGGATGTCAATTTTTTGCTGGTAAGAGCCTAAACAATGATGATCAAAAAGCTGCAATAGCTGGCGGTATTTCTGGGGCAATGCATGTTCATCTTATGGCAAAAGCTTATAATACAAGTGTTATTTTACATACGGATCACTGTGCTAGAAAACTATTACCATGGATAGATGGTTTATTAGATGCTGGTGAAGATTTTTACGCTAAGCACGGTATACCCTTGTATAGTTCACATATGATTGATTTATCAGATGAACCTATTGTAGAAAACATTGAAACATGTAAAAAATATCTTCAAAGGATGAGTAAAATTGGAATGACCTTAGAAATTGAACTTGGAGTTACAGGTGGGGAAGAAGATGGTGTTGACAATACGAATATTGATAGTAGTAAATTATATACACAACCTGAAGAAGTAGCATATGCTTATCAAGAACTGATGAAGATTAGTGATAAGTTTACTATTGCAGCTGCATTTGGAAATGTTCATGGAGTATATAGACCTGGGAATGTTAAATTAACGCCTGTAATTTTACATAATTCTCAAAAACATGTAGAAGAAAAATTTAATACAAATGAAAAGCCTATAAATTTTGTTTTTCACGGAGGTTCAGGATCAAGTTTTACAGAAATTAGAGAAGCAATTTCTTATGGAGCTATCAAAATGAATATAGATACTGATTTACAATGGGGATTTACAACAGGTGTTAGAGATTATTTTCTAAAGTACAATGAATACGTAAAGCAACAAATTGGGAATCCTGAAGGAAATGATATACCTAATAAAAAATATTATGATCCTAGAAAATGGAATCGTGAAGGTGAAATTACATTTAAAAACAGATTAATTAAATCTTTTAAAGATTTAAACAATATAAATAAGAATCAATAATAATGGATTGGTTTAAAAGAATCAAAGATGGAATAACAACAAAAACCCATCAAAAAAAAGAAACACCTGATGGACTTTGGAAAAAATGTCCAAAATGTAAAACAATTATCTCAAGAGATGAATTTACCGAGAATCTTTCAGTATGCCAAAATTGTGACTATCATCATAGAATAGGATCTATAGAATATTTTAAAATCCTATTTGACAATAATAGATATAAAGAATTAGACCAATATTTAGCATCAGCAGATCCTCTAAAATTTGAAGACACAAAAAAATATTCTGATCGCCTAAAAAAAATGCAAAAGAAGACAGGACTAACTGATGCAATTAGAGTAGGTTATGGAAAAATGAACAAAGAAAATATTGTTATTGCAGCTATGGATTTTAGTTTCATAGGAGGCTCTATGGGTTCTGTTGTGGGAGAAAAAATATCAAGAGCAATAGATTATGCAAATAATAACAAAACTCCTTTAATAATAATATCAAAATCAGGGGGAGCAAGAATGATGGAAGCTGCAATTTCTTTGATGCAATTAGCTAAGACTTCTGCTAAACTTGCTCAATTAGATGATAATAAAATTCCGTATATTTCTTTGTTAACTGATCCAACATTTGGAGGAGCTACTGCATCATTTTCAATGCTTGGAGATCTAAATATTGCTGAGCCAAATGCATTAATTGGATTTGCTGGACCACGAGTTGTTAAAGAAACAATTGGTAAAGATCTACCTGAGGGCTTTCAAACATCCGAATTTCTTAAAGAAAATGGATTTATTGATTTAATAGTTCATAGAAAGAATCTAAAAGAAAAGTTAAGTCAAATACTACGAATGATTAAGAAGTAATTTATTTACGTGATTAATCATATTTAACAAAAACTTTATTAAATTTGCAGCCCAAATTAGATATTGATAATAATACAAATAATGAGTAACACAACAAAACAAGATATTTTTACAAAATACGGTAGTAGCGAAAAAGATTCAGGATCCGTTTATAGCCAAGTTGCACTTTTCACTTCTAGAATTAAACACCTAACTGATCATCTTAAGAAAAATCATAAGGATTATGGTACTCAGAAATCATTACAAATAATGGTTGGTAAAAGAAGAAAACTACTTGACTATCTAATGAATAAAGATGTTGTTAAATACAGAGAGCTTGTTAAAGATCTCGGTTTAAGAAGATAATATCTAATTACTAAAAAGAAGGCAATATATTATTGCCTTTTTTATTTTATATACAATACAATACAATGATTAAAGAAGAAAAAGAAATAATAAAGTTAGATGATGGAAGAGAAATTACTCTAACAACAGGAAAATTAGCAAAACAAGCCCATGGATCGGTAGAAGTAAGAATGGGAAATACACATCTTTTAGCTACAGTAGTATCAAGCTTTGAAGCTAGAGAAGGAGTAGATTTTTTACCACT
>CAYNGO010000036.1:0-16673 GCA_964397025.1 uncultured Weeksellaceae bacterium
GTAAAAAATTTGTAGGAGTTGATACTCCACTATTATCTGTAAGTCCATCAATAGAAATTTGATTAATTCCATAATTTAATCCTGAAAGATCTAAAGGAATTGTTTCTGATATTGGAGTTATTTGACCAATAGATCCTAAAGTATGTGTATAGTTATTTCCATTATAAGAATATTCTATAAGAATCGGTGCTTCACCAAGAGTAAGAACTACAGAAACAGATGCGCCATCACCTTCACAAATTACAGCAGTTGAAGTTAAAAATGGATCAACAAATGGATATGGATCTACTATTACTTGAGTAGTTGGTGCATAGCTTGCAGCACATCCATTTCCATCAACAATATTCGTTATTGAATACGTTGTTATCGGTATCACATTAGGTATTACATTAACTAATCCATTAGTGTTTGGAGGATTAATATTAATTGTTAGTGCATTAGGAGGAGTATCATCATCAACAAGGTTAATAGTAAATGGAGGGTCTCCAATCGACATGTCTACTTCGACATCTACATCAAACCCCTGAGCAACTACTGGTATATTTGTAGTGAAACTATTGACAACAGGAATTGGTTTAATATCAAGATCAGCAGTAGTGGTCATATCATTACATGGGGCAATTCCAGTAACTTTATAATCAAACTGATGTATTCCAGCTCCATAAGTTGTTGGATTAATTGATCCTGAAATTGGTGAGCCTGCAGAGTACCAAACACCTCCAGGGTCAGCATTTGTTAAAAGTAGATTTAAATCATATAAATTTCCTGGACCATAATCACTAATACAGATATCTTGATTGTTAGTAAATCCAGAGAAAGGTGGAGGAATAAAACTAATATTTACTGTAGCTAAATCATTAGGGCATGGAGCTCCAGTAACTGTATATGTATAATTTCCTGCCACCATTGTTTGAGGATTAAATGTAAAATTAGGATTTACTGGAAGTTGATTGTTATTTGCTGTTGTCCAATAGCCTGTTGTGTCTTGACCAGGGCCTATTAGGTTCTCTAAAGCATATAAACTTGCATCATCTGTACATAATGATAAAAATGCATTATTACCAGCATTAATTGCAGGGTTAACAGTAATTGTAATACTAGAATTAGTTAATGTTGTTGCACACCCATTATTTCCAATTATTGAAAGAAAATCATAAGTAGTTGTAGTATTTGGACTTACACTTATTGGATTTCCAGAAGCATCATTTCCATTCCCATCTAATGTGATATTTGTCGGTAAAGCACCAAAATTACTCGATACATTAAAGTTAGGACTTCCTGTTAAAGCAAAATCTAAAATTGTACTCTGTCCTTGACAGATAATAGGATTTGCTGTACTCACCGCAAGTGAAGGATACTCATTTACTGTTACAACAAGAGCAGGATTTGTAATTGAGCCAGGACAACCAGTAATATCTGAAAGACTAAGAATAGAGTAGGTTGTACTAATTGATGGTGTAAATGTTATAGGAAGACCAGTTACTGCGTCAAATCCATTAGCATCAAGTTGATAAGTTTGAGTTGTTGAACCATTAGCATTTGATACATCAAGAATTAAATCAAAAGGAGCTAACCCTACTAAAGCTAAATTTAATGTAACGATATCTCCTAAACATAAATTAGTAGGACCACTCATTGTTCCAGTAATATTGTTAAGATTAGGAAGGCATGTAACAATATCTGTTACAGTACATTGTGTGTTTATAGAATCATATGCCGTTACCTGGAAATTTGTTACCTGAGCAACTGTAGCAAGAGGATTTTGGATATTAGGATCATTAAGACCAGCAACACCTCCACTTGTAATATTTGCCCAAGTGTAATTGTATGATGCTGTTGCAGGGCACCCAACTAGATGTCCTGTTAAATTAGAAGGAGTAGATCCAGGAAATCCTTGAGTGGTAATTAAATTATTTTGACTATCATATAATCTATACATAGCTTCATTAGCTCCAGAGCCTAATGATGTAAATATAAGATCCATAACCTCCCCATTTGTAACTGGTATTTGATAATCTTCAGAGGTGTAATTAGCACCAGCAATCATGGTGTAATTACTTTGTAAACTCCCATTAATTACAAGGTCTATGTTATGATATGCTTGTGGGGTAGTACCAGGTACTTGCCATCCTAAATTTTGTGCTCCAGGAGGAGGTAAGTAGTTCCAGCATTCAAGTCTATAATAACAGTTCGCAGGAATTGTTGCCTGTGCAAATAAAGTGTCAGATCCAGAACAAGCTGAAGGAAATACAGTTGCTACAATTGTTGGTTGTTCAACATAAATTGCTAATGAATCATAACACGTATCATTAATTCCATTAGTATACATAATTGAATAAATTGTTGAATCAGCAAAAGGCTGAGCATTAATTGAATCACCTGCAAAACCTGCGACAGCAACAGGTGATAACCAATTGTAGTAGAATCCAGCACAGCTAGCAATATTTATATTATCAACTCCCCAAAAATCCCAAGTTGGTCCAGATGCTCCTGTTTGAATCCATCTAAATTGTGTTCCTATGTGTTGAGCGCTAATTGGAATAGGAAAAGAGTGATTTTGCCATCCAGTATATGGAAATCCAACTGGACTAAAATATGTGATATCAGTCCACACTCCAGCGAAAGGACCAGTAGGTGCTAGATATTGTAAATAAACTCCTTCGTTTTGAAGGTCTGGTCCATCACAATTTCCAGATTGTGTCTCTTGTCTAAAATCAAAACTAATATTACCTCCACACGAAGCATCTACTCCAATTGTAGTAGCAGATCTTGGAATTGCAGCACCAGTCCCAAACCATAAATGAACACCTCCATTTGGATTTGTTCCACACGGTCCTCCAATAGTATATCCCGCAGAAATACCCCCTGGCGCAGCCCATAATCCACTAAGCGTTCCTGATGAGAAATCATCTGTTTGTAAACCTCCTAAACCAATTGTTTCTATATCTATAGTCTCACCACAGGCAATACTATCCCTAACAGAAGTTAGAGTAACTTGACAATTGCCCTGACTGAAAGAATCAATTGTTGTTAAACATGCAAATAATAAAAAACATAGTTTTAAATTATTTAGAAAAGTAATATTTTTATTCATATTTGATATTTATATTTTGTAACTTGAATTTAGTAAGCTTAACAATTTTATTAACTCCTGGCATATTTTCTAGCTTATCACTAAATTTTGAAAAAATCCTAAGACTATTTTGTGTATCACAATCTCCAATAACTATTTGATTTGGATTAATTGATACCTCATTAAATGATTCTCCATCTTTATCATCATTGCAATTAATACATTTTTTATCATACCAAGATTCATTATTCCAACTAACATTTACCTGCTTATTTGTTAAATTAGTAATTTTAAAGATTACAAATTCTTGGTTAAAACTCTCTAAAAATTGACAGTCTGTATATTGGTACTCTATTTTCACTTCATTGTCTGAATAATAGCTTGTCCAATTATTTGGTGTAGCTGAATTTAAATTAGTATTGATAAATAGTACTAATACTAGATATAAAAATATATTTTTAACGTTCATAATTTGTTGATGTAATTAATGTATGTCACAAATATAATTAATTATTAACAGAAATTATTAAGAAAAAGTAAATATACTAGTGTATAATTTATTTAGAATAAGTATAGATAAGCACGATAATGGATTGTTTTTTTATAATTCTTGAAATAATAAAAGATTTATTTGATTAAATTTTAAAAAGAATATTAATCAAATTATAGCTATATTTCTTTAATATCAGAAAGTCGAATCCACCCTTTTTTACCATTTGAAATATTAATATTTATCCAATCACCAATTTGGTCTTTTATATTAATTTTTGTTCCAATATGAAGAGTAAAAAGATTTGTTGATTTATCAGATGGAGCACTCATAATATTTGTTGATGCAGCGTAAATTATTGCAGATCTATTGTTTGTATCATCTTTGTTTACACTAGAAGTTATAAAAAATAACATTAAGGCAACTATAAATAAATTTGTCAAAACAAAATTATTCTTACTTGCAAATACTCTAAATATTGAAATTAAGAATACAAGCCATATGCAAATAATTGTTAAATAAAACCATTTCTTAAACGAGAGTGATTTTTTAATTTTTTTAAAAATTGTTTTGTAAAAAAGCTCTGGCATAATATCTATTTTATCAATTAACTTTGATTGACACAATAAAATATTTTCTGTAGCATCATTAAAATCTGAGTTATATTTTAATGTTTTCTCATAAAAGTAAATTGCTTTATGGATTTGTTCAGTTTTATAGTAGCAGTTACCTAAATTGTAATAGAGCTCAGCGCTTTCTAGATTACTATTTATAATACTTTCATATTTTTCTATTGCTTTTGAATAATTTTCATTAGCATAATCCTTATTTGCATTTATAAATAAACTATCATCAGCCTGAATACTAATGCTAAAAAGAAAACAAATTATAAATATTATTTTTTTCATTTTAATTCTGATTCTACGTCGATAATTATTTTTTTGGCCTCCAAAAGAGTATCTGACATTTTCTTATTTTTATTTGAAGATGGAGCATAACGTGCAATTTCACAGTCGTTAATAAGCTCTATAAATTGAGTTTTCACTTCTTTTTTTACATTAAAATCATTAAAATATGATTCAATACTTTCTTTGGATAGATCAGCGATTTGCACTTTAAATTTATGCGCAAAATAACCCCAAAGAGATTTCTCTATTTCCTCAAAAAAACCTTCAAAATTTTCATTTTTTATACATTCTTGAGCATTTTTTAATCTTTTGTTGGCTACTCTATTTGCAACTTTATGTCTTCTATCTAAGATGTTTAAATCTGTGTCTTTAAAAAAGAAGGATTTTATTTTTAAGATTAGAATTAATATTAAAGGAAGAAAAAATAATATGTATAATAAATTTAAGTTTTGAATTTTTTCATCTTTATTTGTTAGAATTGTGCTAGTCTTAATATAGTTTATATCCTTATTTGATGTTGTAATGTTTTGCTGATTTATCGGAATATATCCCTTTTCTTCATTTGAAGATTTAAGAACTGAGATATTAAATTTAGCTGTTTTAATAGTTTGATATTTTTTTGTTTTTGTATTAAAAAAAACAAAATTATATGTAGGTATATCATAATTACCTTTATATCTAGGGATTAATAGATACTCATATGTCTTAGTGCTTCTTTTATTCCCTCCTTCAAAAATTCTATCATTAATCTTTGGGTCATATACTTCAAAATCTTCAGGAAAATCTATTTTCATAGCATCAATTAACTCAATATTTCCTGTTCCTGTAATCTTAACAGAATATGTTATTGCATCATTTGCATTTAATTCTTTTTTATTAACCTTAGCTGAAATATCTAGAACTCCTACAGCTCCTAAAAAACCTTTTGGTTTTGGCTTGGGTAGTTCTTTTACATTTATAGTTATAGGTTTTGATGAAATAAGTTCTTCTTTGACATTATAACTATTAAAAAAATTAGCAAAAGGATCTCTTCTTTTTTGTTGGTTTGTTGTTCTAATACTGCAAGTAACTTCAATGGGATCAATAATTAGTTTTCCAGATTTTTGAGCCGTTAGCACGGTTTTCTTAATTACTGCGGTATTATAAGCGATACTGTTAATTACTTCGCGTTTAAATCTGCTAGAAGCTTCTAAATCTTTTTTCCAAAATCCATTTAAATTTGGTAAAGCTGTAAGTTCAGTATTTTCTAGATCTAATCTAGTATGTAGTTTGTAACTAACAATAATTTGCTCTCCTATAAAGATGTTTTTTTTATTTGTTTTAACTGTAATAAATAAATTGTCAGTTATAGATTTTTTATTTTGCTGTTGTTGTTTATTTGGCTTTACAACTTTAATACTAACTGCTTCACTTATAATTTTTTTTCCATTAGCTACAACGCTCGCTGGAGGTATAATAAAAGTACCTTCTTGGACCGCTGATAAATTAAAAGAATATGTCGTTGTAACCTCACTTTTGCTTTTGCCATTTACAAAACTATAACTGCTTGAAGAACTTGAAATAGGACCATTTAATAATCTAAGACCAGAAAATTTCGGTGCTTTAAATTCTTTAGCCTTGGCATTAACTGAGAACTTTAATGTTATTTGCTCACCAATAGCAACAGGATTTTTGTCACTAGTAACTGTCAGTATTTGAGACTGACATACTACACTGAATAATAAGAATACTATAAAAATTAAATTTTTCAATTTACCAGTCTTTTAATATTTTGATTTTTTGTCCTTTTACTTTTTTCTTTTGTAATTTTTCTTGAAGTTCTTTTTCTCTTTGTTGAAGTGCCTCTAGCATTTTTTCCGCATCTTCTTTACTCATGTCCTCTTTCTTTTGCTCTTCTTGTTTTTTATCTTCCTCTTTGTTTTCTTTCTTTTGTTCTTCTTGTTCTTCTTGTTCTTTATCTTTTTTATCTTGATCTTTATTTTCTTCTTGATCTTTATTTTCTTCTTGATCTTTATTTTGTTCTTCCTCTTGTTTTTTTACTTTTTGTGCATAAGCTAAATTATATCTTGTTTGTTCATCTTTAGGATTATTTCTTAAAGCATCTTTATAAGCTTCAATAGCTTGGTCAGTTTTATTTTCTTTCAGCAATGAATTACCAAGGTTATGGTTAATTTTAGCGAGATCAATATTATTTTTTGCATTGTCTTTTAATGCATCAAATAGTGATGATGATTCCTCATATCTTTCTTGTTTATATATAGCATCTGCTAAGTTAAAAGAAGCATTAAAATAGTCTTGATCTTTTTCTAAAGATTTTCTATACTGCATTTCAGCCATATTATAACTACTATCATTATATAGATTGTTTCCATCACGGATGAATGTTTTTTTATTTTGTGATTGAGTGTTGTAGCTCAAGCTTATAAGTAAAATAAATATCGATATTTTTTTCATTATTTATATAAATTTATTTTAGAATTCCATTTAGTTTTTCTTTGTAGTAATAATAAATCAAATAGTAAAAGAATAAGTGAAATTCCTAGAAAAATTTGAAACCTATCTTTGTAATCAGTAAATACCATAGTTCCTATCTCCTTTTTTTCCATTTTATTTATTTCATCAAAAAGTAATGATAGACCAGATTTTGAGTTGTTAGCCCTCACATAGGTTCCCATACCTTCTTGTGCAATTTGTTGTAGTAGCTTTTCATTAAGTTTGGTGATTATTGTATTTCCTTCTCTATCTTTTCTGTATTCAGTTGTATTCCCATATTTATTGTAAATAGGTATTGGTCCTCCCTTACTAAGACCCATTCCAAGTGTATGAATATAAATTCCTTGTTCTTGTGCTATTTTGGCAGACTCTATAGCTTCTTCATCGTGATTCTCACCATCTGTTATAATAATAATAGCCTTGCTCTGAGCATTTTCACTATCAAAAGACTTGACACATAAATCAATTGCATTCCCAATTTTAGTTCCTTGAGTTGGCACAATACTTGTATTTACAGTTGATAAAAATAATTTAGCAGCGGAATAGTCAGTAGTTATTGGTAGTTGAATATAAGCCTCTCCTGCAAATACAACGAGCCCAATTCTATCTCCTTCAAGTTTATCAATTAAACGAGAGATTGCTTGTTTGGCTCTTTCCAATCTATTTGGTTTGATATCTTCCGCCATCATAGAGTATGATAAATCTATTGCAATCATAAGGTCTACTCCTTCTCTTTTTACTTCCTCCATTTTAGTTCCAATTTGTGGATTACTTATTCCAATAATTAGAAATATAATTGAAAGAACCATTGCTAAGTTTTTTATTTTTTTTCTTAAAGTAGAATGTGAGTGCATTAGCTCTGAGACTAAAAGAGCATCTCCAAATTTTTTAATAGATTTTTTTTGCCACTTTGAATACATAAATATTGCAGCTATAATAATTGGTATTAATATTAGCAGATATAAATATTCTATATTATCGTATCTTAACATTATGGAATTTGTTTAAAATAAGTGATCTTGAGAAAAAAACTACTAATAATTAACATAAAAGCTGCAAATGCAAAAGGCAAAAACTCTTCTGATCTCTTATGAAATTCAGTGACCTCAATTTTTGATTTTTCAAGCGCATCAATGTCTTTATATATTGCTTTTAATTTGCTGTTATTTGTTGCTCTAAAGTATTTGCCATCAGTAACAGTTGCAATATCTTGTAGAGTCTTTTCATCAATCTGAACTTCTACATCTTGATATTTAACCCCAAATGGAGTTTGGAATGGGTATGGAGCAAAGCCTTCTGTTCCTACGCCAATTGTATATACTCTAATTCCAAATTTCTTTGCTATTTCTGCAGCAGTAAAAGGGGCCACTACTCCTTTATTATTAACCCCATCAGTTAAGAGTATAATGACCTTACTTATCGCATCACTATCTTTTAATCTATTTACAGCTGTTGCTAAACCCATACCTATCGCTGTGCCATCTTCTACCATACCACTTTTAACATCCTTAAAAAGATTTGTTAATACATTATGGTCAGTTGTTAAGGGGCATTGGGTGAAGCTCTCACCACTAAAAATAACTAAACCTATTCTATCATTTATTCTTTTAGAAATAAAATCCATAGCTACATTTTTTGACGCTTCTAATCTATTAGGTTTTAAATCTTCAGCTAACATACTTCCTGATATATCCATTGATAACACAATATCAATTCCTTCTGTAGTGCTTTCTTCCCAGTTTGTAGATGACTGCGGTCTAGCAAGAGCAATAATTAATAGGCACGTTGCTAAAGTTTTGAAAATAATCGGAATATGTCTTAGTCTTGTTCTTAAAGTTTTTGAATTTGTTAGAAATTCTGTATTAGAAAATACAATCTGACTAGTAATATTTGGTTTTTTATAGAAATACCAAATTAAGTATATTAGTGGTATAGCTAATAAATAAAAAAACTCAGGATCTATGAAGTTATAGTTATTCATTGATTTTTTCTGATTTTTTTGTTTTATCAACAAATCTTTTTGCTAGTTCCATACTTTGCTTGTTCTCTTCTTCATTTGGTTTGCTTTTTGCAAACTTTGCTAGATCAGCTCTTTGTAATATCTGCTTGAGCTCTATATGTTCTTCTCTAGAAATAGTATTCTGTATATGTGATAATATTTCATCAGTTGTTAGTTCAAGAGCAATAAATTGAAAACGATGCTCCATATATTTACGTAGAATTTCAGAAATTTCAGAGTGATATTGTTTGATTTTACCTGATTGCCAAAGTTCCTTTTGTTCAATATGATTTAATTCTTTTAGTGCTGTAATATGTGCAGGGATAATTTTTTTGATAATCTTTTTTTCTACTTTTTCTTTTTTATTAAAGACATATTTATTAAGTAGATAAATAATTAGAATAATTGTAAGCAAAAGTATTATCCAAATCATAAAATCTTTAAGTTCATATTCAGCATCTAATGGCTCTTTAATGTCTTTGATATCTGCATTTTGATCTGTATTTACGGACATGACATTTAATAAAAGACCCTCAGTTGAAAGATTAGGATTTAGTTTTATAGGGGCTATATAGTAAGCTCCACTATCCCATGAAGTAATTAAATATTCTTGAGAAAAAGAATATGTTTTTTTATCAGTATTGATATTAGAAATAGTGTCTATTTCTGACTTGCTTATAATTTCTATTCCTTCAACAATAGTATCATTAAATAGTGGCCAATTAATGGTTTTGTCAATATCTAAACATTCTATTTTAAATATTGTCTGCTCACCAATTAATATAATATTAGTGTCTAATGTTATAATAGCTTTTTGTCCAAAACAAAATAAGCTTATATTTAAAGTGAATAGTATGAAAATTAACTTTCTCATCTTCTTTTACCTCTATTTTTAAAAAAATTCATTAGTGGTTTTACATAATCACTTCCAGTAGATATATCTATCATATCTACGCCACATTTTGGAAATAGTTTTTTTAGATATGCTTGTTTTTCTTCTTGCTTATTATTGAAAGTTTCTCTTACTTTTTTTGATGAAGTGTCAACATATGAAATGCTATTATTTTCAGCGTCTTGAAGAGGTATTATTCCAACATTTGGTAGCGAATTCTCTCTTTTGTCAAATATTCTTAGAGCAATAATATCATGTTTTTTAGATGCTATTTTTAAAGGTTTTTCAAATTCTGGACTTAAAAAATCTGATAAAACAAAACATATTGTTCTTTTCTTCATGACATTATTGAAATATTCAATGGCTAAAGAAATATCTGTTTTTTTCTCTTTTGCTTCAAAAGCTAAAACTTGCCTAATAATTCTAAGAATATGACTTTTCCCTTTTTTGGGAGGAATAAATTCTTCAATAATATCAGAGAAGAAAATTACACCAACCTTATCATTATTTTTAATTGCAGAAAATGCAAGTATAGCAGATATTTCTGTAGCAAGTTCTCTTTTAAATTGCTTGTTAGTTCCAAAATCTCCTGAACCAGAGACATCAACTAAAAGCATTACTGTCATTTCTCTCTCTTCCTCAAAAATCTTAACAAAAGGAGCATTGTATCTAGCTGTTACATTCCAATCAATTGACCTTACATCATCTCCAGGCTGATACTCTCTAACTTCAGAAAAAGCCATACCTTTTCCCTTAAAAGCCGTATGGTACTCGCCTGCAAATATATGGTTCGAGAGCCCCTTGGTTTTAATTTCAATTTTCCGTACTTTTTTAAGTAAAGCGCTTGTGCTCATTTATGGAATCTCTACGGCATTAAGGATTTCAGTGATAATATATTCTGAAGTTATGTTTTCTGCTTCTGCTTCGTATGTTAATCCAATTCTATGTCTAAGAATATCATAGCATAATGCTCTTACATCTTCAGGTATCACGTAGCCTCTTCTTTTGATAAAAGCATATGCCTTACATGCTGCAGCAAGATTTATACTAGCTCTTGGTGAGCCTCCAAAAGAGATCATGTCTTTAAGTTTTTCTAATCCATAATCCTCTGGGTTTCTTGTTGCAAATACAATATCAATGATATATTGCTCAATTTTTTCATCCATATAAACCTCCTTAACTAATTCACGCGCTTTTAATATAGACTCTATTTTAACAACTGAATTTGCAGTAGGAAAAGACTTCGCTAAATTATGTCGAACGATTAGTTTTTCTTCTTCTTTTTTAGGATAGTCGATTACTACTTTAAGCATAAATCTATCAACTTGTGCCTCTGGTAATGGATATGTTCCCTCTTGTTCAACAGGATTTTGAGTAGCCATTACTAAGAAAGGTTTTTCAAGTTTATATGATTCTCCACCAATTGTCACTTGTCTCTCTTGCATTGCTTCTAATAATGCCGATTGTACCTTAGCAGGTGCTCTATTAATCTCATCTGCAAGAATAAAATTTGCGAAAATTGGACCCTTTTTTACAGAGAAATTTTCATTCTTTGGACTGTAAATTTGAGTTCCAATAATATCTGCAGGAAGTAAATCAGGAGTAAATTGTAGTCTGCTAAAATTAGCATCAATAGTTTTTGCCAAAGTACTAATAGCTAATGTTTTTGCAAGTCCAGGAACACCTTCTAATAATACATGCCCATTTGATAAAAGTGCAATCATTAATCTTTCAGTCATGTGTTTCTGACCCACAATAACCTTATTCATTTCCAGCATTAATATATCAATAATAGCACTTTCTTTATTGATTTTTTCATTAAGTTCTTTTATATCAGTATTAAGTATTTCAGTCATTTTATTAAATTTTAAGTTCGCAAAATTAATACACACTTTCTTATTATCAAAGCACAACGAACAATTTTTATTTATCGTATATAATGGATTGCTTTTTTTACTTTTGTAAACAAATTTTAAAGATGCGATTTTTTATTGATATTTCTTATGATGGTTCTAATTATCATGGTTGGCAAGTTCAGCCAAATGCAGATACTGTTCAACATCATATTAATACTGCACTTTCTACAATTTTAAATATTAAAATAGAAGTTGTTGGTGCAGGTAGAACTGATACTGGAGTTCATGCTAAACAATTAATTGCACATTTTGATACTGATATTTCTTTTGATATAGAAAAAACTATTCTCAAAATGAATGGATTTTTAAATGATGATATAGCTATTAACAATATTTTTTTAGTAAAAAATGATTCTCATGCTCGATTTTCTGCATTGTCAAGAACATATGAATATCGTATTTCAACATTAAAAGATCCTTTTAATAATCAGTCATTATTATTACATAGAGACATGAATGTTAAAAATATGAATTTAGCTTGTAATTATATTACAGGAGCTGCAGATTATAGTTCATTTGCAAAATTACATAGTGATAGTCATACAAATAATTGCAACATTTACTCTGCAAAATGGTATCTTAGTAATGATCAAATTATATTTACAATAAGGGCTGATCGTTTTTTAAGAAATATGGTTAGAGCTATTGTCGGTACTATGATTGAAATTGGAGATGGTAAAAAATCTCCAGAAGATATTAAAACAATTATTTCTGGAAAAGATAGATCTCTTGCTGGATATTCTGTTCCCGCAAATGGTTTAAGTCTTTTAAATATAGAATACTCAAAAGAAATTTTAAATGCAACAAAATAAAACTGGTAAAGTTCTTGATGTTTCTCTTCTTTTTAGAGTAATTACTTTTGCAAAACCCTATAAAAAACAATTTTTAATTGCTGCATTATCAGCTATAATTTTATCTTTTTTAGGTCCTGCAAGGCCTATGCTAATTAATTATGCGATTGATAATTTTATAATAATTGCTGATCCAGAAAATTTATTGAGGATTACAGTATTGTTAATTGCATTGCTTTTTTGTGAAGGATTTGTGCAATTTTTCTACATATACTTATCAACTTGGATAGGTCAGAATGTAATTCTTGACTTAAGAAAAAAAATATTCAAACATATTTTATCTCTTAAAATGACGTATTTTGATAAGACTCCAATTGGAACTTTGGTTACTAGATCTGTTTCAGATATTGAAACTATTGCTGATATATTTTCACAAGGTCTTTTAGTGATAATTGCTGAACTTTTAAAGCTTGTAATTGTTATAGTAGTTATGTTTTATACTGATTGGCGTTTGTCAATTATTGCACTTCTTACAATCCCTGTTTTATTAATAGCTACAGCATGGTTCAAAAGAAATATTAAGGCTTCTTTTCAAGATGTAAGAGATAAAGTCTCTAGTATTAATGCATTTGTTCAAGAGCATATTGTAGGGATGAATATTGTTCAAATATTTAATAGAGAAGAGGCTGAATTTGAAAAGTTTAAAAGTATTAACGTTGAACATAGAGATGCTCATCTTCGTTCAATATTTTATTATGCAGTTTTTTTTCCAGTTGTAGAGGTTTTATCAGCTATGTCAATTGGTTTAATAGTTTGGTATGGTGGAGAAGCTATTCTTGCTGGAAAGAGTATTACTCTTGGTGAGATTATTGCATTTATATTATATATACATATGATGTTTAGACCGATTAGACAATTAGCTGATAGATTCAATATTTTACAAATGGGTATTGTTGGATCAGAGAGGGTTTTTAAGATTTTAGATACAAATGACAAAATTGATGATAATGGTAAGATTGAGGTTTTAGATATTAAAGGCGATATTTTATTTGAAAATGTATGGTTTGCTTACAAAGAAAAGCAATGGGTTTTAAAGGACTTAAGTTTTCATATATCAGCTGGTAAGTTTTTAGCATTAGTTGGTCAAACTGGAGCAGGAAAATCTTCTGTTATAAGAATATTAAATCGGTTTTATGAAATATCAAAAGGCTCTGTTAAAATAGATGGTATTGCTATTGATGAAATGAGCTTATCATCTTTAAGAAATAATATTGCTTTGGTTCAACAAGATGTTTTTTTATTTTCTGATTCTATCTTTAAAAATATCACATTGTTTGATGACTCTATCTCTAAAGATGAGGTTGTAAGTGCTGCTAAAGAAATTGGAATTCATGATTTTATATCTTCTCTTCCTGATGGCCTTGATTATGTTGTTGGCGAGAGAGGTGTTACTTTATCTTCTGGACAAAGACAGTTAATTGCTTTTCTAAGAGTATATATTAGAAATCCTAAAATTTTAATTTTAGATGAAGCAACAGCCTCCATTGATTCTGCTACTGAACAGCTTCTTCAAAATGCACTTGCAAAATTATCTAAGGATAGAACTACTATTGTTATAGCACATCGATTATCTACTATAATAAATGCGCATAAAATTTTATTATTAGGAGATGGTATTGTTCTTGAGGAAGGTAATCATAAACAGCTTTTAGATCTTAAAGGTTCTTATGCGAAAATGTATGAAAATCAAATAAGTGATTAGCTCTCTTTAACTTATAATATAAGTTCTTACACTCTCTCTTTTAAGTTAATATTCATTACTAATAATTATTTCATAATTTTGTGTCTATATGAAGTTTATTTTTTCACTAGTTTTTTCATTTATTTCTTTAATGGTTTATGGTCAGATAACGATAGATAATAATGCCCCATATGATGATCCAACATACTTAATTAATGATGTTCTTTTAGGTGGGGGTATTATAGCCTCTAATCACTCTTATCAAGGAGATAGTGTACAGATAGGTTATTTTGACGCAACTAATACAAGTCTTGGCATAAATAGTGGTATTGTTATGGCTACAGGAGACTTATCAGTACTAGATCCATTTTATACAGGTTTTGGAGCTATTATATCTAATATTGCAACTGACCCAGATTTGTTAAATGTTGCTAATTCAGTACCTCCATTACTTCCAAGTCCATTTACTAACTCATTTACAGTTGGTAGTATTAATGATGTTGCTGTATTGGAATTTGATTTTGTTCCTACATCAGATTCTTTAAGCTTTCAATATGTTTTTGGTTCTGAAGAATATTTCAATTTTGAGAATAGTCAATATAATGATGTTTTTGGTTTCTTTTTGTCTGGACCTGGTATTACTGGTCCCTTTTCATCACCAGCGTTTCACCCAAATGGATCTGTTAATTTAGCTATTGTTCCAGGTTCTAGTCCAGAGTTGCCAATTACTATTTCATCAGTAAATAGTGTAACACCTATTAATGATCAATATTTTGTTGATAATACTGGAGGTTTAGACACTATAGCTTCAGCAGATGGATATACAACAGTTTTAACTGCATATGCTGCTGTTCAATGTGGTGAAACATATCATATTCGTTTAGCAATTGCTGATGGTACTGATCCTGGTTTAAGCTCTTTTGTATGGCTTCAAGCAGGAAGTTTTGCTTCTCCTTTATTAGAAATAGTTGATGATTTAGGATTAGATTCTACTGTACTAGAGATCCCATGTAATTCTACAATAACTCTAACTGCAAATGGAGGAGTTGGTGCAACCTATGAGTGGTATGATAGTAGTGGAATATTTAGTACAAATTCTAATGTAACTGTTTCTAGCGGAGAGTACTGGGTAACTGCTACATCATTTGGATGTCCAGTAGTTTCTGATACAATAATTGTTAATTCTCAAGCCGCACCAACAGTTAACTTAGGAAATGATTATACTATTGCGTGTAATGATATAACAAATATCTATCCAATTGTAAATGGCGGCTCAGGAAATTATAGTTATTTATGGAATAATAATTCTACAGATAGCACTATAAATGTAGGAGGAGGAAATTTTAGTATTAAAGTAACTGACAATTTTACTAATTGTTTTGCTTTAGATACTATTATTATTACAGAACAATCACAGCCAAATACTATAGTTTCTGGAGGAGGTTCAATTTGTGAGGATGGTTCAACTGTGGAAATAGATTTTGTATTTGATGGTATCTTACCTTGGGATTTAGAGTTTTATAATGGATTAGATACTATTTTTAGGAATAATCTTAACAATAATAATTATAGTTACGTAACTAATCAAGAAGGCAACTATCAAATTATAAGTGTTATAGATAATAACAATTGTATTTCTAATATTTCTGGTTCAGCAAGTGTTGTTCTAAATCAAATGCCAGAGGCATTAATAAATATTGAAGAATTTATTTTGTATATTGGTGATACCCTGTATTTAGAATTATTAAATAATTATAGCACATATCAATGGTACAATCAGAATGATGAACTACTTAGTAATAATCCCATTTTAAATGTTTTTGACCAAGGAGAGTATTATGTTTTTGTAATTGATGAAAATGGATGTTCTGATTATTCCAATAGTACAGTTGTAAATGTTGTTCCGCGATCTGAAATATTTGTTCCAAATTCGTTTACACCAAATTCTGATAAGCATAATGAATTGTTTATTATACACGGACAAAATATTAAATCATTCTCTTTGAAAATATTTGACAGATGGGGTGATTTGTTATTTGAAAGTAATGACATAAATAAATATTGGGATGGTTTTTATCTTGGTAAAAAGGTGGAACAAAATAAATATATGTATCAAATAGATATTGTTGGTGAGGATAATATTCCTTTTTCTAAAAGTGGTATAATAAATGTGATTTATTAAAATGAGGAAAATATTATTTTTACTTTTTCTGCCTTGTTTTTTGTTTAGTCAAACTACTGATTGGGTAAAATCTTTTGGTGGTATAGAATCAGATAAAGGAATTTCAATTGGTACTGATTCACTCGGTTTTATTTATATTAGTGGATACTATAACTCCGCAGCAGATTTTGATCAAATCTCTTTAGTAA
>CAYNGO010000037.1:0-16399 GCA_964397025.1 uncultured Weeksellaceae bacterium
ACTACTAGAGATGAAGATTTTGTAGAAGAAATGGTTATGGCAAATAATCATGATTATATGTTATTTTTTACTGAACAAGGAAGATGTTTTTGGCTTAAAGTCTACGAAATTCCTGAGGGTAGTAAAACTTCAAAAGGAAGAGCTATACAAAACATTATTAATCTTCCTAAAGATGATAAAGTAATGGCATATATTAATACAAAAGATCTTAAGGATGAAGAGTATATAAATTCACATTATATAATGATGTGTACTAAAAAAGGTGTTGTTAAAAAAACATCTCTAGAGGCTTATTCTCGTCCAAGAACCAATGGTATTAATGCAATCACTATTAGAGAAGGTGATCAGCTTTTAGAAGCTAAAATGACTACAGGAAATTCTCATATTATGATGGCAGTAAAATCAGGAAAAGCTATCCATTTTGAAGAGGAAAAAGTTAGATCTATGGGTAGAACAGCTGCTGGTGTTAGGGGAATAAGACTTGCAAGTGATAATGATGAAGTTGTAGGAATGATTTGCATTGAAGATGTTAATACCAGTGTTTTAGTTGTTGCTGAAAACGGTTATGGTAAACGCTCTGCTGTTGAAGATTATAGAATCACAAATCGTGGAGGTAAAGGTGTTAAAACAATAAATATTACTGAAAAAACTGGTCAATTAATTTCATTAAAAAATGTTTCTGATGAAGATGATTTAATGGTTATAAATAAATCTGGAATAACTATAAGAATTGGTGTTGATACATTAAGAGTAATGGGTCGTGCTACTCAAGGTGTGAAGTTAATAAGGCTAAGAGATGAAGATTCAATAGCTTCAGTAGCTAAAGTATCCAAATTTGAATCTGAAGAAGATGACATTGAAGTTAATTTGGAAAGTAATGATTTAGAAGAAAAAAACATTGTTGATAATGATGAGCAAAATCAATCTAATGATTCAAAAGATTTAACTGAAGAGTAAATTTCCTTTACATTTCTTTAATTTCTTGTTGTAATAAATAGGAATATATGTAATTTAATATATTTTTGCTAGCCAATATTTAGCAATTTTAAATTAAACACATTAAAATGATCTTTAAAAAACTTATTTTTTTACCTTTATTACTAATATTCTCATCTGTTTATTCTAACTCGGAAAACGATGCTATATTAGTTAATCAACCTAGCATAAACCCATTAGATATATCATATGAAAAGTGGGTATTACCAAATGGTTTAACTGTACTTATTCATGAAGATAAATCTGACCCATTAGTTCAAGTACATGTAACTTATCATGTTGGTTCAAATAGAGAAACAGCTGGTAAATCAGGATTTGCACATTATTTTGAACATATGATGTTTCAAGGGTCTGAAAATGTTGCTGATGAAAGACATTTTAAAATAATTAATGATGCCGGAGGAAATATGAATGGTAATACAACCTCTGACAGAACTGTATATTTTCAAACTATTCCTTCAAATTATTTAGAAACAGCTTTATGGCTAGAATCTGATAGAATGGGTTTCCTTCTTGATGCAGTAACAGATGAAAAATTTGAAAATCAACGTGATGCAGTTAAAAATGAAAAATATCAAAATCAGATTAGTCAACAATATGGAATGAGAAATGAAATATTAGGTCAATCTTTATATCCACCTTCTCATCCTTATAACTGGCCAGTAATTGGTTATGTTGATGATTTGGATAGAGCCACTTCAGAAGATCTAAAAAACTTTTTTTTAAGATGGTATGGTCCAAATAATGCTATTTTAACAATTGCTGGTGATGTTACTTCTAGTGAAGTACTTCCATTAGTTCAAAAATATTTTGGAACAATACCTAGAGGAGCAGAAGTAAAAAAACAATCAGCTATGGTACCAAGATTATCATCTGATATTTATACCGGTTATACTGATAATGTTTATTTACCATTAACAGAAATTGTATTTCCAACTGTAGCTAATTATCACAAAGATGAAGCTCCATTAGACATGTTAGCATCATTAATGGGTGAGGGTAGAAAATCTATTTTTTATAAGAATTTTGTTAAATCTGAGAAAGCTATACAGGCAAGCGTAAGTCATCCTTGTAGTGAACTTTCTGGAGAGTTTCATTTTACTGTTTTGACCTTTCCTGATTGGCAAGAAGATCAAGGTATATACTTTAACAATATTGAAGCTGATATTAGAAATACAATTTCAGAATGGGAGGAAAATGGTTTTTCAGATGAAGATTTAGAAATGGTTAAAGCTGCAATGATTAGTAATAGTGTTGATATGAAAACATCTATTTCATCTAAGGCTACTATGATTTCATCATGGGAATGGTTAGGAAGAGGGAAACATAATGTATCATCAGAAATTGATAGATATAAAAAAGTGACAAGATCCGATGTAATGCGTGTATTTAATAAATATATTAAAAATCGAAAAGCAGTTATAATGGTTGTTCGACCTAAAAGTCCTTTTGTTAAAGAAATAGATTCATTAATTAGTAGAAATCCAAATGCTAATTTGTTTTTAGATGAAGATCCTCAATATGAAAATTTAGTTTATAACAAGGCAGTTGATAATTTTGACAGAAGTATTCAGCCTACTCCATCAAAACCCAAAACACCTATTATTCCTAAATATTATAAAGATGATTTTTCAAATGGATTAAAAACAATTTTTTCTCAAACAAATGAAATTCCTAAGATTTATTTGAGATTAAAAATTAACGGAGGTTCATTACTTGAAGATAATAAAAAAATTGGAGTTGCTGATTTTACTGCTCAAATGATGAATGAAAGTACTACTAAATTATCATCTGAAGATATTAGTGTAGAACTTCAAAAATTAGGTAGTACAATTAGTTTTTCTTCTGATGAAGATGTTACAACAATGTATATTGAATGTTTAACTGACAATCTAGATAAAACATTAGAAATTGCTAAAGAAAAGTTATTTAATCCAGGATTTAATGAAGAAGATTTTAAAAGAATAAAAAAATCTAATATTGAAGGATTAGAATCTATGAAAAAAAATTCAGCATATATTGCTCAAGCTGCTATGGGTAATATATTATTTGGAGACTCTCCTTACGGAAGATCAGTAAATGAGAAAAGTATTAAAAAAATTAAGTTAAAAGATATTAAAGAATTTTATAATAATTACTCTCCAAATATTAGTGAGTTAGTTGCTGTTGGTAATATATCAAAGGAAGAATTATATTCAAAGTTAGACTTTTTAAAAAATTGGGAAAATAAAAATATTGTATTACCAAGTAAATTTGAATTTCCAAAAGATAATTCAACACAAATCTATTTATTAGACAAAGAGGGTGCATCACAATCATATATTTTAATGGGACATAAATCTGATTCTTATGATGCTAACGGTATTAACTTTCAATCTCAAATTATGAATAAATCTTTAGGTGGTGGGGCTAGCGGAAGGTTATTCTTAAATTTAAGAGAAGATAAAGGATATACTTATGGTGCATATTCTTTTTTTCAAGGTGATAAAAATACTGGATTATTTGGAATTCAAACAAGTGTAAAGACAGAAGTTACAGACAGTGCACTAACTGAAATATTTAATATTTTAGATGATTATACTAATAATGGATTATCCAAAGATGAATTATCATCAACAAAAAAATCTTTTTTAAATTCTGCTTCATTAAAATATGAAACTCCTAATCAAAAGCTTGGCTTCTTAAATCGAATTTTAACTTATAATCTAGATGGTTCATATATTGATAAGCAATCTGATATACTTAATTCTATCTCATTAAATGAAATTAATGCTCTTGCTTCTTCAAAAATTAAGACTAGTGAAATGGCAATTGTAATTGTTGGTAATAAATATTTAATTAAAAAGAAACTTGAAAACCTTTCATCAAATAAAGATGGAATGAAATTTAATTTTAAAATTAACGAAATCAAATATTAAAATGAAAAACATCTTATTAATACTTAGTTTGATTATATCAACTGTTGCTGTTGCTCAAAAACATAACATAGTAAATGCTTCTATTGCTTTAAGGAATGCTAACAAAGCTAAAGGTGATGAAGTTGGAGTACTTTTATCTGAGGCAAAGGAATATATTGACGAAGCATTTAATTCCGAAAGCACTTCAAATGATCCCAAAATGTGGAATTATAGAGCGCCAATTTACTTACAAATAGCTTTAAAAAAACCTGAACTTGACAAGTTAGCTATTATAAAAGCTACTGATGCTCATATTAAATGTTTACAGAAAGGTAAAAAAGATAAAATTATTGTTAAAAAATGGACTTCTAAGGAAGATATTCTTGCTGGATTAGTGCAATGTGGATATAAGCTTTTTAATTTAGCTATTGACTATTATAATAAAGGTGATTACAAGACTTCTCTTGAGCTTTATGATAAAATATTTGAAATAGTACCATTTGATGACGAAGACCAGCTTAAAAGAGGTAATATAACAAAAGAAACAATTCTTTATAATTCATTTTTTTCTTCAAATAAGCTTAAAGATGATGCTAAATCAAAAGTATTACTTCAAAACCTAATTGATATAAATTTTAATGAGCCTGCAATTTATATTCATATGAGTGATATTTTTAAAAGAGAAGATAATATTAAAAAAGCAATTGAGTATCTTTCATTAGGTAGAGATATGTTTGAAGATGATCAATCAATAATAAATACTGAAATAAATTTATATATTGAATTAGGTCGAACAAGTGAGCTATTAAAAAAACTAGGTGAAGCTATTGAAATTGATACTGAAAATAGTCTTCTTTACTTTAATAGAGGAACAATTTACGATCAAGAAGGTCAATTAGAAAATGCTGAAAAAGATTACATAAAAGCTATTGAATTAGACCCCTCATCTTTTGGAAGTAATTATAATTTAGGTGCATTATTTTTCAATAAAGCTGTTGAATTAAACAATTCAGCAAACTCAACTAGCGATAATAAAAAATACAAATTATTAAAGGATCAATCAGATGTTTATTTTAATAAAGCCTTGCCTTTTTTAGAATCTTCGTATTCAATTAATCCAAAAGATAAAAACACATTACTTTCCTTAAAGCAGCTTTATTATATGAAAGCTAATTATAAAAAGTCTGATGAAATTAAAAAACTATTATCTGAACTGTAAAAAAATAAAAAAATGTCAAAGAAAATTATATTCCTATCAATCCTATTAATACTTCAAAATTTTGAAGTTATTGGACAATATTCAAACTTTAAAAATCAAAAAATAAATAAATCTAAAGCTAAAAAAGAAGTTAAAAAGAAAGATGATATTAAAACAAAAACAAAGAATTGTACTGTTTATGATGGTTTGTTTACTATTTATCAAAGTAAAAAAGATGGAAAATCATTTATTGAAATTGACACATCTCACTTAGATAATGAGTTTATTTATTTTAGTTATATAGAAAATGGTGTTACTGATGCTAGAGCAGTAAAAGGAAGTTATAGAGGTTCTAAAATTATAAAAATTAATAAATTTTATAATAAAATTGAATTTACAATAAATAATACTAAATATTATTTTGATGAAAATAGCCCTCTTGCTAAAGCCTCTCAATCAAATGTTAACACTCCAATTATAATTTCTGAAGAAATTATTGCTAAAAATGATGATAAAACTAAGTTTCTTATTAGTGCAGATAATATCTTTTTAAATGAATCATTACAACAAATAAAATATACTTATTCAGGAGCATATAAAGGCTTTAGACTCGGCAACTTAAGTAAAACAAAGACAAGATATAATAAAATTAGAAACTATCCAGAAAATACAGATGTTGTAGTAAATTATTTTTATGAAAGTAAATATCCATCAAAAAGAGGAGGGGAGGCTATTACAGATTCAAGAAATGTATCAATTTTAGTTCAGCATAGTCTTGTTAAAATGCCTGATAATAATTATATCCCTAGAAAAGATGATACTAGAGTTGGTTATTTTACCACTCAATCTAATGATATGACAAGTATTGATCAAGTAAATTATAGAGACTTTATAAATAGGTGGAGATTAGAAAAGAAAAATCCAGAACAAGAGCTATCAGAGCCTAAAAAGCAAATTGTTTGGTGGATAGAAAATACAACTCCATTAGAATTTAGAGACATCATAAAAGAAGGTGTTGAAAGATGGAATATTGCATTTAAAGAAGCTGGATTTATAAATGCTGTTCAAGTAAATATTCAACCTGATACTGCTGATTGGGATGCTGGAGATATTAGATACAATGTTTTAAGATGGACATCTTCACCAAATCCTCCTTGGGGTGGGTATGGACCTTCATTTGTTAATCCAAGAACAGGAGAGATACTTGGTGCTGATATCATGTTAGAATGGTCATATATAACAAATAGGATTGTTGCTGATGATTTATTTAATGATAATAATGAAGATAAAAATTGTTGTACTGCTGCACAATTTCAACAAATTGAGAATTCATTTGGTTTAAATTACATAAAAAACATGAATCTTGGAGAGGAAATGGAAGAGGAGCTAGTAAAGCAATCATTATATAGATTAGTACTGCATGAAGTTGGTCATACTTTAGGATTAAATCATAATTTTAAAGGTAGTGCATTATTGACAACTGATGAATTAAATAATAAGGATATTGTTAATCAAAAAGGAGTAACCTCATCAGTAATGGATTACCCAGCAATAAATATTAATAAAAATCCAAAAGACCAAGCTTTATTTTTTGATGTCAATCCTGGTTATTATGATAGATGGGCAATTAAATTTGGTTATTCAACTTTTGAAGATTCTAAACAAGAAGAAGAAAAAATTAATAATATTCTTGCAAGATCAACCGAAAAAGAGCTTGCTTTTGCAAATGACGCATTAGATATGAGATCTCCTGGAAAAGGTTCAGATCCAAATGCTATGATATACGATTTATCTAGTAATCAATTAGATCATTCAGTTGATAAAATAAACATGGTTACCGATATACTAAAGGATTTAAAAACAAGATATACTTCTAATAATGATACATATGAAGAATTATATAGATCTTATATAAATTTAGTGTTTTCTTATTATCAAGCACTTAACATAGCTACAAGACAAATAGGTGGAGTAAATATAGACTTGTCTCATACGGATCAAAATTCTGATAAAAAGCCATTTGAAAGTGTTGATAAGAAAACTCAGCAAAAAGCAATGAGTATTATTTCTAAATATGGTTTTAGTAATAAAATATTACTACAAGATGATATTTTTCCATATCTGCAAAAACAGAGGAGAGGTTTTAACGTTTCGACAGACCCAACTATACTTCAAAGAATTTTAAGATACCAAAATAGATTACTAGATCATTTGTTGAATTCAAGAGTTTTATTAAGAATTTCAAATTCTTCATTATATGGAAACAATTACAAATTGCCTTATTACATGATTGATTTAAGAAATTCTATCTTTGAAGAAGATTTTAATATGAATATTTCTTCTATTAGACAAAATCTTCAGGTTTCCTATGTTAACAGATTGTTATCTATTGTTAATATAAAATCAAGTTTTGATAATTTATCTAAAACTTCAGCTTTCTACAATCTTAATTGGTTAAAAGATAATCTTGATAATAAGATTGGTAATTTACAAACTCGACAACATAAAGATTATTTACTTTATTTAATTGATTCTTTAGATAACCCTAAATAGGGTAGATAACTATTTATATAAATTTAACATAATATTAATTATAAGACAATATTAGTTTATTCTCTTATCTAGTAATACTAAAATATATAATGAATAATTATAATGATTATAAAGAACATGCTGTAAAAACATATGATGTATATATGGCTATGAGTGTGTTGAGCTGGGACCAAGAAACAAAAATGCCAAAAAATGGTAGTAAGTTTAGAGCTCAACAATTATCAACATTAGCTAAAATTGCTTATGATTTATCTACAAATAAGCAATATGGACAGCTACTCGAACAACTAAATAATGATAATTCTTTAAATTCTGATCAAAAACGTAATGTATATTTATCTAGAAAAGAATATTTAAAGAATAATAAATATTCATCAGAGTTTATAGTTAGACAATCAAAATTAATTTCTAAAGCATTTAATGATTGGAGAATTGCAAAAGAGCAAAACAATTTTACATTATTCCAAGAATCACTTGAAATGCTGGTTGAATTAAGAAGAGAAGAATGTGAATTATTAGGTTATAATGGACATCCATATGATGCATTATTAGATAGATATGAACCTAATTTAACTACAAAAGATATTGATTTAATCTTTAATGATGTTAAAAATAAACTTGTTCCATTTATTAAAAGAATATCTCAAAATAATAAGGTTGATGATTCATTTTTTTATCAATTTTTTGATAAAGATAAACAGTGGGATTTTGGTATTAAATTACTAAAACAAATGGGTTATAATTTTGATTCAGGACGACAAGATATTTCTGCTCACCCCTTTTCTTCTCATTTTTCCTCTGAAGATACTAGAGTGACTACAAGAATTGATGAAAATAATCTTTCTGAAATGATATGGAGTTGTATTCACGAAGGTGGACATGCTTTATATGAACAAGGGATATTATCTGAAAATTACGGTACTCCCCTTGGCAATTCTGTATCTCTAGGTATTCATGAGTCACAATCAAGATTATGGGAAAATCATGTAGGTAGAAGTTTAGAATATTGGAAAAATAACTACCCAACATTACAATCTTTATTTCCAGAAAAATTAAAAGATATAGATTATAATAAATTTTATAAAGCAACAAATAATGTTAAACCATCACTAATAAGAACTAATGCTGATGAGCTTACATATCATTTACATGTTCTTATTAGATATGAAATAGAAAAGGGTTTAATTGAAGGTAGTATCAAAGTAAATGATTTACCTTCAATTTGGAATAAAAAATACTTAGATTATCTTGGAATTAAAGTGCCAAATGACTCTAGTGGTGTATTACAAGATATTCATTGGTCTCATGGTAGTTTTGGTTATTTTCCTACATATACTATTGGTAGCTTTTATGCTGCTCAATTTTTCAACAAGGCTTCTTTAGATATAAAGGATATTGATAGTAAAATACGTAATGGCGACACTACTGAATTACTAGATTGGTTAAGAAATAACATCCATAAATATGGTGAAAAATATGATGCAAAAGATCTTTGTAAAAGAATTACAGGCGAAGAACTAAATTTTAAATATTTTATGGAATATGTAACAAAAAAGTACTCTGATATCTATAATCTTAGTTAACCCTCGCAACTACTACAAGATACTAGGTTTGTAACCATTTCTTTAGATACACTTTGACTTCTTTGGTAATAAAGTGTTTTCACGCCTAACCTCCATGCTTCAAGTATTAAATTATTTACTTCTTTGACAGGTAAGTCTGCTGGTATATTTAAATTTAAGCTTTGTGCTTGATCAATATATTTTTGTCTTATTGAAGCTTGTTGAATAATTTCAAGTTGGCTTATTTCTTTAAAAGTTTTAAAAACATTTTTCTCATTTTCTGATAATTCTTTTAAATGATTAACACTTCCATTATTTAACATTATACTCCTCCAAGTTTCTTCATTATCAATACCCTTCTCTTTTAAAAGTACTTCTAGATATTTATTTTTTCTCATGAAGTTTCCTTTTGCAAGTCCAGCCTTATAGTAATTACTATACATTGGCTCAATTCCTGGTGAAGCTTGTCCTAAAATAGCTGATGACGATGTTGTTGGAGCAATAGCTAGTAAAGTTGTATTACGTCTACCATATCCCTCTAAAACTTCAGGCTCTCCATATATTCTTGCAAGTTCTATAGTTGCTTTTTCAGATTTTTCTTGAATATCTTTAAATATTGTTGTTGTTAATTGTTTTGATTCTAGACCTTCAAAAGGAATCATATTTCTTTGTAAATATGAATGCCATCCTAATACTCCAAGTCCTAATGCTCTATGTCTTTTTGCAAATCTATTTGCATTTTCTAAATAATAATTACCTTCTGTTTTTTTAATAAATTCTTCTAATACTGCATCTAGAAAAAATGTTGCAAGCTTAACAGTCTCAGTATCCTTCCATTCATCATACATTTCCAGATTCAGTGAAGAAAGACAGCATATAAAAGATTCATCTTTACTGGAAGGAAGAACAATTTCAGAACAAAGATTACTAGCATTTATCATCATTGCTTTATCTTTATATACTTGAGGTTTATTTCTATTGATATTATCAGTAAAGAAAATATAAGGTAGACCTTTTTGCTGTCTGTTTTCTAAAACTTTTGCCCAAACTTTTCTTTTGTCCATATCACCTTCAATCATCTCATTTAACCAGTAATCAGGAACGCAAACTGCATAGAATAGATTTTGTATTGGACTACCAATACTTTTAATTGACATAAATTCCTCAATATCTGGATGATCAATATCTAAATAGGCTGCAAATGCTCCTCTTCTTACACCTCCTTGTGAAATTGTATCCATAGTAGTGTCAAATAACTTCATAAAACTCACTGCACCACTACTCTTTCCATTATCTTTTACTGCACTACCTCTTTCTCTCATTGCACCAAAATAACCAGAGGTACCCCCTCCTATCTTGGTTTGCATAATTACTTCACCTAATTTGTGAGTAATATCTTCTATTCTATCAGGAACATGAACATTAAAACAAGAAATAGGTAATCCTCTTTCAGTACCCATGTTTGCCCAAATTGGAGAACTTAAGCTCATCCAACCTCTTTCAATCATTTCTTTGAAAGCCTCTTTTAATTCAGGTCTAAATAAATTTTTTGCAGCTGCTGTACATACCCTATCAATTGCACCTTCTACGGATTCTCCTTGAAGTAAATAACCTCTATTTAGTATTTGTTCACTTTCGGAATTTTTCCACCAGTATCTTTCTCTATTCTCCTTCATAATAATTAAAAGAGATCTAGAGCTGTTATACTTTTATCATGCTTAGTATATTCTACAGGTCGTTTAGCAAAAAAGTCATCCATACTATTTGAAAAAACTTCATTTTCAAACCATGACAATGGTTCGTAGTCTTCATAAGGGACATTAAAAACTTTATCTAAGCCAATTTGAATTAAACTTTCATCAGCTCTATATTTCATAAAATTTAATAAATCTTTTTTAGTAACGAATTCTAATTCTCCCTGTTCAAATATCCAATCAAGTAATCTACTTTCAATTTCAATTGACTCTTTAACAACTTTAGAGATTTTATTAAGAGTTTTTTCATTAAAGAATTCTGGATGTTCTTCTTTAATCTTATTAATAATATACATGCCAGCATTTGCATGTAATTGCTCATCAATAGAAGTCCAAGCAATAATATTACTAACATTCTTCATATGACCTTTAAATCTTGTAAATGAAAGGATAATAGCAAATTGACTAAATAAAGAAACATTTTCAATAAGTATAGAAAAAAGAATTAATGATATAGCATATTCTTCTTTGTCTTCAGATTTAGCATTTGATAAAGCAGAAGATAAATAATCAACTCTTTCTTTTATAATAGGAATTTTAATAAGATCTTCAAATTCATCATTATAACCTAATACTTCAAGTAATCTTGAATAAGCTTCAGAATGTCTAAACTCACATTCTGCAAATGTACTCCCTAAGCCATTAAACTCAGGTTTTGGTAAATGAGAATATAGATCTCCCCAAAAAGTTTTAACGTTAACTTCAATTTGAGCAATTGCTAGTAAGGCATTTTTTACAGCGTTTTGTTCAGGTTTTGACAGGTGAGAAAGAAAATCTTGTGTATCTGCAGTAAAATCTACTTCTGAATGAACCCAGAAAGATTTATTAATTGCATCAGTAAAATCCGTAATCTCCGGATATTCAAAAGGTTTGTAATTTCGTCTATAGTCAAATATACCCATGTTGTAAGTTTTAAAAAATTAATAAAAAGCGAGTGATTTACTCTTGGAAATAGCACGTAAAAATCATTAAAAAAAAGATTAACTAATTAAAAATTTCATTTATATCGGTGCACTAAAAGAGTAAAGAACTAATGCAAGTTTAATATTTTATTCACAGTATTTTTTATACATTTTAGAGCAAATAAGTATGATTTATTAACAGCTTATTAATTCAAGTTTTACTTCATTAAATAGGTGTTAAAATTTAAGTTATAAAGAAAAAATAAATAAATATTTTACAAAAACTTATATAAGTTTAATGTGATTAATTTAAATTTTTATATAAACTTAAACTATGTCAGATAAATAAAGTTATCTATAATTAATTTTTCGCATTCTCAAACTTTCTGGAGTGACCTCTAAATATTCATCTACTTGTATGTATTCCATGCATTCTTCTAGTGAGAAGTCAATTTTAGGAGCAATGCTTTCTGCAGCATCAGTACCAGATTTTCTCATATTTGTCAGCTTCTTTCCTTTTACAACATTAATATCAAGATCGCTATCTCTTGAGTTTTCTCCAATAACTTGACCTTTATAAATTACTGTTCCAGGGTCAATAAAAAACTTACCTCTTTCTTGAAGTTTATTAATTGAAAAACCTGTTGATGTACCGGATTCCATTGAAATTAATGAGCCTTTATTTCTTTCTGCAATTTCACCTTTATAAGCAGCGTATTCTCTAAATCTATGAGTTATTACTGCATTACCAGCTGTGGCAGTCATCATGTTATTTCTTAATCCTATTAAACCTCGTGATGGAATATCAAATTCTAAATGTTGTAAATCTCCTTTAGGCTCCATCACTAGCATGTCACCTTTTCTTTGTGTAATTAAATCAATAGCTTTTCCAGAAAATTCTTCAGGCACATCAACAACTAATGTTTCCATAGGTTCACATTTAATTCCATCAATTTTTTTAAGAATTACTTGGGGTTTTCCAACTTGAAGCTCATACCCTTCTCTTCTCATTGTTTCAATTAATACTGATAAGTGAAGTATTCCTCTGCCATAAACATTAAACTTATCTTCTGATTCACCATCAACAACCTTTAACGCAAGGTTTTTTTCAAGCTCTTTATATAATCTATCTCTTAGATGTCTAGAAGTACAAAATTTCCCTTCCTTACCAAAAAATGGAGAATTATTTATAGTAAATAACATACTCATTGTTGGTTCATCTATACTAATTCTAGGTAACGCTTCAGGATTTTCAAGATCAGCAATAGTATCACCAATTTCAAAACCTTCAACACCAACTATTGAACATATATCTCCACTTCTTGCTGTTGTTACTTTAAGCTTACCCATGCCATCAAAAGTATGAAGCTCTTTTATTCTAACTTTACTTTTTGAGCCATCTGCCTTACATAACATATAATCTTTTCCTTCTACCAAATCTCCTCTAAATATTCTTCCAATAGCTATTCTACCAACAAATTTTGAATAATCTAAAGAAGTGATTTGCATTTGTGGTTCTCCAGAATTATATGGAGCTTCAGGAATTTCCTTTATAACTGTATCTAATAAAGGAAATATATTATCTATTTTATCTTTCCAATCATAGTTCATCCATCCTTCTTTAGATGAGCCAAAAATTGTGACAAATTCTAATTGATCTTCAGTTGCATCAAGATTAAACATTAAATCAAATATATCATCTTGTACTATATCTGGTGTACAGTTTTCTTTATCAACCTTATTAATAACTAGAATAGGTTTTAGACCTAGTTCAATAGCTTTTCCAAGAACAAACCTTGTTTGTGGCATAGCACCTTCAAAAGCATCAACTAATAATAGTACCCCATCAGCCATTTTTAATACCCTTTCAACTTCTCCACCAAAATCTGCGTGACCAGGAGTATCAATTACATTTATTTTAACATCATTATAAGTAACCGAAACATTTTTAGATAAAATAGTAATACCACGTTCTCTTTCTAAATCATTATTATCTAGTAAAAGATCTGTTCTCTCTGTTCTTTCATCTAATGTTTTACAGGCTTCAATAATTCTATCAACAAGAGTAGTTTTACCATGATCTACATGGGCTATAATTGCTATGTTTCTAATTGATTTCATATCTTATAAATTTGGCTGCAAAACTAATCTTATTTATGAGTTATTCTTAATATAAATAAAAAAAGACTGTCAATGACAGCCTTTTAATAAATTCTATTGTTATTAATGATTATTTAACATCCATTAATTCTACTTCAAAAATTAGAGTAGCATTAGGTGGAATAACTCCCCCTGCCCCTCTTTCTCCATATGCTAAATCAGATGGGATAATAAAAGTTGCGCTACCTCCTACTTTTAATAGAGCAATTCCTTCATCCCAACCCTTAATAACTCTTCCTTCACCTAAAACAAATTCAATTGGTTGACCTCTATCTAAAGAAGAGTCAAACTTTGTTCCATCAGTTAACTTACCTGTATAGTGTACAGAAACTGTTTTTCCAGCAGTTGCCTGAGTACCAGTTCCATCTTTAGTCATTTTATATCCGAGTCCTGATGCAGTAACCTTAGCTCCTTCCATTAAAGATTTGTTAGCTTCTTCTTGAGCTTTCTTTTTAGCTGCAGCCTCTTTAATCATTTTAGCTTGTGAAGTATTAAAAACCTCTAAAGCATCAAAAGATTTAGCTTTTGAACCTTCTCTAATAATTGTAACTGTTTCAATTAAATCATCTTGAGCAATAGTATTAACTACATCCATTCCTTCAACAACACTACCAAAAACAGAATGCTTACCGTCTAACCAAGGAGTTTCCTTGTGAGTAATAAAAAATTGAGATCCATTAGTCGCAGGTCCTGAGTTAGCCATCGATAATATACCTCCCTTATCATGTTTTAAGTCAGGATGAAATTCATCAGCAAAACTATATCCTGGACTTCCAGTTCCATTACCATCAGGACAACCACCTTGAATCATAAATTCAGCTATAACTCTATGAAACTTTAAACCATCATAATAAGGTGTTCCTGATTCTTTTTTCTTGTTCTTCATTGTTCCTTCAGATAAAGCAACAAAATTTGCTACTGTTAAAGGAGTCTTTTCAAACTCTAACTTAATTAATATCTCACCTTTGTTAGTTTTGATATTTGCATACATTCCGTCTTCCATATTATTATTATTATTAGTATTAGTACTTGTGCAGCTTGCTCCTATTAGCAATGCTAGTGATAAAAAAATCGTTTTCATTGTTTATTAATTTTAATTATTTAATTCTTCTTTATATGTTTTTATAATACCTTCAACTTTCTTAATTGTTTCATTTACAGATTCATAAGATATACCACCTGAAGCATTAGTATGTCCTCCACCTTGAAAATATTTATTTGCAATAAGATTAACTTTAAAATCTCCTTTTGATCTTAAAGAAAGCTTAACTATATCTTCTCTTTGAACAATTAATACCGCAAATATAATACCTTTAATAGCAAGTGCATAATTAATTATTCCTTCTGTATCACCCTTCTTAAAGTTAAATCTATTTAGTTCTTCATCTGTTAACGAGATAATAGCACTATTATTTTCTGGATATAATAATAATTTATCATTAATGCAATATCCTAATAACTTCATCCTATCTGCAGAAGAGTTATCATAGATTAAATCATGAATAATAGAATTTCTAGCACCCTTATCAATTAAATCTGCAATAACATTATGTGTTTTTGATGTTGTTGAATTATATTTAAATGAACCTGTATCTGTCATTATACCAACATAAAGACACTCTGCAATATCTTGGTTAATTTGATCTGTCATATTCATAGCATCTAGCACTTCATAAAGTAATTGAGCAGTAGAACATGATGTAGAATCTGAAAAAATTAAGTCAGCAATCTCCATATCTGGATCTTGATGATGATCAATTAAAACTTTATAGGAATTAGATTCGGCTACAGTATTAGAAAACTTATCTAATCTAGCAATAGTATTAAAATCAAGCATAAAAATTATATCTGCTTTAGCTGTTAATGATATAGCTTTATCTTCATTACCCTCAAATTCAATTACAGTATCATTTCCAGGCATCCAATTTAAAAAACTAGCATAGTCATTAGGAGTAACAACATTAACCTTATGACCAAGATTGATTAATAAATTATATAAAGCTAGAGAAGAACCCATAGCATCACCATCAGGTCCTCTATGAGTTGTTATCACAATATTTTTTTGTTGTGATATTAATTCCTTAAGATTATTAGCCTTTTTTAACATAGATTGCAAAAATAAGAATAAAAACAAAAGCTCACTTTGTAATAATTTCTAATTTTGCAGCAAATTTTAAAAAATATAATTATGAGCAATTTAACATTTACCATGGTAAAGCCAGAAGCTGTTGAAGCAGGTAACGCAGGAGCAATTCTAAATAAGATTGAAAATGCAGGATTTAGAATAGTTGCATTAAAGAAAGTATTACTTACTAAAGAGAGAGCTGGTGAATTTTATGAAGTTCATAAAGAAAGACCTTTTTATGGAGAATTAGTT
>CAYNGO010000038.1:0-16226 GCA_964397025.1 uncultured Weeksellaceae bacterium
TTGATGAGAATGTCATTACAGAAACTGAAGGGTTATTAAATGAGTTATTAAATGTAGCATTAGAAGTAAATCCACCTGTTGTAGAATTATTATCCTGCCATGATGGAGGGACAGATGCTGTTATTTCAATTCCTCCAGTAGATAAATTTCTCATTGAAAATGAACCTAACATTCCAACATTAGCATCAGCTAAAACCAATGTATTATAAGAGTTTGATTGACTTACAATTAGAGTAGCATTAATTATTGTTCCAGATATAAAGCTCATAGTAGCAGTACCTACTGTATCCCCTGGAATTAAGGAAGATAAGTCAAGAGATCCTAAATCAGAAGTAAACACTGAAGATGCAATATCTGTTTCTCCAGCATCTTGACTAACATCAATACTAAGATCAGATAGCTGACCACAGGTGTTATTTGATAAACTTACACCAACTGTTGGTGAAAAGCTTTGCCCATAACTACTTAAAGATATGAGTGATATAACTAATAAGAAAGATAAATTCTTAAAGAAGTTTAAATTGTAGTGTTTTTTCATAATATGCTTGTTACGTTAATTAAATCTGTTATTTCCCAATTAAACAGAAAGACAAACTTATTAAAAAAAACATTCTAGTGCAAGTTATAAGTCTGAAAATACCTACCCCCTATAGAAAACTAGATAGGAATTAGCACTTATACTTACTCAAAAGAAAAAACGAGGGTTAAAAGTTGCCCGACTAGGGCTCGAACCTAGACTCTTCTGCACCAAAAACAGACGTGTTGCCAGTTACACCATCGGGCATTAAACTTCAGGCGGCAAAAATAATAATAATTAGTTACTAGCGAAAAAAAAATTAATTATTTCCTTTAAGAGAGTAAATTTAAATAATATGAGTTAAAATTTATAAATTCGCAATTACATTAATATCAAATAACAAATAATGGAACCATTTAAAAAACTGAATAATATTGTTGGCTGGATAGTATTTGTCATTGCATCTTGTGTATACCTATCTACTATCGAGCAAACTGTAAGTTTCTGGGATTGTGGAGAGTATATTGCAACGGCATATAAATTAGAAGTTGGACATCCTCCTGGAGCTCCATTGTTTCAATTACTTGGTAGATTATTTTCGCTATTTGCGGAGCCAGCTACTAGCCAGGTTGCAATAGCAATAAATGTATTATCAGCACTTTGTAGCTCTTTTACTATTTTATTTCTTTTCTGGACAATCACAGCTTTTGGTAGAAAAATATATAGCAATAAATCAGATAAAGAAGAGGATCCTTTTAAAATGATTGCAATTTTAGCAGCTGGAGTTATTGGGTCTCTAACATATACTTTTTCTGATTCTTTCTGGTTTTCAGCAGTTGAAGGTGAGGTTTATGCCATGTCATCATTTTTTACAGCAATAACATTTTGGTGTATCTTAAAATGGGAAGAAGAGGCTGAAGATTCTAAATCTAACAGATGGCTAATTCTAATTGCATATTTAATTGGTTTATCAATTGGTGTTCATCTTTTGAGCCTTTTAACAATTCCTGCAATGGGAATGATTTATTATTTTAAAAAATACAAATACTCTAAATCTGGGGCAATAAAAGCATTTGTAGTATCAATGGCTATTTTAGGATTTGTGCAAGGAATTATAATACCTAGTGCAGTAAGCCTAATTTCAACATTTGAGTTGTTTTTCGTCAATACTGTAGGCCTACCATTTAACTATGGAACAATTATATATTTCTTAGCGATAACAGCTTTAATTACATATGGAATTATTTATACTAAGAAAAATAACAAACCTATGCTAAATAGTATAATACTATCTTTTACGATGCTATTAATAGGATACTCATCATTTGCAGTTTTAGTTGTAAGATCAAATGCAAATCCACCAATAGATGAAAATAATCCTGAAGATGCTGTAGGTTTATTATCATATCTTAAAAGAGAACAGTATGGTAGCTGGCCAATTGTTTATGGTCAATATTTTAATGCTAAACTTGATAATAAAAAACCATATCTTGATGGAAATCCAACATATGCAAAAGATGAAGTAAAAGGAAAATATATAATTATAGATGATAGAAAAAATTCTATTCCCAATTTCAGTGCTAAAAACAAGACTTTTTTCCCTAGAATGTGGAGTAATACCCAAAGTAGACATGCTGCAGGATATAAACAATGGGCAGGATTAAAAAATACTGATAGAACACCAACGTTTGGGCAAAATCTCAAATACTTTTTTAGCTATCAAATTGGATGGTCCTATCTGAGATACTTTATGTGGAATTTTGCTGGAAGACAAAATGACTATATGAATATGGATGGAAATAGCTTAAATGGAAATTGGGAAAGTGGAATTGCAGTAATCGATAATTGGAGACTTGGCACTCCAAATGATACGGTTGCCCCTGATCATTTAAGAAATAATAAAGCAAAAAATCATTATTATTTTCTACCACTATTGCTTGGTTTAATTGGTATGTTATTTCATTTTAAACAACAAAATCAAGACGCATTAGTTGTATTGCTTTTCTTCTTATTTACCGGAGTATTAATTATTATTTACCTTAACGTTGTTCCTTTTCAACCAAGAGAAAGAGACTACGCCTATGTTGGCTCTTTCTATGCTTTCTCTATTTGGGTAGGTTTAGGTTTATTAGGTATCTATGATTTTCTAAAGAAAAAAACTAATGCAAGAACTAGTATTATTACTGCCTCAATTGTATCAATGTTTATGGCTCCAGCACTTATGGCTTCAGAAAACTGGGATGACCATGATAGATCTGGCAGATTAACTGCATTGGAGGTTGCTAAAAATTATCTAAATTCATGTGCTAAAAATGCAATTTTATTCACCAATGGAGATAATGATACTTTTCCATTATGGTATGCTCAAGAAGTTGAAGGGATTAGAACTGATATTAAAGTTGTTAATCTTTCACTTTTTAATACAGATTGGTATATAGACCAAATGAAACGAGCTTCATATGATGCCGCGCCAATACCCTCTTCGCTAGAGCATGAGGACTATAGAAGAGGAACAAGAGACTACACTCCTATTCAAGAAAAATTCAAAGAATATAAGGAGGTTAGTCAAGTTGTTAGTTTTATTAATAGCAAAAATCCAAAAGCTATGCTAAATACATCTGCTGGATTAAGAAATTATTGTCCAACCAAAAAACTAAAACTTAGCGTAGATAAAGAAAAAGCTAAAGAATTTGTTCCTTTAGAAAACCACTCAAAAATAGTTAATGAAATAAGATGGAAACTAAAAGGGAATGGTCTATATAAAAACAAACTCATGGTGTTAGATATTCTTGCTAATTTTAATTGGGAAAGACCAATCTATTTTGCAATAACTGTTGGAAGAGATAATTTTATGGGATTAGAAAAATACTTCCAACTTGAAGGATTGGCATATAGATTGGTGCCATATATTGCTAATTCAAATGATGGTCAAACTGGTGCAATTAATGATGAGGTTATGTATGAGAATCTAATGAATAAATTTGAATGGGGAGGCTTAAATAATAAAAATCTATATTTTGATGAGACCAACACCAGAATGGTGATGAACTATAGAAATAACTATGCAAGATTAGCGGAATCTCTATTTTCTAAAGGAGATACTTTAAGAGCTATGGCAGTAGTTGACAAATGTATGTTTGAATTCCCTAGAGATGTAGTTAATTTAAGCTATTTCGCAATTCCTTTAATTGATTTATACTACAAAGGTGAGGAAGATAGCAAGGGAGATGACCTTCTAGCTCTTATGATTGATGACTACTTGACAGAATATAAATATCTTTCTGAATTTGATAAAGGAAGCGGGCTAAAACAAAACTTTAATATCTGTGGACAAGTACTTGGGAGTTTGACTAGGGTACTACAAATTCATCAGCCTAATGATCAGACATACTCTTATATAAAAGAAGAAGATAAGTACTATAAAATGAAAGATGATAATGTAAAGGAAGAAATTAATTACTCAACTTTTAGAATAAATACATTTTTAGATGAATATTATGCATTACAGTAAAATCTGGTGTTTGTAAAAACACCAATATTTATTCAAAAAATTTTTCCAGATATTGTTTGGAAAAAAAGAAGCTTTAAAAAAGAAGTTTGGTTGACTTTTGACGATGGCCCTGATGAAACCATTACTGTATTTTTGTTAGATCTCTTAAAAAAGCTTAAAATTAAAGCAACATTCTTTTTAGTAGGGAAACAAATCCAGAAATTTCCTGAAATAGTTAAGAGAATTACTGAAGAAGGTCATGTAATTGGGAACCATACGTTCACTCATAGAAACGGATGGCTTACATCAAACAAAAAATATTATCTTGATATTAACAAAGCACAAGAGTTAATGCATACTCAAATTTTCAGACCACCTTATGGGAAATTAGGCCTCTTACAATTAAGAAAAATAAAAAAGAACTTTAAAATTATTATGTGGGATGTCTTTAGCTGGGACTTTAAAAAAGACATCAAGTTAGAAAAAATATATTCTAATGTTATAGATAATGTTGAAAATGGCTCTATTATTGTTTTCCATAACAATCTAAAGAGTTTCAAAAACCTTAAAGGAATACTTGAAAAAATTTTAGTTAAATTAATGAAAGAAGGTTATAGCTTTTCAACTACTTGGTAGCAATGCAAAAATAATCCAGACAATTATCTACTGAGTCTTTAATAGAGTAATCAGACACCTTAACAGAGCTAACCATCTTTGTATTATCTGAGCGTAGTTTTTTTCTATTAAACCTATTTAAAATATCATACGGTATTTTCAAAATCCATCTTGGTAGATTATATTGTAAATTAAAAATATCAAATCTAGTTATCCTCTCTACAGATTCCTTGTTTTTATTATAGTAGTCCATAATTACTTGATTACCAAAAACTCCTTTAATCTCAAACTGATGGAAAAATTTTCTAATAATATTCTTCATCTCAGTAGGATCGTACTCTCTAATATGCCAAGGATTACGCGAGAGTGACATCAGTTTATTAGGGGTAGTTAATAATAGTTTTCCTCCAGGCTTTAAAACTCTATATATTTCTTTTAGAAAATAATTATCATCTTCAATATGTTCTATCACTTGAAATGTAACAACAAAATCAATACTGTTAGCTTCAATATTATTAAGTGGTGGAATCTCCATCTTATGAAAAACAACATCATTATTATCTATAACTGACTTTGGAATATTAGTATCGAACTTATCAACACCAATATATCTTGTAGAATATTTAGCTAACTCTTCCATCCCATAACCCTCACCACATCCAATCTCTAAAACAGTGCCGCTTATTAATTTAGCAGCCTGGTTGTATGCAATCATATGTCTTTGGAAAATAACATTTTCCGAAGGATCTAAATGAGAACTTCTTTCTGCAGTTTGTATTGCCATTTTTTATTGTATAATGCAAATGTAATAAAACTAATCTGCTAATTCCACTAGTACAGGACAGTGATCTGAATGTTTAGCTTGAGATAATATAACAGCTCTAATAAAATTATCTAAAAGCAAGTCAGATATCATTATATAATCAATTCTCCAACCAAGGTTTTTAACTCGTGCATTTGCCCTATAGCTCCACCAGGAATATTGATGAGGCTCACTATTATTAATTCTAAAAGAATCAATAAAACCACTTTTGATAAAACTACTCATCCATTCTCTCTCTTCAGGCAGGAAACCTGATGTGTTTTTATTTCTTATTGGATTATGAATATCTATGGGTTTGTGACAAATATTATAATCTCCACAAATCAATAATTTATTATATGTTTTTTTAAGAATATTGATATAATCATTAAATAGTCGAAGAAACTCCATTTTAAAGACCTGTCTATGATCACCACTACTTCCAGAGGGAAAATAAACACTCATTACAGAGAATTTTTTATAATCTGCTCTTATTATTCTTCCCTCAAAATCAATTACATCAATTCCGCATCCATACTCAACATGCACAGGCTCTTCTTTGCTAAGAATAGCAACACCACTATATCCCGGTTTATTTGCAGAATGAATATATGAGCGATAACCAAAACTTCTAAAAACATCAGTATCAAACTGTTCTGGTTTTGCCTTAATTTCTTGTAAACAAATAATATCAGAATTTGTAGATGCTATCCAAGATGGGAGGTCTTTCTTGATAGCAGCTCGAATTCCATTAATATTATATGTTAATATACTAGTGATACTATCTAAGTTTAAATTCTGAATCTCCTGCAAACTCATTATCAATATAAATCTTTAGCCTATACTCTCCCTCTTTTAGCGGAATATACCTTTGCCAGTCCAAACAAACAAAAGATTGTTGATTTTTGTAATCTATATCTGTTTTAGCAGAAAAAATTATTTTCTCATCATTCATAATTGTATCAGAACCTGATATAATTTTATCATCAGAGTTAATGTATTGTATAAATACTTCTTTAATTCCTGAGTCAGCAATTAAGTTAGCAGAGATATAGAAACATGCTCTTAGTGTTTGTGTCTTTTCAGCAGATCTTGTGGAAACTTCTTTACCTGTCCCTCTATACCTAAAGGGCTCAATTGAGATGTCTTTAACTTTTAGAGTAGATCCTTTATTTACCTTTTCTGACAGTTGTATATTTGTTTTATTAAGTTTGTAATTCTTCCAATTTATATCTTTATTTACTTTGATCACACTATCTTTTTCTAAACTAAGCCTCTCTGTTATATAAAAAAGAGAGTCAATGTCTTTAATGTAATTTTGAGATATTCTCTTAAGATTTTCAATCTTAACTCTAGCTGATTGTAAATCATTCTTATTTCTAATCAGACTTCTAATTTCAATAATTTGTTTTTTAATTAATGAGTCTTTCTGAAACAATTGATTATTCAAATCACCATACTCATCTAATAGGTCGTCATGTTCATCAATTAAATCATCTAACTCATCTCTTAATGTGTTTTTTTGTTCAATAAATTGAATTTTTAAATCCATTTGCTGCTGCATATTTTTCTTCTGAAAAAATAGAAAAAAAACTAGCAGAGTTATAACTAATAATAAAGAAAAAATTACTTTCTTATTTTTTAATTTTTCTAAGAAATCTAAAAACCTGTGCATATATTAAAAAATATTATGTGCTAAAGTACTTATATCTATCAAAAAAAACGATAGGAAATAGACTGGAAATAAAAAATCTTTACATTTCTGTAAAGACATTTTATCTTGTGGGCCTAGCAGGGCTTGAACCTGCGACCCCTTGATTATGAGTCAAGTGCTCTAACCAGCTGAGCTATAGGCCCTCCTTAAAAAAAGGGTAATGCAAAACTATCAAATTTGTTTAATTATCTGTAGTTTTAATTAATGAAAAACATAAAACATATTATTTTTGATTTAGGAAATGTTATTCTAAATATTGAGTACCAAAAAACAATTAATGAATTTAACAAAATAGGTATCAAAGATGCTTCTGTTTTTTATTCTCAATCAATTCAACAAGAAATATTTAATTTATTAGAAACAGGTAAAATATCAGAATTTGATTTCCTTATTGAGGTCAACAAACTCTGTCCAAAAGCATCTCATAAACAAATTTTATCAGCATGGAATGCTTTAATACTTGATCTTCCTCAAAAAAGAATATCATTAATTAATAATCTTAAAAGTAGTTTTTCTATATACTTATTAAGCAATACCAATGTCATACATATAAATGAAATAAAAAAGAAAATAGGTGTCAAAAAATATAATAGCTTCTACAATTTATTTAACAAGGTTTATTATTCACACGAAATTGGACTTAGAAAACCAAATCCTGAAGCTTTTAATATAATACTCAACGAAAATGATTTGAATGTAAATGAAGTACTATTTATAGACGATTCAATTCAACATATTAAGACTGCAAAAAAACTAGGGATCAAAACATATCATCTAACTAAAGATGAATCAATAGAAGCTATTTTTCCTGACATAGTTCAATAAGAACACCAAGGGTATCTTTAGGGTGCAAAAAACATATTAGTTTATTATCTGCTCCTTGTTTTGGTATTTCATTTAACACCCTTATACCTTCTTTCTTAATTCTACTTATCTCTAAGTATATGTCACTTACTTTAATTGCTACATGATGAATAGCACTCATGTTATTATCAATAAATTTTGAAATTGTATGGTCTTTTTGATTAGATTCTATTAACTCTATCTTGGAATCACCTAATTCAAAAAAAGATGTTAGAACATCTTCAGATTCAACATATTCGGTTTTATAATTTGATTTTCCTAAAATAGATTTAAAGATTTCATTAGCTTTAGTAATATCTCTAACGGCAATTCCTATATGCTCAATTTTTTCCATCACTAAAATATCCAAAAATTAGTATGACGATTATGAAATAAAGCTGGTATTTGAAATGAAATAATAAACTCGTGAGTACCATAATTATAATTCATGATTTCACCTGCTATTTGATGATCGTAAGAATATCCAATATTTACTTTATTTGATTTAAATCCAAAGCTGAAAGACATAGTTTTATCGGATCTATAACCAATTCCCGCCCAATTATTATGTAAGTATATTATTCTTGTAGCAAAATCTATAATCTGTTTTTGATTAACACCATTATTTAAAAGAATAGTAGGTTCAATATCCCAGTCATTATTAATAATATCAAATCTATACGAAGCAGAAGTATAGAAATTCATAATTTCAGAATTATTTCCAAAACTTGAATTACTATTGGATTGATTTGATTTTTTAACAACAGGCATATTAAATGAAGACTCTAACATATTAAAGCATGAAAAACCTAATGACAATCTATTGTTATATAAATACAAGCCAGATGAAACATCAAATAATGCAGAGCTAAAAGTAGATTCAGAAAAAGCAGGATCCTGATTAGGTGGTAGATCTTCAGCAGAAAAGTTTATTGAGTAGTATTTGAGTTTTGGTGCAATTCCAAATGACAAGAAAGTAGTCTTTGAATTTAGTGGGACATGAAAGGCATATAATATTTGTAGATCACTTTGAAATGAAGGAGTAGTGTTTTCATAATTAAATATTCCTCCAATTGCAGAATTTTCATTAATTAATTTATGGTAACTAATATTAGTACTAAATGGGGCTCCTTCAAACCCTAACCACTGTTGGCGAGTTTGAATTACTAAAGGATTGTAAGATTTACTACCCGCAATTGCAGGATTATAAACTATGTCGTTAATATAAAACTGACTATAATTAGATTGCTGTTGAGTCTTTGCAACAAGACAACAAGCAATACATATAATAAGAGTGAAAAAATTTCTCATTATCTTACAATAGTTAAGGTTCCTTTAAAAACTTCGTCTTGTTCTGCTAATGTAATGACATAATAATATGTAGCTGATGGTAAAATATTTCCATACTTATCAATTGCTTGAAATGCATCACTAATTGTGTTTTTATAATTTCTTCTTCTATATACTTGTTGACCACTTTTAGAATATATCTCAATAATTGCATTAGGGTATATCTCAATGTTTTTTATTTCCCATATATCATTGATACCATCATTATTAGGAGAAAAAACTTTAAATGGAGATAAACAAACATCATAATCAGCTTTAATCTTGACAGTATCATTTTGTATACATCCATTAGCATCTATAACTTCTAAAAAATATGTATCTGGAGATAAGCCTTCAACTTTGGAAGAGAAAGAATCTACAACTGAAGTAGAAAGATCATTAGACCATAAAAAAGAAAAAGGAGGGTTTCCATCACTAACATATGCACTAACTTCACCAGAATTATCATCCTTACAAATCACTCCAACAAAAGACATGAAAATCTTCATAGAAGCTATTGGAGCAACTGTTAAGTATTGATTTTTTACACATCCATTTGCATCAGTAATACTTATAGAATATGGCAACAAAGGATTTGGTTGTAAATTATTAATATTTCTGGAAGTGTCACCATTAGACCACAAGGTAAAGTAAGGTGGTGTTCCACCAAAAATATTTGTAATTACATCAGCAGAATCTTGTGCATTACACTGACCTGTTAAATTAAAATCAGCATCTATATCAAAAGTTTCTTGTATTCTAATTGTATCTAAAGGATGTCCATAAATATCCAGATTAGAACACAACTCTTGAGAGCTTGTGTCCCCGGGGATAATATTACTAACAATTGTTAAAATATAATCACCTGAATACAAAGATGAGATATTAGTGGAGTTACTTGTAAAGCCATTAGGTCCAGTCCACCAAAATGAAATATTTGGATCAGTAAAGCTAATGTCTATTGAACCAGTATTCTCTGAAAAACAATTTACATGTGAGAAATTATCAAGTGAAAACTGACACTGTGCTAAAGAGCTATTCTTTAGTAAAACAAAAAACAAAAACAAAAAAATTATCCTCTTCATTAATAAGCAATCTATTATTTACTACAAATATAAAAAAATGCTCGCTATTAAACGAGCATTTTGAGGTATCGAGCGGATTCGAACCGCTGTAGATGGTGTTGCAGACCACTGCCTAGCCACTCGGCCACGATACCTTATTTATTATAAAAACAAATTTAAATATTCATTTGAACAAAACAAGCTCTGTATTCAAATTTATTTTCCATTTAAATTATTCATTGTTCTATCAATACCCTTTGTACAAAAAGAATAAACAACTTGTATAGAAGCTTCTATCTTTTCTATAATTCGTTCTTGTTGTTCACTATCCCATGATCCTAAAACATAATCACTTTGACGTCCTCTTGAAAAGTCACTACCAATCCCAAATCGTAATCTGGGATAAATGTTACCACCAAGATAGCTACAGATATCTTCTAGTCCGTTATGACCTCCTGAGGAGCCTTTAGCTCTCAATCTTAATTGACCAAAAGGTAAAGAAAGATCATCAGTAATTATTAAAAGATTATCAATACTTAGCTTTTCAAATTTCATCCAATAATGAACGGCTTTTCCACTAAGATTCATAAAAGTATTAGGCTTTAAAAATACTAAAACTCTTCCCTTAAACTTTAATCTACAAATAAATCCTAATTTTGAATTTTCAAATTTTAGATTGTTTTCTTCAGCAATTTTATCAATAACACTAAAACCAATATTATGACGAGTATCTTCATACTCGGCACCCGGGTTACCTAATCCAACGATTAAGTATTTCACTGCTATTTATCTTCTTTAGCTATATCAGTTGACTGATCTCCAGATCCTTCTGATGGTGTTCCTTCTTCTCCTTCTTCACCTTCAACCTCTTCCTCAACTTCTTCTTCAATTGCAGCTCTAGCAGTTTTAACACCAACAACAACTGAATTATCTGAAGCTAAGAATGAATATTTATCAGATTTTAAATCTTTAATATAAATAAACATACCAATTTTTAATTCCGAGATATCAATCTCAATTGCATCAGGTAAATTTCCTGGAATAGCACGAGTAATAATCTTATTTCTTCTAGTAAGTAAGTTTCCACCGTTTCTTACACCAATTGCCATTCCAGTTAAAACTACTGGAATTTCAACAGTAACTTCTTTATCTGCAAAAACTTCAAGGAAGTCGATATGTAATATTTTATCTGTTACAGGGTGAAACTGGATATCTTGTAATATACAAGAAGTTTTAGTCCCTTCAATATCTAGATCGACAAGAAATACATCGGGAGTATATACGAGCTTTCTTAGATCATTCTCATGAGCATAGAAGCACACTTGCTTTTCTCCCCCGTAAAGCACACATGGAACTTTACCCTGATTTCTTAACGCCTTAGAGTCTGATTTACCTACATTTTCTCTTTTTTTTACGCTAATTGCTAGTGATTTCATTATAATTTATTTAAGTTAATTTTTATCTTAGAAAGTGTTTTGAAATAGATTCGTTTTTTAAAACAGCATCTATCGAGCTTGCAAATAAGTTTGCTATAGAAATCTCCTTGACCTTACTTGATTCATGTACCTTTGGAATAGTATCTGTTACAGCAATTTCTATTAATTTAGATTCTTCAATTCTTTTATATGCAGGACCAGAAAATACTCCGTGAGTACAGACTGCCCTAACACTATTTGCTCCCATCTCCATCATTAAGTCTGCAGCTGTAGTTAAAGTTCCAGCAGTATCAATCATATCATCAACAAGAACTACATCTTTGCCAATTACATCTCCAATAAGAAGCATTTTTCCGACCTCGTTCGCTTTTTCTCTATGCTTATAGCATATAACAATCTCAGAATTCAAAAATTTAGCGTACGAATTTGCCCTATTAGAACCACCCATGTCAGGTGATGCAATAGTTAAATTAGGTAATTTTAATGATTCTATATATGGAATAAAAACACTAGAAGAGTAAAGATGATCAACGGGAATATCGAAAAAACCTTGAATTTGATCTGCATGTAGATCCATAGTCATTACTCTGTCAACTCCTGCTGATGTTAAAAGATTAGCAATAAGCTTAGCTCCGATTGGAACTCTGGGCTTACCTTTTTTATCTTGTCTTGCAAAACCAAAATAAGGAATCACAGCGTTAATCTTATATGCAGAAGCTCTTCTAGCTGCATCAATCATTAATAACAATTCCATTAAATTATCTGCTGGTGGCATAGTAGATTGAACTAAGAAAATATCTGCACCCCTTATTGATTCGTTAAATGAAGGTTCAAATTCACCATCACTAAATTCAATAACATTTTCATCACCTAGTTCAGTGCCATATGCCTCACAGATTGCCAAAGCAATTTTGCGAGACGAACGAGCAGTAAATATTTTAAATGGTCTTGACATCTATTTTATATAAAAAATGGGTTGCAAATATAACAACTTTATAGATAAAAATTTAATGTTTCTAAAATTTACAAAAACTATCGATATTTTATAGTAAAATTATACTTTTACAGCACGCTAGCCCAGATGGCGGAATTGGTAGACGCGTTGGTCTCAAACACCAATGGGGTTAACCCGTGCCGGTTCGATTCCGGCTCTGGGCACAAATAACATCATACGTAATACTAAAAATGATTATTATAAATGGATATTGAGAAGAGAAATAGATACGATTATGCCTACCTTAAGCTTGCATTAGAATGGTCAAAGCTTTCTTATTGTTCAAGAAAACAAGTGGGAGCGCTTATAGTTAAAAATAATATGATTATTTCTGATGGTTATAATGGCACTCCTACAGGATTTGATAACTCTTGTGAGAATTCTATTGGTGAAACTCACTGGTATGTTTTACACGCAGAAGCTAATGCAATTCTAAAAACAGCAAAATCTAATCATAACTGTTCAGGCGCTACGCTTTATCTAACTTTATCACCATGTAAAGAGTGTAGTAAATTAATTCATCAATCTGGAATTAATAGATTGGTTTATATTAATGAGTATAAAGATGATTCTGGCTTAGCTTTTTTAAATGAAGCAGGAGTTGAAATACGAAAAATCAATTTATCTGAATTATTGTGAAAGAAAAAAAATTCCAGCCAATAATCTTTGCAGTATTAATAATTTCTGGTATTATAATAGGTAGTAATTTAAACCCTAAGAAAATAAAAACTGATTCTAGCAAGATTAACTCCATTCTAGAACTTATAGAATCTCACTATGTTGATACTTTGAAAACAGACTTTGATGAAAAAATAATTAATTCAATAATCAAAGACTTAGACCCACACACATCATATATACCAAAAAAAAAATATCAATCAGTAAGTGAGAATATGCTTGGTGGCTTTAGTGGTATTGGAATAGAATTTAACATAATTGAAGACACTATTGTAGTAGTATCGCCAATCACAGGTGGGCCATCAGAAAAACTAGGAATCATCTCAGGAGATCGTATAATTACTGTAGATAGTGTAAATGTAGCGGGTATAGGAATAGAAAACAATGGTGTTGTAAAAAGATTAAGAGGTGAAAAAGGTACAGATGTAAATGTACAGATTAAAAGAAGAGGATTAAATAGACTAATTAAATTTACGATAACACGAAATACTATTCCCATAAATAGTATTGATGTTGCAATGATGATAACTCCAACAACAGGTTTTATTAAACTTAATAGATTCTCAGCCAAAACAATTTCTGAATTTAGAAAAGAGACTTCTAAATTACTTAATCAAGGTATGCAAGAGTTAGTATTTGATCTTAGAGATAATCCAGGAGGATATTTAAGTGCAGCAGCTAGTATTTGTGATGATCTATTAGAAAAAAACTCTCTAATAGTTTATACAAAAGGTAGAAGTAGAGATAGAAATGAAATTATTTCATCCGGAGAATCAAGACTAGAAAAAATTAATCTAGTAATTTTAATAAATGAAGGATCAGCTTCGGCATCAGAAATTATTGCAGGAGCTATACAAGACAATGATAGAGGGGTTGTAATAGGCAGAAGGTCTTTTGGTAAGGGCCTAGTTCAGGAAGAAATTAAACTATCAGATGGCTCTGCAATTAGACTAACTACTCAAAGGTATTATACACCTTCTGGAAGGTCTATTCAAAAAGACTATCAGAAAAACAATAATGATTATTTCTTAGAACAATATCTTAGAAATGATTCTATATTTCCAGATTCTTTAAAATTCAAAACAAAAAAAGGCAGAATAGTTTTTGGAGGAGGAGGGATAAATCCAGATATTGTCATAAAAAGAGATACCACTATTAACTACAAAATAATAAATGAGATAATAATTAACGGATGGATTAGAGATTTTTCAATGAAATATTCAGATTTGAATAGAAAGAAAACATCAGCGATTATAAACTCAAGTGAATATCTTAAAAATATTGAAGAAATAATCTACAGGCAATTTATAAATCATATAAAACAAAAAGATAATAACTTTAGCACTGAGCTTGATCAAAAAGAAAAAGATTTTCTTAAAAGACAAGTTATCGCTAATATATCTCGTAACCTATGGAGTAACGAAGACTATTATAGGGTTCTAATAGAAAATGATCAATATGTTAACAAAGCTTTGGAAGAATTATCTATTAAATACTAGTGCTTAGAAAGAGATTTTAAAAAATCATTAAAACCAACATTTGACTCGTTTACAACAACAAAATCTTCTAACAAAGACTCTAATTTGAACTTTGTAGAAATAAATTCATCCTTTGAACTCAATTGCAAACAGAATGATTTAATGATTGGGGAAAGGAACTTAAGTGATTTAGAATGAAAATTTCTATAGTTTAATGAGGAAATTTTAGTTGAAAGTATTTCAAAAACATCTTCACGTTTTCCAAGATAAACAGTTTTAGAATAATTGAAATATTTAATAACTAAATGAACATAATACTGAGGTTTATTGTTCTTTCGATAAACCTTTAAATAAACTTTTGGCACATAACATTTCTTTATAAACTTCAGCTGATTATATAAAACTGAGTTTTCCTCTATTAAATAACTACATTCGATTTTTAAATTATCAACCTTTTTCAAAAAATCACGTATTAATATTTCTTTTTTCTCTATTTGACTGACTTTTTTTGAATATTCTTCTGATATAATACTATATGAATCAGGAAAATTTTCTAAAACATTTTTTTCTATAATATTTTTTTTATTCATTTCTATATTTTTGTAGAATTATTGTAAAAATATAATATTTAAAATAAAAATTGGAATTATGATAAGTAAAAAGTATATTTGCTAGTAACAAAAATTAACAATATGAATGAACTAATTAAAAAAGTTGCGCAATGGCATAATGATAGAAACCTGATATTGGGAGCAACAGATAAAGATCAATTTTGCAAATTAATTCAGGAAGCGGGAGAGTTAAGCGATAATATCTGCAAAGGGAAAGATGTCTCAGATGATATTGGAGATATGATAGTTGTACTAATAAATATAGCTGAACGAAACAATTTGACTTTAGAAGAATGTCTTGAAAAAGCATGGCAAGATATTAAAGACCGTAAAGGAAAAATGATAGATGGAATATTTATTAAAGAAGGTGATAATTAATATAATTTAAGATTTAATATTTTATATCTTTGAAAAAAAACATAATGAACAATATAACTCAATTCATCAGTGTCTATTATCCAATTATAATTGCTTTCATAGCAATGATGTATTCTATTATACTTGGATTAACAGGAGATTTTGAATCCGCTCAGTATTCAGCTCATTGGCCAGGTACAATTCTGCTTTTTGCAATTGCAATTAGACAAAGAAGAAATAATTTCTTTAATAAAAAAAACTAATCTATGCTTTCTCTTTCAATGTTTATTATTGGGGC
>CAYNGO010000039.1:0-16172 GCA_964397025.1 uncultured Weeksellaceae bacterium
TTAAGCCTGAGTATTCAGAAAATTTAAATTCTGTTATTAGTATTAGTAAATCTACCTCTATAAGTTTTTCAAAGTATTTTTTAGAAAATAATTTTAAACTAATAACATCTATCTCTAATAATAAAGATGCTAATGATCAGTCATCTGTCTTTGCTAATCTTATTTTACAATTAAAGCTATAGCTTATGAGGACCCTTGTTTTATTGTTATTTCCGTTCTGTTGTTTTTCACAGTCTTATGATATTTTATTTATTGGTAATAGTTATACTTATTATAATGATCTTCCTGAGATGGTATCAAATATAGCAAGCTCTTTTGGGGATAGCGTTACATATGATCAAAGTACTCCTGGAGGATCTTCTCTGTATGCTCATGCACAAAATCAAACAACAATTAATAAGATTAATCAGCAGAACTGGGATTATGTTGTTTTACAGGACCAAAGTCAAAATCCTTCTTTAAGTCCTAGCTATGTTTCTGCTAATGTATATCCTTATGCCAGCCAGTTGATTGATCTTATTGAGATTAATAATATATGTACCGAGCCTATTTTTTACATGACTTGGGGGAGAAAATATGGAGATCAATCAAATTGCAGTAGTTACCCTCCAGTTTGCACATATTTAGGAATGCAACAAAGGTTAAAGGAAAGTTATTTGTCAATGGGTATGAATAATGATGCTAGTGTCTCTCCAGTTGGAATATCATTTAAAAACTCTATTGCTTTAGATAGTACAATAGATTTGTATAGTCCTGATTATAGTCATCCAAGTATTTATGGGTCTTATTTAGCAGCTTGTACATTTTATTCAACAATTTTTAAAAAAAGCTCTGTATCTAGTTCGTATAAACCAAATTCTATTTCTTCAGCTGAAGCTCTTTTTCTTCAGCAAGTTGCTAGCTCAACTGTATTAGACAGTTTGTCTGTTTGGAATATATTTGAAGCTAGTTTTGATATTAATATTATTAATGATTCAGTTTATTTTATTAATAAATCTTCAAATTATGAAAATTGTGTTTGGGATTTTGGAGATTTTAATTTGTCATTTGATGAAAATCCTTCTCATGTTTATTCTCAAGCAGGAACGTATAATGTTTCATTAAGTTGTTATAGTAACTCTGGGTGTTTGATTGATATCTTCACATCTCAAGTTAATATTAATATTACTTCTTTAGAAAATTCATCTTCTTCTAACAAAAAAATTATTAAATCTTTTGATATTAATGGAAGAGAGGTCGATGAAAAAACGCGTGGAGTCTTATTCCAAATTAATAATATTGGAGAGGTTAAAAAAAAAATTAATTTAGATTAAAGTATTATATTTGAATAAAAAAATCAATTATGGTAACATTAGTCTTTGTTTTAAAAATAACTCTTTTTTTAGTAATTGTAAATGTTTGGGTTTTTCGATTTAAAAAGTCAACTCCTTACAGAGGCGGTCAAGCAACAACTATGACTGAAGAATTTACAAGTTATAATCTACCTGCTTTCATGTTGTATTTAGTAGGAGCGTTAAAGATGCTCGCTGCTTCAGCTTTGCTTCTGAGTTTATTTATTGTAAATGAATTAACGCCACTACTTGTTGAGTATAGTCTATATACGATGTGTTTGTTAATGGTTGGTGCGATACTTATGCATATAAAAATAAGCGATCCTTTGATAAAGTCATTGCCAGCATTTTTAATGCTAGTGATTTCTTTAGCAATTTTATTTCTTTCTTAGTTTTTTAGAATCTGCCTATTAGGAGACCAGTATGATCTTCTGTTATCTTTGGTGATATCGTTGATTATATCCATTCCTTTTAAATCTTGAGTTTGACCATAAGCATTTAAGATTAACTTCGAATCGTTTTCTGGGTTTTTAAAATCTCTTAATTCTGCTCCCCCATTATTGTAGGCTTCAGTTATGATTGATTTAGTGAATTTGCAAATTCTTTCAATCTCTTTTCTATTTAAATCTCCCCATTTTGTATGAGGATGTATTTTTGACATATATAAAATTTCTGATTTTAAATAATTTCCAACTCCACAGAAATATTTTTGATTTAATAATATTTTACATATTTCAATATTAGATTTAATATTGTTTATTAAAAAATCAGCATTTTCTTTGATAGGAGTATTATAGTTTAGCAAGTCGCGGTCTTTAAAGTATTTTTTGTCTAGTTCCGCTTTGCTTAGTAATTTAATATTCCCAAATCTCCTGGTATCATTAAAATATATTATTGTTTTATCTTTAGTGTTTAAGCTAAGGTGTGTGTGTTTTTCTTTTACTTTAGTCCAGTTACCCGTCATGCCTAAATGATATGAGAAATAATATTTTTCATTTAGTTTAATAAAACTTGTTTTCCCTATGCAAAAAACTTCATCAAAATTAAATGGAGTAAAATGATTTAATGTTGTTATTAATTCTCCATATTTTTCTCTGTAAGAATCTGAGCAAAATTCAAATGACATGATGGTTTTGCTATTTAGGTTTTCATTTAAATAATCAGCTACTATTTTAACTTCTGGTCCTTCTGGCATTTTAATAGTATTTAGAAAGTTTTTTTCTAGCTTTTGATATTTTTGGAGAAATAATAATTTTGCAATATGGTTGTTCTTTATTGTACTTGTAGTAATCTTGATGGTAGTTTTCTGCTAAATAGAATGCGTCAGATTGTTTAACTTCCGTTACAATATTATTATTAAAAATACTAGAGTTTATTTTTTTTATGTAGTCTTCTATAATTTTCTTTTCAGATTGATCGTTGTAGAAAATTATAGATCTATAGTGTTTACCAATATCATTGCCCTGTCTGTTAAGTGTAGTAGGATCATGTGCTAAAAAGAAAATTTCTAAAATATTACTAAGAGTTATTTTTGTAGTATCATATGTAATTTTACAAACTTCAGCATGATTTGTTTTTGAGCCACTAACTTCTCTATATGATGGGTTTTTAATTTTACCTCCAGAATAACCGCTAACGATACTTTCAACTCCATTTGCTTCTTCAAAAACAGCCTCTATACACCAGAAGCATCCTCCACCCAGAACTATCTCTTTTTTTTCGTTGATTGCTAATTCTTCAGTTTCCATATTAAAAAGTAGTGGTAGTAGTAACAGTAATTTCATTTTTTCTATTGATAAATTGATAAGGTGGATTGTACACATTTACTTCAAAATCATTTTTGTGTTCAATATTGTATTTCTTTAATATTTTTATTAGTTCATTCTTTTTTGCTTTTTCAATTTTTGTGTTTGAATATCCAGAGTATTTTATAATTGCTTTAATAGTAGATGGTATTTTGAATATAGATATTTTAGAGTTGTCTGGTTGAGGAATAGAATCTTCTAAGAAGTTATTAGGAAGTCTGAAAATCATTTCTTTATTCCCGTGAAGTCTCATTGTAACTGGGGAGGTCATGCTAATTTGCTGTTTTTTATCATTACCTCCAAATATGTAGTTTGCTAAATTTCTAAAATAGTTTTCGGTTTTTTTATCAAAATAACTTGCATTCATTGATTCATGATATTTTCGAATTTCGATATTATCTAATGCTTTAATTAATGTGTAATGATTTTGACCAGATGCTGTTTTATTAAAATAACTACTTATTACTAAAAAAAATGTTAGAAGCATAGTGATGTTAATTTTCATTCTTTTATATAATATCAGTGAAAAGTTTTTTTATTCTCTCTTGTCTAAAATTAAATATCTCTGCTAATCTATTCTTTATAAATAATTTATGTGCAATTCTTCCAATTAATCCATAAGGAAGTTTATATATTACTTTGTCGTAAATTGTTGTTGTATTGTCTTTGTTTTTTATAAATATATGTTCGTGATGCCACATTTTATACGGTCCAAATCTTTGTTCATCAATAAATGATTTATTTTTAGTAATATTTGTAATCTCAGTTACCCATTTAATATTGTAAAATTTAAATGGATTGACACTATAACTAATAATCTTACCTTCATAAAAGCTGTCAGACTTTCCAGATAGTATCTGAAAGTTCATGTCCTTTGGCGTTAATTCATTTAGGTTTTTTGGGGCAGTAAAAAAGTCCCAAACCTCTTCTATTGGTAAGTTTATAGTTTGTTTAGCTTTAATGCTATAAATTTTGCTTTTATATTTCTGTATTTTAACTGACATTTTAATATAGGTATATTTATTTTTTATTATACAAATATATTCTATTAATTAAAAATATATTACTCTTTCGGTCAAAATGTTATATATTTTTATCATATTTGAAAAAAATCTAATATGAACTATAATATTTCTCAACTTTCTAAAATTAGTGATACTAATAAAATCACACTAAGGTCTTGGGAAGATAGATATGATTTTCTTGTTGCCGAGAGAACAAAAACTAATATAAGGATATATACTAAGGATGATCTAATTTGTGCTATTAACACCAAAGCTCTTCTAAGTGAAAAAATAAAGATTTCAAGTATCTCTAAGAAATCCCATGTTGATATTCAAAGTCTTGTTGATGATAAATTTAAGGATAAAAATAATGCTAATTATCAGATTTATATAGCTAGAGTGCTTAGAGCTGCTTTAAATTATGACAGAGATTTATTTGATGCTACTATATATATAGGTTTTACAAAATTTGGATTATATGACTTCTATTTAAATATCATGTACCCTGCTCTAGAGAAAATAGGTTTTATATGGTCAGTAAAAAGTAATGTAAATGAGCATGAAAATTTCGTTAGTGGTTTGTTGGAGACTAAAATTAATGATGTTACAAAAGAGATTTTAGAGAATAAAATGAGCAAAGATATTTGGTTGCTTTTTATTATGGCTCCATATATCTTTCTAAACAGAGATAATAATCATTTTATATCTTTATTTGAAACTACTAAAATGGTGGCTAACGCTGAAGAAAATATAGTAGATAACTGGAGTGTTTAGATTTTTTTCCATTTACCATAAGAGAGAAGTGTAAAGCTTCCTAAATGTTTTGCTCCCCAGTTTTCAGGCTCAATAATACTTAAGAAATTACTACTACCTTTTCTTTCGTATAGATGGTATGTTGAACCAACATCAGGTCTGAAATTGTAGTCTGCTCTATAAATCAATTCTGTCCAGTGGTATTCTTCTTGAATTTTTATATAGTTAGCTTGAAGTTCTTTAAGTTGTGTTTTAAAATATTTTTGACAATCATGAGGCAGGCTCTTATCGATTAATTCTAAATTAAAATTTGGTGATGAAGAGCTAGTTGGATATTCCTTGCTAAAAGCATCAAATTGCTTTTTGTCATAGTCAAACACAATGTTGTCTGGATATTTACTCATAATTTATAATTTAATACAAATTTATAATATTTTTTTCCAATTACTATATAATAAAGGTAATATATAGTTATTTTTATAAATAGTTATATATTTGTTTTAAAAAAATGAAAATATTATTAGTTGGTGCAAGTAGTGATATATGCTGCAAATTGTTTGAAAAATATAGTAAAAAATATGAATTTATTCAATTAAGTTCAAATGATGAATTCAGTGATGTAAATAGTTTTAATGTTCTTGATCCTTCGACATTTCCAGAGTTAGATAATTTAGACGGGATTGTATATTTTCCAGGAACCATAATTCTTAAACCTTTTAAGCGCTTAGATCTTGATGTTTTTAAATCTGATTATGAAATTAATGTCTTAGGACTTTTAAATATTTTAAAATTTTATGAATCAAGATTATCCGAGGCTGCATCTTTAGTTTTTATAAGTACAGTAGCTGCTAGCTTAGGAATGCCTTTTCATTCGTCTATTTCCATGTGTAAATCTTCAATTGAAGCTCTGTCTAGGACCCTCTCTGCTGAGTGGGCTCCTAAAATTCGTGTAAATTGTATTGCTCCTTCTCTTGTAAATACTAAACTTGCAAATAGGTTTTTTAGAAATGACAAACAAATTGAACTGATGAATGAGCGACATCCTTTAAAGAGAACTGGAAACACCGATGACATTTCTGATGCAATTGAATTTTTAATTTCGCCTAATTCATCTTGGATAACTGGTCAAGTTATTAATGTTGATGGTGGTATGTCCACTCTTAAATTGTAATTTAATGTTGGATTTTATATGGAAATATAAATATGTGTGTTTTTTATTTATTTTTTCTGTTTTTATCTATTCCTGTTTCTTAATATCAAACCCAAAAATATTTTTTGAAACTGAAAGAATATTAAAATATGCAGATGATATTCAAGTAGAGTTGAAAGAGTCTTTTAATGATAAAAACTTACTTTTAGTAGGTATAGAATTTGATGATACTATTTCATACCAACAAATTAGAGATTTAGATTCAGTTTATCAAATCATAAAAGATGACTCGCTTGTAAGTATAGAGAGAAGTATTTTTAGTGATAAGCGCATGATTTTTTCAGGATTATTTTTTCATTCATTTAATGTATTAAACATTAATGATATTTCTGCTTATAATAATTCGATAAAAAAACTTATTACTAAACCCAGTTTATTTCTTTCAGATAATTTCAAAAGTTTGTTTTTTATTATTGAAATTAAAAATGGAGTTAATGAACAGCTGCAAAATAATATTATTAATAAAATTAAAAACAAATTTTATTTAGCTAAGCCAATTAATGTATTTGTATCAGGTCAAATACCCAGTGAGTTATATATGCAGAAAAAAGTAGTAAGTGAGCTTATTCTTCTTACTATTCTAAGTGCAGTTTTTTGTTTTCTGATATTATGGATTTTCACGCTTAATATACGTTTTGTAATTCTTACCTTATTAAGCGTATTATTTAGTATTGTTATTAGTATGTCAGTTTCTCAGCTTATATATGGTGGTATTGAGTTAGTGATGATTATTATGCCTGCTATTATATTTATTGTGTGTGTTTCTGATCTTATGCATTTAATAAATAATGATAATATAACACATGATAATAAATTTGAATTTTTTAAGCAAAAAATAAAAAACATCGGAATTCCAGTTGGCTTGACCTCACTTACAACTGCAATTGGTTTTTTAAGTTTTTGTTTTTCAGAAGTGTTGCCAATTACAAGATTTGGCATTATAACAACAATAGGTATTTTGATTTCACTATCTATTATTCTTGTTAGTTATGCAATTTGTGTTGATCTTAATTTGCATCTATTTAAAGGAAATAAAAAATTAAATATACTAATCAATGATTTTATTAGTTCAATAATAAGATTTAATAATAAACTTTATTTGAGAATCATAATAATATCTATGATCCTTTTTTCTTTTTATGGAATTGCCAAGATTAGTGTAGATAATTATTTAACTGATGAGGTTAATAAGAAATCTAAACTATTTAAAGAGATGAGTTTTTTTAATGAAAACTTTGGTGGAATTAAGCCTATATCTTTTAAAATCGCTATAACAGATGATGTTGATATTAATCAACTTATTGAGTTCGAAAATTTTTTAGAGAATAAAGGGTTTTCATTAGACTTATCTATTAACAGGTTAATTGATAACCCAGAATTAGTTAGTAGAAAGTTGTTTAAAAAAATAACAAAGGATATTTATAAGATACAAACTCGGATGCCTGATATTGGCTCCAGAGAGAGTTTTTTAGTTTTTAATGAGGTCAAGCAAAAAGCAAAGGCTCTGAATTTAGATCTTAAAATGGGAGGAGCTGGATATTTATTCGATCAGGTAAGTAATAAATTAACAAAGGAAATATTATATGGTTTGTTAATAGCAATTTTGACAATTGGTATTTTATTTATAATCATAAATGATTTTAATATTAAGTATTTTATTGTTGCTTTAATTCCAAATGTATTTCCCATTTTAGTTGCTATAGGTATTTTATGTGTGTCTGATTTTTATTTTAGCTTATCTAATGCTTTTATTTTTGCTATAGTTTTTGGTCTTATTGTTGATGATTCAATTCACATTCTTAGCTCTTATAGATTTAATATTAAAAAAGGAATGGATCAGGAAAAGGCTATTGAAAAGTCATTAACAATTACTGCTAGAGCTGTAATTAAAACAACTATAATAGTTATTGTTAGTCTTATACCACTTTTAATGTCTGAATTTAAATCTGTAAGTCAACTAAGTATTATTACTATTTTATCTGCAATAATTGCAATAATTTTCGATTTAATTTATCTGCCCAAGTTGATTAGAAAACTTTTATAGTTATGAAAAAAAATATTTTTTGGTTTAGACGAGATTTAAGATTAGATGATAATACAGCTTTAAATGCTGCATTAAATAATAACTCAGTTATTGCTGTTTTTATATTTGATGCAAACATTGTTAGTAAATTGCCTGCCAATGACGCTAGAATTAATTTTATATATAATCAGTTAAAAAAAATTGATGCTCTATTGAAATCTCACGGGTCATCATTGTTAGTTCTGAAAGGTGATCCTGTAAATATTTTTTCACAATTAATAGAACAGTATAATACAGACGTGGTATATAGTAATAGGGACTATGAGCCTTATGCTATTAGTAGAGATAAAAGAATAGCTGAGCTTCTTCAGAAGAATAAAATAAAGTTTCTGCAATTTAAAGATCAAGTTGTTTTTGAGCCTCATGAAATATTAAAGGCTGATGGTCTTCCATATACTGTTTATACACCATATAAAAATAAGTGGCTTTTGAATTTTCAAAAGAAAATAATATCAGTAAATTCCTCATTAAACTTTAATAACCTATTTAAATTTAACACTACATTTCCTTCACTATTGGAGCTTGGTTTTTCCAGTTCTAAAATTCAGGTATTAGAGTATAAAATAGATAATTTAGGCGAATATGCTAAAGAAAGAGACTACCCTGGATTAGATCGAACAAGTTATTTAAGTGTCCATCTGAGATTTGGTACTGTTAGTATTAGAAAAATTATTACTTCTTTAACAAATTCTGATGCGACCTTCTTGTCTGAATTGATTTGGCGAGAGTTTTTTATGCAAATTTTATTTCATTATCCAAATGTTGTAGATTCTAATTTTAAATCAAAATATGATACGGTGAAATGGAGAAACAATAAAGCTGAATTTAAACTTTGGTGTGAAGGCAAGACAGGATATCCAATAGTTGATGCTGGTATGAGGCAATTAAATGCAACAGGATATATGCATAATAGAGTTCGAATGATTGTTGCTGGATTTTTGTGCAAACATTTATTAATTGATTGGCAATGGGGAGAGAAGTATTTTAGTCTAAAACTATTAGACTATGAGCTTTCTTCTAATAATGGAAATTGGCAATGGGCAGCTGGAACTGGTTGTGATTCGGCTCCATATTTTAGAATTTTTAATCCATTCACACAGCAAAAGAAATTTGATAAAGATTGGATTTATATTAACAAATGGATTCCAAATTTTGAAATTAATAATTACCTTAATTATATTGTTGATCATGATTTAGCACGAAAAAGAGCTTTAGCATGCTATAAGCTTGGCTTATCCTAGTTCAACTAGTTATATTCTATCTATTTTATTTCCTCTCCAGCAACAAGTGTTAGGGATTTAAATAAAACCTGTAATTTCTCAAGTATATTACCCTTGTTATTTATCTCTCTGTTATCTATTTGATCTACTTGTGCAAGTTCACCCATAGTACCGGTAGTAAATACCTGGTCTGCATTATATAATTCTGTTACTGAAATATTTTTTTCATAGCATGAAATATTATTTTTCTCACAAAGCTCAATAATGGTTTGTCTTGTAATTCCAGGTAAGCATGCATCAGCAAGTGGAGTAAAGACTTTATTATTTTTAATCATAAAAATATTTGTTGCATTTGTTTCAGCAACAAAACCATATAAGTCAAGCATAATAGCATCATCTACTCCAGCATGATTAGCTTCAATTTTTGCAAGTATGTTATTTATAAGATTATTATGATGAATTTTAGAGTCTAAACATAAGGGTGAGTTTCTTCGAATATTGGATGTTATAAGTTTAAGTTTCTGTCCTTTATATATTGCAGGTTTCCATTCTGCTAAAATAATAAGAGTACACCCAAATTGATTTAATTGAGGGTTCATCCCTGAAGTTATCTTTTCGCCTCTAGATAAAGTTATTCTAATATGGGATTCATCAAACATTTCATTAGCTTTTAGAGTCTTTATGATTGCCTCTTTAATATTTTTTTTTGTAGGAATATTTTGGAAATCCATGCTTTTTGCAGACTCCATTAATCTGTTTAAATGTTTTTCTAAACAGAATAAACGCCCATTATATACTCGAATTCCTTCCCATACTGCATCCCCTCCTTGAGTTAGACTGTCAAAGACAGATATCTTAGCATTATCTCTGTGATATAGCTCTCCATTAATCCAAACTTTAATGTCTTTATTTCTACTGTCAAATTGTTGTAGCATAATTATTTTTAGATTTTAATTAAGTAATTAATGTACTTAAAAAGTAATATAAATTAAACTAAATATAAGAGCATCTTATAATTAATATTTTTTTATTTAATTAACTGTTTAATTTTTCTAATCATAACAATTAATATTGCAGATAAAATTCCTAGAATAAATATTTTAGGTTCTGGTGGTTTCATTAAAAATCCATATGATAAAATAATTACTGCATTAAAACCCATCATAATCGAAACAATACCAATAGATTTTAGTGGGTCCTTATTTGCCCATCGTATCATTAAGTCGTTAAATGGTACTAATGGTATACATATTAAGATACCCATTAAAAATTCAATTATCATTTTATATTTTTTTTCAAATCAACAATAATTTATTGAGAATAGAAATACATTTTTATTTTTTTTAGAATAATAGGAATACTTATCTCTTCGTATATGTTGTTTTTCTTTAAATTTGTTTAGATATAATTAATATTAAATGGAAATAGTAGGTTATGTTGGTGCAATAATTATTGGCGTTATTTTGGGTCTCATTGGTGGTGGTGGTTCAATTTTAACCGTACCAATTTTTGTATATATTCTTGGTATTAATCCTGTTCTTGCAACAGCATACTCTTTATTTGTTGTAGGGGCAACAGCTTTAGTTGGAGCTATTAGAAACGCTCAGAATCAATTAGTAGATTTTAGGACTGGTTTTATTTTTGCATGTCCAGCTTTTATTGGTGTATATATTGCTAGGAGATTTTTATTACCAGCTATTCCAGATGAATTATTTTCAATTCAGGGGGTGCTAGTTAATAAAGACATGGGTATAATGATCTTTTTTGCACTTATTATGTTTGTAGCAGCTTTTTTTATGATCAAAGGTAGAAATGAAAGCGAGCTTAGTGAAGTTGTGTCGTATAATTATCCAGTTCTTATTTTGGAAGGCTTAACAGTAGGATTGTTGACAGGTATAGTTGGGGCAGGAGGCGGTTTTCTTATTATCCCTGCATTAGTTCTTTTTGCAGGACTTAAAATGAAAAAAGCTGTAGCTACATCATTAATGATTATTGCTATTAAATCTTTACTTGGATTTATTGGAGATATTCAGAATTTTGATATTGAATGGAACTTTCTATTATCATTTACAGCTTTTTCAGTACTAGGTATTTTTATTGGTATTTATTTTAGTCAATTTATTGAAGGACATAAATTAAAAAAAGGTTTTGGATGGTTTGTTCTTGTAATGTCAATTTATATATTAGTAAAAGAAATTATATAGTTTAATAAATTCTTTTCAGATGAGTTGAATAATACTATTTTTGAATATTGTAATAAAATAAAATAAAATTAAAATTGAAAGTAGAACAACTATACACAAGCTGTTTATCACAAGGAGCCTATTATATTGAAAGTAATGGAGAGGCAGCAGTAATAGATCCATTAAGAGATGTTTCTCAGTATATCGATCTAGCAAAAAAATCTAATTCAAAAATTAAATATGTTTTTGAAACTCATTTTCATGCTGATTTTATTAGTGGGCATTTAACATTAGCTAATTTAACTGGAGCTAAAATTGTGTATGGTCCAAATGCAGATCCAGCGTTTCTATCTACTATAGCTAAGGATAATCAAATTTTTAAGATAGGTGATATTTCTCTTAAGGCAATACATACACCTGGTCATACATTAGAAAGTACTTCTTATTTACTTACTGATAAATCTGGAAAAGAGCACTGTATTTTTACTGGAGATACATTGTTTTTAGGTGATGTTGGAATTCCAGATGTTGCTCAAAGGTATATGGGGGTTTCAAAAGAAGAATTAGCTGGAACTTTATATGAATCAGTAAATACTAAGATTAAACCACTTCCGGAAGATATTTTAGTTTATCCCGGTCACGGAGCGGGTTCTGCTTGTGGTAAAAATATGATGAAAGAAACCGTTGATACTTTAGCCAATCAAAAAACTATTAATTATGCTTTAAATGGTTCTTTATCTAAAAAAGATTTTGTAAAACAATTGACTGATAATTTACCTGAACCTCCTGCATACTTTCCTTCAAATGTTAAGCTGAATCAACAAGGATATAAAGATATTTCTCAGGTAATAGCAGAAAGTAAAAAGCCACTTAACGTACGTGAATTTAAAGCTGCTCTTTCTAGCTCAGAAGCTATTGTTGTAGATGTTAGACATCAAGATGATTTTGCTAAAGCTCATATTCCAAATTCTATTTTTATAGGTTTAGATGGTGGTTTTGCACCATGGGTAGGTGCCGTTATTTCTGATATTTTTCAACCGATTTTGTTAGTTGTTGATGAGTCTAGAGAAGAGGAGGCTATCACTAGACTTTCAAGAGTAGGTTTTGATAATGTGATTGGTTATTTAGATGGAGGTGTCAATGCTTGGCAACAAGAAGATAATAAAGTTGCAAATGTTATTACTATTTCAGCAGATGATTTTCAGAAAAAAGAGAATCTAAATAAATTAAATATATATGATGTTAGAAGAAAAACAGAATATTTATCAGAGCATATTATTAATGCTGAAAATGCGCCGTTAAATGATTTAGAAAATTATTTGTCTAAATTTAAAACTGATCAAGAAAATTATATTCATTGCGCTGGAGGATACAGATCAATGGTTGCAAATTCAATTTTAAAATCAAAAGGAATTCATAATTTAATTGATATTGAAGGTGGTTTTTCATCAATTAAGAATACAGATATTGCTACAAGTGAATATTTATGTCCTAGCACACTTTAAAAAAAATATTATGGAAAATATATCTAAAGAAAAATGGAAAAAATTAATCTTAGAAAATAAAGATGCTGTTGTAATAGATGTTAGAACTCCAGCTGAATGTTTAGAAGGAATGCAGCCTAATGCAAAACAAATTGATTTCATGTCATTGTCAGATTTTTTATATGAAGTAAATCAGTTAGATAAATCAAAGTCATATTTTCTGTATTGCAGAAGTGGTAATCGTAGTGGTCAAGCTTGTAGGTATATGAAAGAAAGTGGTTTTAATACTTATAATTTGATTGGTGGTATGCTTGACTGGGATGGAGATATAGTGTAAGTTTAGATGGTAGATTTAAGAAAAAAACATTGGAATGATTTATATGCGTCTAAAAAAATTGAGGAAGTAAGTTGGTATCAAAAAGTTCCCCAAACATCTTTAGACTTTATCTTAAGTTCAAATATTTTAAAAAATGATCCTATTATTGATATTGGTGGTGGTGATAGTTTTTTGGTAGACTTTCTTTTAGGTAATAATTTTACTGACATTACTGTTCTTGATATTTCAGATATTTCAATTGCTAGAGCAAAAGATAGATTAGGAGCTCGAGCTGATGATGTTAATTGGGTAGTTTCTGATATTTGTAATTTTAATGTTAGTAGAGAATATGCTTTGTGGCATGATAGAGCAGTTTTTCATTTCTTGAAAGAACCAGATGAAACTAATCATTATTTACAAATAGTAAGAAAAGGAATTGCTGATAATGGAAAGCTTATTTTGGGAACTTTTTCTGAAAAAGGACCTGAAAGATGTTGCTCTCTTGATGTTAAAAGATATTCTACTAGCGATTTATCTGTGCTATTTTCAAAAAATTTTACTTGTGAGAATAAATTAAATACAATTCATAGAACCCCATTTGGAAAAGAACAGGCTTTTAGTTTTGTAGAACTAATAAAAAAAAAATAAAATAATTTATGGAATTCATTTATAATCCTTGGCCATGGTATGTAGCAGGTCCGATTATTGCTATGATAATGGTTTTGTTAATAGTATTTGGAAAATCTTTTGGGATGTCTTCAAATCTTAGAACTATATGTGCTATTGCTGGTGCAGGTAAATATTCAGATTTTTTTAAATATGAATGGAAAAATCAGATCTGGAATTTAGTACTTGTTCTTGGTGCGGTAATAGGAGGTTTTATTGCTCATAATTATATGATGATTGATTATAGTATTGATCTGAATCAAAAAACAATTGATGAACTTCAATCTTTAGGTATTAAAAATCCAGGAAGTTCTTATATGCCTGATGAATTATTTGGATTAGAAGCGATAAGTTCACTATACGGATGGATTTATTTGATTTTTGGAGGAATACTAATTGGTTTCGGAACAAGATATGCGGGTGGTTGTACTTCTGGACATGCTATATCAGGCTTGAGTAATATGCAATTACCATCTTTAATAGCTGTTATTGGTTTTTTCATTGGAGGATTGTTAATGACCCATTGTATGCTTCCTTATTTATTATAAATAGATTTAATTTAAATACTTAAAAAACATATTATGAAATTTTTAAAATTTTTACTACTAGGAATTATTTTTGGAATTATTATGAGTAAGGCAGAGATTATCTCATGGTATAGGATTTATGAAATGTTTAGGTTTGAGTCTTTTCATATGTATGGGGTTATTGGCTCTGCACTTATTTTAGGTTTATTTTCTATACAAATGATTAAATTCTTTAATCTCAAATCTTATGATGGTGAAGAAATACACTTTACTCCAAAAGATAGAGGTGTTTCCAGATATTTAATAGGAGGTGTAATTTTTGGTCTAGGCTGGTCAATGACAGGTGCATGCCCAGGTCCTTTATTTGTTTTACTTGGAAAAGGAGTATGGCCAATTATACTTATTATACTAGGATCCGTTTTTGGTACTTTTCTTTACGGTTTATTAAGAGATAAGTTGCCTCATTAATATGTATGGAGAATCTATTAAAGAATATTATAAGAAAGAGAAGATCGGTATTTCCATTACAATTTAATGGCGAATTAGTTTCTAATTCAACTATTGATGAGATGTTATATAATGCAAATACTGCACCAACTCACAAAATGACACAGCCATGGCTTTTTAAAGTTTTTCATTCAGATTCTAAATTAAAATTAGCTAATGAAATTATTCGATTAAAATCTGATAACGAATTATCAGATCATATCAAAAATAATATAAATCTAAAATTCAAATTATCTAGTCATATTATTTGTATATGTATGAGTAGAGATAAAAATAACGCAATACCTGAATGGGAAGAGTTAGCTGCAACATCTATGAGCGTTCAAAATATGTGGTTGACATGTACATCATATAATTTAGGATGTTATTGGAGCTCTCCAGCTCTTATTAGTAAATTACATTCTTTTCTAAATTTAAAAGACAATGAAAAGTGTCTTGGATTATTTTATATTGGAAAATATGATAATCTTCCAGAAAGAAAAATTATTCGAGAAAGTGTTAACGACAAGGTTGACTGGATTTAATTTTTTGTTTTTTCTCTTGCTAAAAGTTTATTAGAAACTTTATATGTTGCAGAATAAGTAAGCTCAGAATTTTTAGATTTTAACTCTGAAAATGCTTTTTTGTACCAACGTGGATCAGTAGCTTTCTTTTTCACATCTTCATGAGATACAATTGAATTAGACTTGCTATTTAAATACGCTTCTATTTTATAAATTCCAATTCCAAAATACTCTGATTTTTTGAGTACATTTTCAAAATCTATTTCTGAAAAAATATAAAAATTAGCTTGACCTGATTCTTTATTTAGATTCTCTAGATCATTAAATACATTTTTTTTTAAAAAATCTTCTTGTTGCATATTTATAGTTTTTTTCTTGAGTATCGTAAAGATATAAAAACCCACTGATTAGGGTGGGTTTATTTTTGGTGGACCTAAAGGTTATTATTTCGAACTTTATATTTTTTTTAGGTTTTAATCCTGCTACCCCAAAAGTATAAAAAAACCCTCATAAATTTATGAGGGTTTTTTGGTGGGCAATGAGGGACTCGAACCCCCGACTTCCTCCTTGTAAGGGAGGC
>CAYNGO010000040.1:0-15627 GCA_964397025.1 uncultured Weeksellaceae bacterium
GAATTTACGTTTAGAACCACTAAAGACATAAATAAACTAAGTAGTATTTTTTTCATTTTATTCTTTTATTATTAAATAAATTTTTTTGTGCAAACATATATCCACAATCATCAACATCAATACATTTAAAACTAAATCCTAATAGATTCAAGCCTATATTTATACAGACATTACTCTAGAAAAAAACTTATAAGTTCAAAGAATTTAATATTATAAAAAAGTTCAAACTTAGGACCCTCATCTAAATAAAAAGTATCACACATAAGCCAGGGGTTTTTAATTTTTCAAGTTTTAAATTTTTAATTTAGTGGTGGATTATAAGTATATAAATATTACATGATAGGCTAAACTTAAAGGCTCAAAATTGCACCAGTTTTTGCACCATTTAAGAAGTCAATTAATTAAAACTTGAGAAAAAAATTTGATGAACTTAATTATCAGCTATTTTAAAGCATAATAAATCGAAAAAAACAATTAAGGTCTTGTGGTTCTTCTTGTTTTTCTAAAATAATTCTTATTACAATATTCACATGATTTAACACAAAATTTACCTAAAATAAAATATTTTAAAACTAAGGTGCTATTGCAATTTGAGCAATTCTTTAAATTTAAATTTTTAATTACTGATCCTTTTGATAAATCACTATCAAATCCAGATATTTTAACAATAAAAAAGAGAACTATTGCTAGAGCAAAAAAAGCGAATATAATAAGCGTTAAATCCATACTTAAATATAAAAATGGAGTTTTAATATTTCTCAATAAAAACTAATTTAAATGTATAAAGATATATGTGTAAATAAACTAAGTATAAATACTTAGTGTGTTAGAGAAACCTAAAATAGTTGGAATTATAATACTTACTAGATATAAAATATATTAGTAGCAGAGATAATATTAGTATTAATATTAATTACTTAGCAATAAATCTCGTATATGGTTTTACTTGTTTTTAAATAATACTTATGCCATATTGTATACTATCCCACCTTCAACAGTATTATGAATAATAACTAATAAAAGCAATAATAATAAAGGAGATAATATAATATATGTTGCTATTTTAACCCATCTAATATCATCTCTCCAGGCCCTCCACCATAATTTGAATAAAAAGTAGGCAGCAGAAGCTAAAAAAAGTACAACAGGAATAAGTAACCACCATTTAACCCCATTATCCCCCTTTTTATCATCATCAATTTGAAAGTCTATAGTATTTGATATATCAGATGAAATATTTTCTGTAATAGGAAAAGAAGCATAAATTAGAGCATGCAAAGAGAATAAACAAACTAAAATGAGTAGTATTTTTTTCATTAAACAAACCTACATAATAATTCTATCAAGAAGTTTAAGCTTAGAAAAAAATAGGCTGACTAAAAAAACTACTCTTTTATAATGCTATATTTCTTATAAGCTTAATCTTATAGTGAGTTCTGTTTTAACTTTAACATTTTAGAGATGAAATTTTTATTATTTGAATAGTTTTTGTCTTTGACCATTTTAATATATGATCCATTTGCATGAATACTAAAAGTATTACTATTAAATATAACCAGTTTATAATAAGGTATTACCCATGAAAATAAATTAATTTGTTGTGTTATATTGACTAAAATTCCCTTAGGCCTTAATTCAATACTGCAATAATTTACATCTGAAACCTTGTTCATAGTTTGAGATAATTTTTCTGAAACAGAATCAATAACAAATCTGCTTGAGCCTATTCCTCTTAGTTTTAAAATCTGAAAAAAACTAAAACTATCTCCTAGAATAGTATTAATTTCTTTTGCTTCATCTTTATCAAAAAGAGTCCGATTATAAATCATTATTTGATTTTTTTAATTCTAGAAATAAATGAATTTTTCAATTAACGAATCTATATAAAATAAAAAGAATTATATAAAATATTTGCAAATAAAAACACTTGAATTAGTAGTGAATTACAGCTAGCAACAATAAAACTTAAAACCTATAAATTCTAGATATTTTTATGGCATTTAGTTTAATTGATAACTAATTTTAATCATGAAATTAACTAATGTTAAAAACTTTAGTTTATAGATTGAAAATCAATATTATAATACTTAATTAAGTAAAATTATTTAAGAACTTTGCAACATTAAATTTTAATTTTTAAAGACATGAAACATTTAATAATTATTGGACATCCTGATGTCAATTCATTCTGTTATAATGGAATTTTTAAAATTATAAAAAATGAAATGACTTTAAAAAATCAAAATTTTAAGATTATTGATTTATATAGAGATGATTTTACAAGTCCGAGAAATAAAATTATTGATGATTATAAAAAATTAGTAGTTTGGGCAGATAGTATATATATTATTTCACCTGTTTGGTGGTTCAGATTAACACCTAGAACAGAGATTTTTTTTGATGAAGTTTTTACACCAGGATTTGCCTATAAATTTATACCAATAACAAAAATATACTCCTACCCTAAACCTTTTTTAAAAAATAAAAAACTTAGAACCTATATAACTCATGGAGCCCCAGCTATTCCGGTTTTAACACTTTATGTTAACTCTGTTAAACTAAGGCTTGTTATGGGAGTTTACTCATTTGTTTTTGGATGGAAATTATCTCTTTTTACAAAAACAAAACAATTTTGGTCTGTTCCTTTTGTATCTGACAAAAAAAGACAAAAGTATTTAGATAGCGTTAAGAAAGATATTTCTAGAGATCTACGCTAATTTATTTATAAATAAATGACTTATTTTATTAATACAGTCATGTTTTTTATTGCAATCTTCAACTTGACTTAATTATTATTTCAAATTCTAGATATTTAATTATTTGAGTATTTTCTTTTATTTAAAAATACTTTGCATAATTTTTAACTTAAACTCTTATGCAATAATAAAAAAATAATACTTTTGTAAAAAAATTTAATGAACGAATATAGTAGCACAAAAACATTTGAGGGATATAGTACTGCATTTAGACAATGGAAAGCTAAACATTCTCACTGTCAGTATATTCATGGATATGCAATGAAATTTAAAGTTACTTTCATTGGAGATTTAGATGAATTAAACTGGGTTTGTGATTTTGGTTCATTTAAAAGAAATGGAATAAAGGAACACATGAGCCATATGTTTGACCATACAACAATAGTTGCAAAAGATGATCCAAAATTATCAACATTTAAACAACTTTCAGAAGAAAAATTAATACAACTAAGAATATTAGATGGTGTTGGTTGCGAAAAATTTGCCACCTATGTGTACAATTATATAAATAACATCATTATTAAAGAAACAAAGGGTAGAGTAAAAGTCTTGACAGTTGAATGCTATGAAGGAGGCACAAGTAATTCTGCGATTTACAAACCCACACAAGCTTTAAATAATGTTGATTAAAGTATATCTCACTAACGATAAAATTTATTAAAAAATGAAGCCATTAATAAGAGACTATACAAGCGATAAAGTATTAACTGAGCAAGAAAGCCATCATACATCTCATTCTTTAAACCAGCAATCAAAAGAAGATATTCATAAAATTACAAATAATTTAGAGCTAGTTAAAACTGGATATGCTAATGGTGTTGCTGAGGGATACCCATTAAATACAGAAGAAAAAGAAAAGATGATCAAAGATGCTTCATATGCTTTTGGTTTGTTTCTTGATGCTTTAAAATGCGATTGGAAAAATGATCCTAACTCATTAGATACACCAAATCGTGTAGCCAAAGCTTATGTAAATGATTTATGGGCTGGAAGATATAATGAAATGTCACCAGTTACATCATTCCCCTCTGATGGATATGATGGTATAGTAATAGAGAGAAATATACCTCTAAGCTCCATGTGTTCTCATCATCATCAAACAATTAGTGGTTTTACTCATATTGGTTATATTACAGGTGATAGTGGCATGGTAGTAGGATTATCAAAATTAAATAGAATTGTTGAGTTATTTTCAAGACGAGGGTCAATTCAAGAACAGTTAACTTTAGCTATACACAATGCTATAGATACTATAACAAAAGGAAATAGAGGAGTTATTGTTACTATTGAGGCTAGTCATAATTGTGTTAGTTGTAGAGGCGTAAAACACAAAGGAGCAGAAATGGTAACCACTAAAGCTTCTGGTAATTTTCTTGAAAATAATAATATATTTAGGAAAGAATTTTTTGATAGTATTAAGATCAATAATTAATCTCCAGCTTTTAAAAATACATTAGACCTTAATATCTAACTCTAACTAAAGAGTTTAAAAACCTATTTAAGCCCTAAGCCTATTTTATTATAAGTAAGATTATCTTTTTTATTCTTTACTTTCTGAACAGCAAGGAGCAGTACAAGCTGAATGAAATTGAGATTTATTTAAAATTGAGTCTGTAGACTGCCCACTTTTATAATTGTTTTCTTTATCAAATTTAAAACCTTTATTCATTGTACTACCTATTGACTCAAAGTTTACCTCTTCTTCTAATTTAACTTTCTCATTGTCAGAATTACAGCCTATAAAAATCAAATTAATCATTAAAATAAAAAATAATTTTTTCATATTTAATTTTTATAAATTATTTAAAGTTTCTAAATACCTATTATAAGTTTCTGCATCAACTTTATTTTCTTTCCATAATTCTAATACAATTAATTTGTTTCGAGCAATAACAGATTTTTCTATATCTAAACGAAAGTTTTTATAAGCATTATAATCAGTAGAAGTATAAGAATTCCATAGATTTTGCACATATGAAACCGGATTAAAGAAATAGCTAGATTTTATAAGATTATTTTTATCATCATTCTGAATTTCTATTTCATCAGCAGCAGCAATATTCATTTGATTAATAATAGAGCTTACACTTCTTCTTATTAACTGATTATCTAATGTTTCTTCATCAGACTTATTTGTTTCAACTAATTCAGGATGTATTTCTATTAAGAAATCATATAAATCAATATTATCTAATTTAAACACCTCATAGGTTTGTTTTCGATTTACATCTAAGAAATCAGTCATATAATTTGCAGGATATTTCATACTTACATACTGATGAACAGAGCCCGGAATAATAACACAAAACAACAACCAAATACTAATCATTTTAAATGCAACAGAACTACTGCTTAGCGCATGTTTATTTATAAAATAAAAAATAAAAGAACATGAGATAATATACAAATTAGATAGCACAACTATTTTCAAAATAGATGCGATATTAGAAAATGCCTCATTAAAAAAACCAACACCTAAAATCAAAATGTCAACAGAGAATATTAATAAAAAAAGGTAAAATAACAATCTACTAAATATCCAAGAATTCTTTCTTTTATTTTGTATAGAAATTAATTTATTGAAATTTAAATCTTTCTCAAGTCCATTAATATTATAAGTGAGGATAATTAGCAGAATTGGTAGTAAAAATATTATAAGAAAAGAAAAGTCAATATTACCGTTAATCAATCTTTCATAATTTGAGATCTCCTCAACCATATCTGTGTCAAATGACGAACTCCATCTATTAACTTTTTTATAGAATCCAAATTGTTCAGACTGACCAATTCCTAGAGGAAATAACACAGAAGGCATCTTAACAACATAGGAAGGGGTATATCTTATTGACCAATAAGGATCTTCAATCTTAACCCATGGTTTATCATCTGGCCCTTTCTCATTTTCAAACCATTCAGTTATTTTATTAAATTCTAATTCCTGCTTGTCTTTAATTTCTGTAATTGTATTGAGTTGTTTATGCATTATTTCATATCCATTATAAATAGAAAAAATACATAAAAGCATAAAAAAGATATAAGAAAAGAGTTTAGCTTTATTTCTAATAAAGTGTTTATATTCAAATAAAAAAATACTTAAATTCATTGTGTTAATGATTTTCTTGAGAAAAAATTAATTGCAAAAACTAGAGTAAGAACCCAAAAAAGAAGACAGATAAAATCAGTTAAATATTTAGATTGAATAGAAATAAAAGAAGCATTTTTATAACTAAAATCATCTATTGATCTAAAAAATTCATTACTAGCTTTCCATCCCCGCTCTCCAGTTTTAGATCCCCCAAAAGCATATTCATCATTTAATGTTTTAATAAAGTATCTTCTATAAATTTCAGCTTCATTTAAGAAATCTAAATGATGAAATAAATCAGTGCCAGCAGATGCCATACTTAAACTTTGTAATGATGCAAATGGATTGATAAAGCCACTGAGTTGATAATTGCCTTTTTGAATGCCTAAATTTTTATATAATTCTCCATAATGCTTATCCCAAACTTTATTTCCATACTCCTCGTCTGCTTGCATTAAAATACCAGCAAAATTGATAGGTAACTGGGAAAGACTATCAACATCATATCTAGCTAAAACCTCTAACTCTAAATCTTTTTTTCTATCATCAAATGGGTTATGACCATCCACACCTTTAGATCGATCTTCTTTCATTTTTTCACTTAATTCTATTCTTGTAGGAAGAGGCGTTAGACTCTCAGTAAAATTCCCTACTGTTTTTGGAAAAAAAACTGTCCAAAGAAGCCATGTAATGATAGTTAATGATAATGCAGAAGTACTTTTCTTAAATATAAGAGAGAGTAGTACTGTAAATGATATAATAATAAAATAATAGACAAAATAACTACAGAAAAATACAATTAACCTAATAAGCTGATCCAATTCAATCTTACTAAAGTTTAGAAAAAACTGTATTGCAATAGTAAATAGCAATAATATAGTAGCTAAAGATAAGAGACTAAATATTTTAGCAAAAAGAATTTTTTTCAAACTATTCCCTTGTATTAACAAAAGCTTTATTCTACCACTTGATATTTCAGAAGTATATATATTAAAAGCAAGAAATATCAAAAAAAGAGGAATAATAAATTGAAATAAAAGAGAAACTTTCAACTTTCCAAATTTTGAAATAGTTACAGACTGTGAGGCTTCTGAAAATGCAACTTCATTCTGTTTATGACCTTCTAGACGCAAGACTAGTCCTGTAACTGCATTAACACCTTCATCTAAACTGTTAAGGATTGAATTTGACTTAAAGGCATAGGTACCAAAATGGGCAGCACTATGAGGGTTTGAAGGATTCATTTCATCCCATTGAGCTCTTATATGGCTATGAGCATCATTCTGGCTTTCAATCTGTTTGTTATTTTGGATAATTCCAAAAAATGTTACTAAAAATAATAAGATTAAAAAAAAGGAAATAAAAAAAAGAAATAATTTATTTCTTAGAAACCCTCTCCATTCATTGTAAAAAATAATTCTCATTTAATTTTTTATATAATCAAGATAAATACTTTCTAATTCTCTAGAGCTAACATCTTTGGAAAACATTTCTTTAACCAATGATCCATTTTTTAATATACCAATCTTATCACAAGTTTCACGAACTCTAAATATATCATGAGAAGCCATAAGAATTGTAGCACCTGCCTTACTCATCTTCTTTAGTAATATTGATAATTCATTGCTTGATAATGGATCTAAACCACTTGCAGGCTCATCAAGAAGATAGATTTTTGCGTTTTTAGCATAAGCTATAGCTATTCCAACTTTCTGTCTCATACCCTTTGAATATTCAGAAATGTATTTATTAAAAGCTTCCTTTTCTAAGCCACATTCCAAAAGAAAATCAGATAACTGTTCAGAAGTGAATTTCAAACCAGCAAGCTTAGAGAAATAATCTAAATTTTCAATTCCTGTAAGATAAGGATAGAGATTAACATTTTCAGGAATATATCCAATCCTATCTTTATTGATTACTGAACTATCATCAGAGTCAAGCATCTTAATATCACCTTTATCTGGATTTAAGAAACCAAGCAGCAAATTAAGAGTTGTAGATTTTCCGGCACCATTAGCCCCTAACAAACCATATATTTCACCACTCTTTACTTCTAGTGAAAGATTATCAAGAGCAACTTTATCTTTAAATTTTTTTTCTATGTTTGATAACTGAATCATTTTAAATTCTTTAATATTAATTTTTATAACATTGTTGACAATATCCCTCTGCTGTTAATTTGAGTTCTTTAACATAAAAACCTTTAATCTCTATAATCTCTGGTGATTTCACCCCCTCTAAACAGAAAGTTTCATTACAAGAATAACAAATAAAATGTCCATGATTATGGTTATGTGATCTAGAATTACATTCATTTTCTCTACATAAAGAATACCTCATTAAATTATTAGTATCAGGTACTTTATGAATTAAACCTTTATTTTCAAAACTTACTAAAGACCTATAAACCGTAACCTTATTAATTGAATTATCAAAATGCATCAAAATCTCCTCTACTGATAATGATTTATTAGAAGAGTAAAAAAAATTCACCAAGTCAGTCCTAAATTTAGTTCTACTAATTCCTTTTTCTGATAAAATACATCTATAATCTAACAGATTATTATTTTTTAATTTCATAATGTGCAATATTATAAAAATTAACGCAAATCAGTTGCGTTTATTAAAATAAAAACTATAATTGCAAAAAATTTAAATTTAAAAAAAATGAATAAAGTTATTTTACCGCTTGATAGCATTGGTATAATTGCAGGTACATTATGCGGTATTCATTGCATAGCAACTCCATTTTTATTTATAGCAAAAGCATGTACAGCTAGCTGTTGTTCAGAGGCTCCTGTATGGTGGGTAATGATTGATTATTTATTCTTAATAATTTCTTTTTTAGCCATCTACTTTATAAGAAATTCAATAAATACAAAGTGGTTAAAAAAAGCTTTATGGATATCATGGAGTGTATTACTATTTACAATAGTAAATCATTCACTTAGTATTGTAGTACTACCTAATAACTTTATTTACATTCCAAGTACATCAATTATTATTCTACATTTTTATAATTTACAATATTGTAAATGTAGTCATGAAACATGTTGTTAAATAATGAATTAAAATAGTTGGAAATAATAAGATGAATAATTAACTAAAAAATATTAGCATCAATAATAAGTAATTAATCTAATAATCAATAAAATAACTATCATCATCAAATGATATTTTATTATTTTTTACATCATTATGATTATGTATTCCTTTTTTATTCATTTCTAAACTAAAATCATCACAAATGTGATTTTCAATACGTTGATTCAATAATTCTTTAAAATCTTCAATTAAAAAACTATTATCAGCCTTTGACTCTATAAGCTTGGATACTTTAATTTCATTAAGTAACTCATTATAGGTTTTGCCAACTAAGTTAACTCCAAATGAAGAACTTAATGAAATATATTCTACCAATTCAACCAGCTCTTCTTCAGGAACTAAATCTCTAAGTGCAAGAATATCTTTTTCTAAACTAATTTCTGTGTATTTTATTTCAAGAGGATTTACACAAGATATAAACATAAGAGATAAAAAAAAGAAAGAGAAAAATTTCATAATCTAAACTTAATTATTGCTTAATACTTTCTAATTTAAATAAAAAGGCATACTCAAGAGCAACTTCTTTTAAACGCTCAAATCGACCAGATGATCCGCCATGTCCAACATCCATATTACAATTTAGAAGTAATAAATTATCGTTAGCCTTAAACTCTCTTAGTTTAGCAATCCACTTAGCAGGTTCCCAGTACTGAACTTGACTATCCCAATATCCTGCTGTAATAAGTAAATTTGGGTAATTAACAGCTTTAATATTATCATAAGGAGAATAAGATTTCATATAATCATAGTATTCTTTATCTTTAGGATTACCCCATTCATCAAATTCACTTGTAGTTAAAGGAATTGTTTCATCCCACATAGTATTGATAACATCTACAAAGGGAACCCCAGCAATTACACCATTGAATAATTCTGGCTCCATATTCATTACTGCACCCATTAACAAACCTCCTGCACTACCACCAGAGGCATACAGATGATCAGATGATGTGAATTTACTATCAATAAGATATTTACCGCAATCTATAAAATCATAGAATGTATTTTTCTTTTTAAGTAGTTTTCCATCTTCATACCAATACCTACCCATTTCTTGTCCTCCACGTATATGTGCTATCGCATAAATAAACCCTCGATCTAAAAGACTTAGTCTTACAGAACTGAAATAAGGATCAGAGTTACTGCCGTAAGAACCATATGCATTTAATAGTAATGGTCTTTCCCCGTTATTTTTAATCCCTTTTCGATAAACTAATGAAATAGGAATATTTGTTTTACCATCTCTACTAAGAGCAAATATTCGCTCTGAAACATAATTATCTGAATCAAATTCACCACCTAAAACTATTTTTTGTTTTAAGAGCTCCTTTTGTTTAGTTAACATATTATAATCATAAACAGAGCGAGGAGTTGTAAAAGAGGTATATACAAAACGAAATATATCTGTATCAAACTCTAAATTAGAGCTAGAATATAAAGAATAGCTTGGATCATTAAAACTAATATAATGTTCAGAATTATCCTTCCAATTAATTACTCTGGTTTTACTTAGACCGTCTTTTCTTTCATTAACAACCAAAAAATTCTTGAAAATATCAAAACTTCTTAAGAAAACATCTTGGCGATGTGAAATAACTTCTTGCCAATTATCTTTTGAAGTTGCATTAATTGGTGTTTGCATCAGTCTAAAATTCTTAGCTTCCCAATTAGTTCGAATATAAAATCTATCTTCAAAATGGCTAACAGAATATTCTAAATTCCTTTCTCTAGCTTGTATAATTTTCCACTCACCTAAAGGATCATTAGCATCTAAAAACTGATATTCTGTTGATAGTGTTTGATAAGAACCAATCATTAAATATTTTCTAGATTTTGTTTTATAAATAAAACAACTAAAAGTATCATCTTTCTCCTCAAAAACTAAAACATCCTTGGATGCATCAGTACCTAAAGTATGTCTAAATATTTGACTAGAACGTAAGGTAACTTTGTCTTTTTTTGTATAAAAAATAGTTTTATTATCATTAGCCCAAGTAATCCTACCAGTTGTATTCTCAATCTTATCTTCTAATACTTTTCCTGTTTTTAAATCTTTAATATAAATTGTATACTCTCTCCTAGATAATAAATCAAGACTATAAGCCAAGAATTGATTGTTTTCACTTACAGCTCTATCTTGCATAGAAAAATAGCTTAATCCCTTAGCCATCATAGGTAAATTCAATAATAATTCTTCTTTGGAACTATCTATATTTTGCTTTCTATAATAACATGGATAATCCTCTTCCTTATTATATTTTGAATAATATGTATATCCATTAGAGCTAACTGGTACAGATTCATCATCTTGCTTTATTCTTGAAACAAATTCATTAAATAAATTTTCTTGAAATGATTCAGTGTCTACCATTTCTTTTTTAAGATAATCATTCTCAGAATTTAAATATTCAGTAACATCTTTTGTTTGAATATCTGAATTAGATTTTTTCTGTGAATCAGATAAACGCATCCAATCATAGTTATCGATAATAGTATCTGAGTGATAAATATTTTTTTGAGGTATTTTTTTTGCTATGGGCATTAAGTTATTGTTCTTTTTTTTGCTTTCATTATCTATTCCGCAAGAAAATATTATAGGAATAAACAACAATAATAGTAGTGTTTTTTTCATATTACAAATCTACTAAATAACTTTCTAAAAAAGATATTGTTATGATCTGGATGACCTTAAATATTATACAAATTCTTTTCAAATTAAATATTTGCATTGCTATAAAGAAAGCTTTAATAATTTAACTATTTGAATAATAATCCAATATTAAATAACATTATTTAGTTTCATTGTTATAATTATCCTTAACAAAAGATATATATTTTCCTGGCTATAAATAAGTTAGATTTGTAATATGAAAAATTATTTGTTTTTTTTATTTTTTTCTTTATCATTTTATCAAGTGATTGGTCAAAATTTTGATTTTACAAAAACTAAAATCACTTTAAAAAATGAATTTGGAATTTCATATCCAAATGCTGTAATAATATTATCTTCATCTGATACAAATTATGTAATAAATATTGATAATAATGGAGAAGGAATTATAGATTTAGTTCAAGGAATTGAATTTACTGTAACAAGCTACATTAGTAAAGAGAAATTTGAATTTGACGAAATAATTTTTATTGAAAAAAATAAAAATATTAATCAAGTAAGTATTGATCTTCAATTTGATTTATATACCGAAATATTTGAAATAAAAAATTTAAATTTTGAATCTGGAAAATTTAATATACAAAAACAATATTTTAAAGATTTAGAAAATTTAGTTATACTTTTAAGAAAGGAAATTAATATTAAAATTGAAATTGCAGGACATACAGACAGTATTGGAGATAATAATGCAAATATAATTTTATCTGATAATAGAGCTAAAAGCGTTAAATCATACTTAGTTAGAAATGAAATTTTAGAATCACGTATAAAATGTGTAGGATATGGTGAAAAGCAACCAATAACTAATAACTCTACAAAAAATGGTAGAGAAAAAAATAGAAGAATAGAAATTAGAATTTTAAAATAATTAATTACATAATAACAATCTCCGCACCACTACTAAAAAACCAAACAAGAAGCCCAACAATTAAAATGACCATAGTTAATAATCCAAGATAAATCCCTTTTCGAAAAGCTTTATTAGGTAAAAACAATAAAAATAGTGGTAAAAAATATAATAAAATACTTAAAAAGCCTACTACAAAACCTAAAACAGAATAAATACCATCTTCAGAATCAGAAAAGGAAGCTATCTCAGAGTAGTTAACACTGTTTTGTTGTGTGCTTTCTAATACAGGAAATTAAGCATAACAAACATTTACTATTGTTGTTAACGAAATTAAAAGTAAAATTATCTTTTTCATAAAACAAAGAAAAGTAAATAAAAAGGAAAAATTATGCTAAGCATAATATATCAGCTTATGATCGTGAATAAAATATTTTCTTTTGAAATTATCCTTAATTTTTTTCAGCCATTAAATTGTAGATATAAAGTATTAGCAGACCAAATATTATTCCAGAAATTATTAGTAAAATACTTGACAAACCGTCTGTAGAGAAAGAAAGTCTTAATAAAATAGTAGAGATAATAAATCCAGTATTTCTAATAATTTGACAATATCTCTCTGTGTACTGAAATGATAAGAGTAGTATGAACACATCTGCTAGTATTAGAAGTGTAAAGAAGTCAGTAAAAAAAAGATAATTAATATTCTCGTTAAATCCAGATTCATTTCCAATTCCTTTTAGCCAGCTGTAAAAACTTAAACAGCATACGATAATTAATATCGGAGTGAGTAACAGGCTAATTACTTTTTTTGAAGCTATAAAAAGATCTAATTTTTTATTGCTAATTCTCTTTGGTGTTTTCTTTTGTATTTTTTTAAAAAGATATATTAGAAAAAAGACAATAAGAATTCCTAATAGATCATAGATTAGCTGTAAGTTATTTGTAGTTGTCAGCCAATTTGCATTCAAATCCACTAATGGAATATCCTTAAATATTTTTCTTATAATAATAAGCGACATTATTTCATACTGTTTGCTTACAGCGGTTGAAAATGATCTTGGTATATAATAAACTAATAAAAATGCTTCATAAATTAGTATAAAAGAAAACGGGGTGTAAAGTGCAGAAATTGGGTTTCTAAGGAGATTACTTTCTCCAAAACTAATTTCAATTAGATTATAAGAATTAAGAAAAATTAAGATTAGATGCAACACAAAACCTAATGAAGCAATGTATAAAATATATTTTTCAGCATTCTTAATATTCTTTTCAGAAAAAACTAAAGAAAAAACATTATTTATATTTTTAGAGAATGCCATTATTAATACAAATTTACACTTTTATATCAATATATAACTTTTTATTAAAAAACTTATATAAAATAAACGTATCATGTCACATAAGTTTAAGATATAAAACAGATTATAAATAAGCCTTTGGTAATCTGGACTGGACCTAGTCTAAAATAATCTTCTTCTCAACTGAACCATCATCATAAAGATAAAAAAGTGGAGTATTTTTTAATTCTTTTATGTTTCTTCCTAACATATCAGTGATTGCGAGAATCTTTCTATTCTGAAAATCATTAATTTCATAATTACTTGAAGTATTACAATCAATTAATCCATTCATATTGAATTTAGATACAAAGCTCCATATTTCATTACTTGCACTAATATCCATATTCCCCCAACTTCCTGGCCAGTCATGATCTCCGCCAATTACCTTTAATTCTTCTACTCTAACACAATTATCCCCATTTTCCCATACTCGCCTCTCAACAGTACTTCCGTCAGAAGTATTAATATTTGGTAATTGAGAAATTATAGGATTAATATCGGTATTATTATAATTTGACCAATAAGTTGTAATCTCATCAGCAGACATATAATATGGTTGAAATCCACTATATGTAGAATGAGGGCTCATATCATTTGTACCAGGAATTAAAAGAACAGCAGTAGGATGAACTGGAGAACAAAATCCTAGATTATAATAACTATCTCGAAAAGCATCATCTAACATACTTCCAGAAACAGAAGAAAACGCTGCAATTCTATTATTTAGTCTGCATCCAAGTTCGTAAGAAAAAATACCACCTTCTGAATAACCACATGCATAAACCCTATTATTATCAATCATATATTGAGTAATAAGCGTATCTATAATTGCTTCAATGAAGAATATATCATTATGAGTAGTTGGCGCCTTATGAAGCCATGAAAAACTACCATCATCTGGGTCAATTGCAGCCTGAGGGTATATTGCAATAAATCCTGCTGTATCAGCAATAGGTCTCATATCATTTGTATTAATAAAATCACTAGATGTTCCTCCCCCACCATGGAAACTAAATAGTAAAGGATAGGCATTACTACCATCATAACTTGCTGGTATATATACAATATAATCTCTTAAAATACCATCATGAATCATTGTTTTAGTAATTTGCTGTTGTGCACTTGTAAAAAGTGACAAACATAAAACAAGAATAATTAGTAGTTTTTTCATAATCTTAAAAGTAATTTTTTTAATCATAGTTTCTGTAATGTAAAATAAATTCTTGCAAAATTATAATTTTTTAATCTATTCACTTGTAAGTATTTATGCATAAATAGATTTTTGTTAATCTATTTTTTTAAAGTCAGAAATTACAAAATTTATTGAGTTCACTTTAATTAGAGTCATCCCAGAAATCTCAAAATTTTCTCCAGCATTAAAAGTATTTAGACCATCTCCATTAGGAGGCATACTCATTATAGATAAATTAGTTGGAGCATTACACATTAGGGTTCCATTATCTAAATAAAAATTTAGAGCTTCATCAACTTTATTATCTAAAGTGAAATTAAAAGTCTTAAAAAGGATTTTATCTCCAGATTTAACATTTATTGTTGTCATTTCATTTAATGAGACATCTTTTCCTGATTTTGAAGTTAATTCAGAATTTTTTGAAGTCACATTAAAGCTAAACAGAGTATCTGTAATAGAATCTTGAATTTTATTTTTCTGAGAATCATTTACACAAGAACTAAATAGCAAAGGCAAGCACAGTAATATAAGTAGTCGTTTTTTCATAATCTTAGTTATTTGTTAATCTATTATTTTTTAATGTTGTGTTTAGTTTTTTAAAGCCATCTTCTGACTTTCTTTTTATAGT
>CAYNGO010000041.1:0-4349 GCA_964397025.1 uncultured Weeksellaceae bacterium
GTAGCGTTTATATTAAGACAAACTACTACTAAAATTTTTATAATATTTTTCATATCTTCTTTAATTTAAATTAAACATTTATTTACACATCATTTAGATGCTATAAATAAATCTTAAATTAAGAAAGATTGAATTTTAGATAAAACTAATTTTCTAGATAATGGAGGGGGTAAATCATAATCATTTAAATCATAAAATACTAAAAATGAATAATTATTAAAAAAATAAATATTTATGTAATTAAAAACTACATCTTTAAGATCAAATTTATCTGAAATTAATGTATAAAAATCATATTTAATATTTGAAAGTTCTTTATCACACAAATTCTTAAATGATGAGCAACATTCTATAGCTTTCTCAACAGTACAGCATGATTCAGTGTTAGTTTCCAAAACACAAATATTATTAACATCTTCATGACAAGTAGATTGAGAATCTCCAATTGCAATGATACTTTTTTCATGACATGATATCTTAGAAATATTAAAACCTATACTAAGAAACAGAACAAATGAAGCTAGTGAATAAACTCCTATTTTATGTAATATTTTTTTCATTTCTAATGGTAAAGATACAAAATATCTGATTAATCAAAACTTTTAATCGTAGTTACTATAATATCTATACAATTTAAAAGTTCCTCTTCTGAAATTACTAATGGAGGAGCAAAGCGAATAATATTTCCATGAGTAGGTTTTGCTAAAAGACCATTATCTCTTAAAGCTAAACACATATCCCATGCTGTAGAACTATCCTCAGAATCGTTAATAACAATAGCATTTAAAAGCCCCTTCCCTCTTACTAATTTTACAATATTTGTTAATGCTAATCTTTTATTAAGTTCACTTCTAAATAATTTACCTAAAACATCAGCATTAGCCGCCAAATCTTCATCTATAACTACTTCTAAAGCTGCTTGAGCTACTTTACAAGCTAAAGGATTACCACCAAATGTAGAGCCATGTTCACCTGGTTGAATACAAAGCATAATATTATCATCAGCTAGAACTGCAGAGATAGGCAGTACCCCTCCAGATATAGCTTTTCCTAAAATTAAAATATCTGGTCGAGCATCTTCAAAATCACAAGCAAGCATCTTTCCAGTTCGTGCAATACCTGTTTGAACCTCATCAGCAATAAACAAAACATTGTATTTAGTACATAATGCTCTAACTCCTGAAAGATAACCTTCATCAGGAACAACTACACCTGCTTCACCTTGAATTGGCTCTACCATAAAAGCAGCAACATTTGTGTCCTGAAATTCATGCTCTAAAGCACCCAAATCATTATATGGAATTAAACTATAGCCTGGCATATATGGACCAAAACCTTTGTAGGATAATGGATCATCAGAACTTGATATAGCTGCTAACGTTCTACCCCAAAAATTTCCATTTGCAAAAATTATTCTTGCCTTATCTTCTGGAATTCCTTTTTTCATATACCCCCATTTTCTAGCAAGCTTATTTGCTGTTTCACCACCCTCAACACCAGTATTCATCGGAAGTACCTTGTCATATCCAAAAAGATTAGTTATAAACTCTTCGTAATCTGCAAGCACATCATTATGAAAAGCTCTGGAAGTTAATGTTAATTTAGAAGCTTGGGCATTAAGTGCTTTTAAGATTTTTGGATGGCAATGACCTTGATTAACAGCGGAATAAGCAGATAAAAAATCATAATATTTCTTGTCATTTATATCCCATACATAAACACCCTCACCTCTACTTAAAACAACTGGCAGTGGATGGTAGTTGTGAGCACCAAATTTGTTTTCTTTTTCAATATATTCTTTATCAGTATTCATCTTAAAGTATTTTATAATACAAAGATAATGCTTTAAATCAATAATAACTAAATTTGTAATATGCCAAGACAAAATAGAAGAAAGCCTATTGAATTAGAAAATATTGAAATCATAGATACAGCTACAAAGGGGAAATCAGTTGCTAGACATGATGGTGTTATTATTTTTGTAAAAGGTGGAGTGCCAGGAGATATATGTAATATTACTGTCTTTAAAAAACGTAGAAAATATTGGGAAGCTAATATCAATCAAATAATAAAAAAATCTGAATCCCGAGTTGATCCAATATGTGAGCACTTTGGTTCTTGTGGTGGCTGTAAATGGCAAAATATGGATTACCAAAGTCAATTAAAATTCAAACAAAATGAAGTTTTAAATCATCTTACTAGAATTGGTGGAGTTAGCATTTCAAAATATAATAAAATTCTTGGAAGTGAAGAAGAGTATTTTTATAGAAATAAGATGGAATTTACTTTTTCTAATAAAAGATGGCTCACTCAAGAAGAGATAGCAAATGATTCAGAAATAAAAAACAAAGATGCTCTTGGATTTCATGTTCCAGGAATGTTTGATAAAGTAATTGATTTAAATAAATGCTATCTTCAAAAAGAACCTTCTAATAAAATTAGGCTAGCAGTTAAAAAATTTGCTGACAAAAACAAACTCCTATATTTTGATTTACGAAATCAAACGGGCTTACTTAGAAACTTATTAATTAGAACCTCAACCACTGGTGAGTTAATGGTTCTAGTTCAGTTTTTTAATAATGATATTGAAAAAATAGAATTATTAATGAATTATATTAATAATACATTTGAAAAAATTACATCATTACTATACACAGTAAATTCAAAAGGAAATAATACTTTATATGATCAAGATATAATATGTTTTAGCGGCAAAGATCATATAACTGAAGAAATTGACGATCTGGTTTTCAAAATAGGGCCAAAATCATTTTTTCAGACAAATTCTAAACAAGCCAAAAGATTATATTCCATTACTAGAGATTTAGCAGAAATAAATAAAAATGATATTGTTTATGATTTATATACTGGCACAGGAACTATAGCACAATATGTATCAAAAAAAGCTAAACTAGTTATTGGAATAGATTCAGTTGAAGAGGGTATAATAGCAGCTTATGAAAATGCTAAATTTAATAATATAGAAAACTGTACATTTTACACAGGAGACATGAAAGATATATTTACAGAAGAATTTATATTTAAAAATGGACATCCAAATATTATTATCACTGATCCTCCTAGAGATGGCATGCATAAAAAAGTAGTTGAACAAATACTTAATATTTTACCTAAAAGAATCGTTTATGTAAGCTGTAACTCCGCTACTCAAGCCAGAGATATATCTATTTTAAAAGAAAAATATAAACTAACAAAAATTCAAACAGTAGATATGTTTCCTCAAACTCATCATGTAGAAAACATAGCTGTTTTAGAGTTAAGATAAATTACTAAATTTACCTTGTGGAAGATTTTTGGAAAAAACTTAAAGAATTATATGATATGAATCCAACTTTATTTGGAGTCTTACTATTCATTGATCTTACTATTTTATATCTTTTAATAAGATACTTTTTTTAAATCTCTTAGAATTTTATCAATCTGTAATAAAAGCGAACTCTTTCCATCATTAATAATTTTATAATCTGAAAGATTTTCTTTTTCTTCTTGATTTAACTGTCTAGAAATGATTAATTTTATTTCTTCTAGATTTTTATTATCTCTTGCTTTAATTCTTGAAATCCTAATTTCCTCATTAGCACATACACATATAACTGCATCTAGATCTATGTTAGAGTTACTTTCAAACAATATAGCAGCTTCTTTAAAAACTAACTTAGAGTCTTGTTTATCACACCATTTATTAAAATCTTTTTTTACAAAAGGATGGACCAAAGAATTTAGCTTATTTAATATTAAAGGATCAGCAAAGACTAAAGCAGCTAATTTTGATGACTGAATTAAATTATTATGATATATATCATCACCAAACTCTTGCTTAATAGCAGTAATCAGATCAGTATTAGTATTAACAAGATTTTTTGATATTAGATCAGAGTTATATACTGGATAATTCAACCTCTTTAAAATATTGGAAACATATGTTTTTCCAACACCAATTCCACCAGTTATACCTATCTTTTTCATTTTGGATTCTTATCACATAAATTAAAATAGATCTCCTCATACATAGGAAGTACTTTGGGCATATCGAAAGATTTGGCATGCTTATAAGCATTTAGTTGAAATTGTAACAACATTTTTTTATCTTTCATTAGTAGAGCCATATCTTCAGACATCTTCTCCACATCACCAACATCTGATAAGAAACCTGTATAGCCATCTATATTAACCTCTGGAAGACCTCCACTATTCGAAGAAATTACAGCGACTTTACTAGCCATAGCCTCAAGAGCAACTAATCCAAAACTTTCAGTTTGTGAAGGCAAAATAAAAATATCAGAAATAGATAATATTTTCTCAATTAATTTTAATTTACCTAAAAACTT